>CAYSFY010000200.1:0-6410 GCA_964430285.1 uncultured Desulfobulbia bacterium
GGATCGACAATATCGTCCTCCCCATCCAGCTCTCCCTGGGGGCCATCGACGCCACCACCCCGCTCGCCGTGCTGGTGGGCACCCCTGACATGATCCATCAGTGCGAGGAGTTCATCTCCAGCCACTATCCCCAGGCCGGCATCCTGGCGGTCAAGGACCTGGAGGCCCAGATCGCCGAGATCAAACGGTTGGGGCTGACCAGCCATGGGGTCATCGACCACGAGGGGGTTATCCGCGATCACGGCCTCACCCTGCGCCAGCGGGAGGTCGCCCCCCACAACCGCACGCGCTTCGCGGTGATCGGCCCCACCATGACCGTTGCCAGCGGCCACGACGCCACTGCCCTCTTCACCCAACCCCTGCGCGACCGGGTGGGGCTGCTCTACGACATCCTGGGCGAATTCTCCAAGCGCGGCATCAACCTCATCGACCTGCGCTCGGAGAGTGACGTCAAGACCCAGAAGCTTCGGGTCTACCTGGAGGTGGAGGGCCACAAGGACGACCCCGCCATCGTGCGCGTCCTCGCGCGCTTGGAGCGGGATGTCATCCAGGAGGCCCGGCCGGTCAAGGTCCTGGGCAGCTATCCCCGGGTCGAGATGCGGACCCGGCACATCAAGGGCATCGGCTTTATCGGCACCGGCGCCATGAGTCAGTGGTTCATGGAGCGCTTGCGCAACGAAGGGTACCACACCGAGCTCTGCGGCCGTTCCACCCCACTGCGGCCCGAGGCCATGATCCCGCAGGTGGAGGTGGTGGCCATCTGCGTGCCCATCAGCGCCACCGCCGCCACTGTCCGCGCTTACGCCCCCCTGCTCAAGGATGGTCAGGCCCTGATCCTGCTGGCCGGCGAGGCGGAGGAGACCATCGACGCGGCCCTTACCGCCACCTCGCCCGGGGTGGAGGTGATGCTGGTCCATAACCTCTGGGGGCCCAATGCCGCCACCATGAAGGACAAAAACGCCGCCGTGGTGCGCACCAGCAGGAGCGGCCTATTGTGCAGCGAGTTCGAGGCCTTTCTCTACAAGCATGGGGCCGAGATCTTCCAGGACACCCCTGGCAAGCACGACCTGCTGATGGGGGTCAGCCAGAAACTGCCCACCGCCATCTCCCTGGCCCTGGCCATGACCCTGCGCGACAAGGAGATCCAGCCCGCGGACATCGCCAGCCACTCCACCCTCACCTCTCTGTACGGCATCCTGGCCATGGCCCGGGTCCACGCCCAGAACCCGCAGACCTATGCCGAGATCCTGGCGGCCAAGGGGGAAGGCAACACCATCGTCGACACCTTCCACCACAACCTGCAAGCGGTCATGGCCGCCGCAACGGCAGCCGACATCACCGGGCTGTGCGCCATCATCGAGACCAGTCGCGCCTACCTCTCTCCGGAGTTTCTCCAGGCCAGGATGGAACAGGCCCTGGCCGTGGACCAGACCCTGGGCCGCATCCTGCTCCAGTAACAGGGTGTTAGGCTATAGGTATTTAGCCTGTCAGCAACAGCGGAACACGAGCTATAAAATTCGCCAACGCCAACATGTCCCCCCTTTTTTTACCTAACCGCCTTCAGCCTACAGCCTAAACAACCTAAAATGGACCTCATCGCCACCCTCTCCCCACCCCTGCTCGGGGCCTTCATCGGCTGGGTCACCAACGCCATCGCCATCAAGATGCTCTTTCGTCCGCTGAAACCCTGGCGTCTGTTCGGGGTCCGGCTCCCGATGACGCCGGGGGTCATCCCGGGCAAGCGCCATGAACTGGCAGTCAACATCGGCCGCATGGTGGGGGCGCAACTGCTGACCAGCGAGGATATCGGCAAGGCCTTGACCGAGGCCGCCTTTAAGCGCGAGCTGGAGACCATGATCCACACCCGGGTACAAGAACTCTTGCACAGCGACCTGGGCCCCCTGCCCTCCATCATCCCCAAGCGCTTCGCCGCCTCCTTCCTGGCCGGGGTCAATGTCCTGCGCTGGCGGACCCTGAAGATCATCCACGGCTACCTGGACAGCCCGGAGTTCGGCAGCGGCCTGGGGGCCACCATCGCCACCCACATCGAGACCTTTCTGGCCCGGCCCCTGGAGAGCTGGCTCACCTCCGAGCACCAGGCGCACCTGTTCACCTTCCTCGACCAGACCTGGGAACAGCTCATTGCCGGTGACCGGGCCGAGGAGTGGCTGCGTGGCTACCTGGATGCCCACCTGGCCGCGGCCATCAACCAGGGCAAGTCCATGCAAGACCTGCTGCCCCACGAGTTCACCGCCATGCTCATCGACCTGTTGGACCACGAGACCCCGGGGGTGCTGGCCAAGGCGGCCCAGTATGCCGCCGAGCCCGCCATGCGGGAGCAGATGGCGAAGACCCTGGGCCGAGCCATCCACTCTTTTGTTGGCTCCATGGGGCCGATGGCCTCCTTGATCAGCGGTTTCCTCTCCCCGGAGTTGATCGAGACCAAGGTCAATGAGTACCTGGCCGACAAGGGCGACGAGATCGCCCTATGGCTCAACAACGACCTGACCCGGGCCCGGGCGCGGGAGGTGCTCGCGGAAAAGGCCACCGCCCTGATGAGCCGGCCCCTGGGGGAGCTGCTCGCGCTCCTGCCCCCGGAGAGCATTGACCCGCTGCGGGAGGGGCTGGTGCGCCAGGCCCTCTCCATTCTCAAGTCGCCCCAGACTGGGGCCGCCCTCACCGCCATGCTGCATCAGGCCCTGGAGGGCCAGAGCGGCCGGCCGGGCCGGGCCATCCTGAGCGACCTCTTTGGCGAGGCGGCCTTGGAGCAGGGCCGGGCCTGGACCGCCGGCGAGGTGATGACCGTCATCCGCTCATCCAAGACCAAACGCATCTTGGATGACCTGTTCAGCTCCCTGGTGGACCGCCACATCCTGGGCCAACCCCTGGGCCCCCTGGCCAAGCTGTTGCCCAAGGAGGTGCAGAGCGGCATCTGCGACTATCTCCAGCAACAAAGCCACGCCCTGCTGCTGGAGGAGGTGCCACGGCTGGTGGACTTTGTCAATATCCAGCGCATCGTCACCCGCAAGGTGGACTCCCTGGACCTCCTGCGCCTGGAGAGACTGCTGCTCGGCATCATGGAGGAGCAGTTCAAGTACATCAACCTCTTCGGTGGCCTGTTGGGCTTTATCCTCGGCCTGTTCAACCTCTTTTTTCTCCCCTGACCCGATACCATGGAGAGGAAGCGGCTGCTGGAGGAGAAGTTCCGGCCCCTGAAAAAGAGGATGCAGGCAACCGTGAAGCGGCTTAAGCAGGCGGCCCAAGACGGGGTGCTGCCCACGCGGCAAGACGTGACCGAGTTTATTGACCAAGTCGCGATGATGGTCTCCTACCCGGGCTTTGGCGATGCCGCCTACCCGGAATTGATCGCGACCAGCGCGGCCCTGGGCAGCTGCTACGCTCGGCAGGATGTCGATGGTTTCACCAAGGCCCTTGCCGCGATCCTGGCCCAACGCAGCGAGTGCCACGCCTGCCGCGGAGTGATCCCCCCTCCCCTTGCGGGAGGGGGTTAGGGGGTGGGGGAAGGAACATGAAACCCAAAAACCCACTCATCCCCCGTGCCCAAGAACTGCGCAACCACACCACCGATGCGGAGCGGCTCCTGTGGCGGCATCTTCGCCACAGCCAACTCGACGGCATCAAATTTCGTCGGCAGCAACCCATCGAAGGGTATATTGTCGACTTTGTCTCCTTCACCCCCAAGCTGGTTATCGAGCTCGATGGCGGGCAGCACGCGGAGCGTCATGAGTACGATGCCCAGCGGGATGCCTGCCTGCGTAAGAACGGCTTTACAGTTGTCCGCTTCTGGAATAATGATGTGTTGATGAATAGTGATGGCGTGTTGGATGTGATCCGCCGCCATGCGGTAGAGAGGACCCCCACCCCCTAACCCCCTCCCGCAAGGGGAGGGGGAATTTACCCCCCCCAAGCCATGACCGACAAGCCTATGCGTACCTGCGTCACCCCTGAAGGCACCTTCCTCGTCGGCGTCCATCGCCCGGCCTACACCGTTGCCAATCTCCGGGTCAACGACTACCCGGCCCCGCTGGGTCTCGCCACCGACGGCTCCATCCCGGACAACCAGCGAAACTTCCCACCCCGGGAGGTGGAGGAGCCGGCTGCCGACTGGATCTACGAGATTGCCAACCCCTTCCCCTTCCGGGGCGCCACCTTTATCACCCGCAGTTGGGCCGAAAGCAAGGTCGACCACCCGGAGACCATTGTCCTTACGCCACCAGCGCCCGCCTCCATGAGCCAGGTCCTGGAGAAATGGCTGGGGAAGGGGCTGGACAGCAACCAGCGCGCCACCCTGTTCGCCGACCTGCCCCAGGCCGTGCGCATGGCCCTGGCCGCCCACTCCACCGACCCCAACGACCTCATCATCCTGGCGGACCAGGCCTGCCACCTGCTCTTCACGGCGGAGGACGGCGCCCCCCGCGGTCTGCGTTACCGGCGCCAGCACGCTTCCCCCCCCAAGGCCATTATCCAGGATCACGAGCTGTTCGAGGTCCTGGTCAACAACCCCCATCTCCCGGATGTCTATAAAGAGGCCATGGTCCTGAGGCCGGGTGTCCAGGGGGGGAGCGAGATCGTGGGCGAGTGGCGCACGGAGGAGAGCCATGTCTTCGAGTACCTGCGGCGCAACAGCTATATCCCCTGGGGCCACTACGCCGCCAACATGGCCAACGACGCCATCCGCTACCGCATTGAGGACCTCTCCCCCTTGGACCTCACCGGTCTGCGCCACCTCTACTACCAACGCACCTTCTGCCGCCTGGCCCACGACCTGGGGGTTGCGGTCAACGCCTCTCGCCGCCTGATAAGCCCCGACGAGCTGGAGGGGTTACGCCTGGCGATCAACCAGCGGCTGGCCGTCTCCGGGCCGAACACCCTCCCCTTCTCCACTACCCTCTGGGGCTGGAACTACGGCTTTGCTTGCGCGGCCAACGGCTACCGCCTGCACGCCTCGCACCAGATGATCCACCAGCAGTTCGCCATGGTGCCCGCCGCCATCCCGGCCCACGACCAAACCGGCGAACAGTATCCTCCCTACGGCTGCGGCGATCTGATCCACGAGTTTATCCTCGACTACGCCACGCGCACCGGCTCCTCCTTTTTTAACGATTACCTCGCCGCCATCCGCGGCAATCGCCGCACCGACGGCCGTGACGACCGGGAGGCAAGCCTGCTCGTCCACGCCGACGACCACGTCTGCCTCTTTGTGCCCAAGGCCCAGACCTCCCAGTGGGAGTTGCAGCTGATGACCATACAGCCGGTGGGCAACATCCTGGAGGCCGATGCCGAGACCCGCCGCTCGCTGGACCGGGCCATGCTCATCGCCATGCGGACCCTCTCCGCCTTGGGCGCCCGCATGATCACCACCATCGAGTTCGCCAAACGGTTCGGGGTCGCCACCGACCAACGGCTCCTCTACTCCTTCCTGCCCAAACTCCCTTACGCCCCCGGGGCCTTCAGCGAGGCCCAACTCCGCTTCATCTGCGGCCACTACCCGGAGGATTTCGCCCGGGCGTGCCGGGGCAAGTTAGCGGAGAAGGGGTAAAGATCGCGGGAGAAGATCCACCCCTGCTGCCTGATGCCGGCACAGATTCCCGTTTACAGCACCAACGAGACAGGGTAATAATTATCTCCTCCACTACTATCATCAGCGTTAACGCTATCCTCTTCAACCTTTACCCTTCCACTATCCCCTATGAAACCAGGATACTACGGCGCGTGGGGCGGGGCCTTTATCCCCGAGGTCCTGCACGAGACCTTTCGCGAATTCAACCGGGCCTTTCGCCAAGTCCGCCACGACCCCGCCTTCTGGCAAGAGTACTGCGACCTGATGTCCACGTACTCCTGCCGGCCGACCCCGCTGACCCACGCCGAGAACATGTCCACGAAGCTCGGCGGCGCCCAGATCTTCATCAAGCGCGAGGACCTGAACCATACCGGTGCCCACAAGGCCAACAACGTCATGGGCCAGGGTCTGTTGGTGCGGCGCATGGGCAAGAAACGGGTGATCGCCGAGACCGGGGCCGGTCAGCACGGGGTGGCCACCGCCACCATGGCCGCCAAGTTCGGCTTTGCCTGCACCATCTACATGGGCGAGGAGGATGTCAACCGCCAGCGGCCCAACGTCTTCTGGATGGAGAAGCTGGGGGCCGAGGTGATCCCAGTCACCTCCGGCTCCAAAACCCTGAAGGACGCCATCAACGCCGCCTTCCGCGACTGGGTCACCAACATGGACACCACCCACTACGTCATGGGCACGGTCTGCGGTCCCCACCCCTTTCCGGAGATGGTGGCCTGGTTCCAATCGATCATCGGCCTGGAGGCCAGGGAACAGATCGAACGACAATTCGGCGCCCTGCCGGCCCGGGTCTACGCCTGCGTCGGCGGCGGCTCCA
>CAYSFY010000200.1:6420-8035 GCA_964430285.1 uncultured Desulfobulbia bacterium
ATCTACGCCATCGGCTCCGTGGTCGGCCCGCACCCGTACCCGATGATGGTGCGCGACTTCCAGAGCATCATCGGCCGCGAGGCGCGCGAGCAATTCCAGGCCAAACACGGCAAGCTGCCCGACCACGTGGCCGCCTGCGTGGGCGGCGGCTCCAACGCCATGGGCATCTTCCAGGGGTTCATGGACCGGCCGGAGGTGGAGCTGATCGGGGTGGAGGCCGGCGGTCATGGCCTGACGAGCGGCCTCCACGCCGCGCGCTTGGCGGGCCAGGACGGTTCGGCCGGTGTGGCCCAGGGGTACAAGACCATGTTCCTCCAGGACGCGGATGGTCAGATGCGGGACACCCACTCAGTGGCGGCCGGGCTCGACTACGTGGGGGTCTCCCCCATCCTGGTCGACCTGTGGCAACGGGGCCGGGTCCGCTTTGAGGCGGCCACCGACCAAGAGGTGATGACGGCCCTGGACACCACGGTGAAAAACGAGGGGATCATCCCGGCCTTGGAGTCCAGCCACGCCTTTGTCCAGGCCTACAAGGAGGCCGGCACGCTGGCGCCCGATCAGGCGGTGATCATCAACATGTCCGGCCGGGGTGACAAGGACATCTTCACCATTGCCAACGCCTTCCAGGACCCGTCCTGGAAGCGGTTCATCATCGAAAAGGGGAGGGAGTATGCGGCTCAAGAGTAACGTGGAGAAGGCCTTGCAGGGGAAGGAGATCCTGCTCATGACCCACATCGTGCTGGGCTACCCCTCCTTTGCGGCCAACCGCGAGGTGATCCAACAGATGGTGGAGAGCGGCGTGGACCTGATCGAGATGCAGATCCCCTTCTCCGAACCCATGGCCGATGGCCCGGTGATCATCAAGGCCAACCAGGACTCCTTGACCCTGGGCACCAAGGTCCGCGACTGTCTCGAGTTCGCGGCGGAGATGGTGGCCACCCACTCCATCCCCTTTCTGTTCATGACCTACTACAACATCCTGTTCAAATATGGGGAGGAGGAGTTCTTTAAGGAGGCGGCGCGCATGGGCATCCAGGGGTTCATCGTCCCCGACCTGCCGCCGGAGGAGGGGGAGAGCTTCCTGAAGCTGGCTCGGAAGTACGATATCGCCCCCATCCTGATCTTTGCCCCCACCAGCACCGATGAGCGCATGCGGGAGCTGGCCGCGGTGGCCGACGGCTTCATCTACTGCGTGGCCCGGCGCGGGGTGACCGGTAGCGCCACCTCCTTTGACGAGGAGTTTGATCGCTATATCAGGCGCTGCCGCAAGCAGGCCGGCATGCCGCTGGCCGTGGGCTTCGGCATCAAGGATCGGGAGGACGTGGCCGCCATCCGCGGCCGCGCCGAGATCGCGGTCATCGGTAGCGAGACCATCCGCTTGGTGGATCGGGAGGGGCCCCGGGCCGTGGGGCCGTTTATCGCGGGTTTACGCTAACAGGCGCCGTAAACGGAGGGGGTGCGAGGAGGGAGGCAACGGGCCACAGTACGGAGGCAACCGTTGCCGAGCGCGGCAAGAGTCGCGCGGTGGGGGCGGCAAACAATAACGAACGTGGCTATAAAGGATTCTCAGCCAAGTTGTCTGGGCTTTCAGTGCTGGCGTGTGAATCGGTAGGAG
>CAYSFY010000201.1:0-8010 GCA_964430285.1 uncultured Desulfobulbia bacterium
CGGGGTCATAACCGGCCTTCTTTGCGTATTTCATCCCCAGCTTATCGGCTAACAATTCGTCTTCCCTGCTGTAGCCCAGATATACCAGTTGAAAAGTGGTATTTACCATGCGCTGCATATCCGCGCTTTTTGTGCCGGCTATTGTCAATATCATCAATATGTTGTAGCCCATAGCTGCCTGCATCTTTTTGACGGCGTGCCTTGCCGCGACATGCCCTATCTCATGAGCTATCACGCAGGCCAATTCATCATCCGAATCAATCTTATCCAAAAGGCCGTCGTTTATGTAAATATATCCGCCCGGGGTAGTAAAAGCGTTTATCTCTTTTTCCTGAAGCACGTCAAAATGGTAACTTAAATCCTGTCTGTCGCTTACAGCCGCCACTTTTTCTCCGTCAGCCAAAAGCAGGTCGAGCGCATCCTGGCGGCGGACAGAATCTCTGGCCTGATACAACTGCCTAATCCGTTGACCATAAACACCATCTGTTGGCTCGCGAGTGACCACCACCTCGCGGCCATGCTGACGCAGAAGTTGAGCCAGCTTGATGACCTGAGTGGACTTGCCCGTGCCATCGATCCCTTCAAAGGCGATCAGACGCCCTTTCCTTTCCATTTCGCCAGTCATCACCCGGCCACCTTTGATGCCTTGGCCACCAGCTGGGATCGAACGTTAGCATCAAAAGGCATCGCTGACGATGGCCCCGAGCCTTGCGCCTGTCCGTCACCTTTTGACCTCTGTCGATTGCGAACGATCTCCCCTGCCATGCGGAAGGCCTCCTGTAGACTGGCAGGATCGGCCTTGCCCTGTCCGGCGATATCGTAGGCCGTGCCATGGTCCACCGAGGTCCTGACAATGGGCAGACCTATGGTCACATTGACCCCGTCGGCAAAGTGTAGAAGTTTAAAGGGGATCAACCCCTGATCATGGTACATACAGATGACAGCATCATAGTGGCCTAAAACCGCCTTATGGAAAACCGTATCAGGTGACAATGGTCCGTCCACCTGCCACCCTCTACTCCGTGCCAAGGCGACTGCCGGGGTAATAACCCTACCCTCCTCATCGCCAAAGAGCCCCCTCTCCCCGGCATGGGGGTTAAGCCCAGCCACGACCAAACGGGGTTCAGGCACACCGAAATCCTTAATCAAGGATATCCCGGTGAGATCGATCAGGCGCAAGATCCCCTCCTTCGTCAAGGCCGAAGCCACTGTGGCCAGACTTTGATGAATGGTCACCAGCGTGACCTTGAGGGAGCCGCCCGCCATCATCATGGCATACTCCGAGGTTTGGCACAAGGCGGCCAGCATCTCGGTATGACCTGGGAAATGGAAGCCAGCCTCGTGCAAGGCAGATTTGGTAATGGGACAGGTCACCATGGCGGCCAGGTCGCCACTCTGGACCAGACGCACCGTTTGCTCAATGGCGGCCGCCATCACCAAGCCAGTTGATTGGGAAGGTTGTCCCCAACGCAAATCGCTCGGGGACAAGAAAACACCGTCCGCGTAAGGAGGCTGACAAATCATGATCGCCCCTGGCTTACAGCGATCCCCTGGCTGCCAGGGGATAATCTCCGCCTCAATCCCTAGGGTGCAAGCGCAGTGGCTGAAGACCCCCAAATCGCCAATCACAATCGGCTGCAACCGGTCATCACCCTGGAACGAGCCAAGAAACTTGAGCGTAATCTCTGGCCCAATCCCCACCGGACACCCCATGGTAATGCCGATCAAGGTCGAATTTGTCACGGTAATGCCTCGCAGACTATCTCTAACCATATAAATTCACGCTACATCAAAACGATGACAGTATCGCGCCTAAAATCTGATGGAGGTAAAAATGACCAACGAAACATAATGGAGCGCCTTGTTCTTTGCGGGTCTATTATGCATCGGCAGCTAGTGATGGTGTCACCGATCACCAAGGAAGTTTAACCTGCATAACAGAGATCAAAGGCATTTTTGATCACTTCTATGCGTGGTTCCGCTCCCTGAATAAGTGAGACAGAGACCACATCAAACCGTGCCGGCGAGTCCGTCAGCTTATGGTGCCCTAAATAGACAAGGGCAGTCTTGGAGATCTGCTGACGTTTACGAAAGGTTACGGACTCGGCAGGTGAACCAAACCCGGAACCGGTTCTGGTCTTGACCTCAATGAAGACCAATACCCCATTGTCTTGAGCAATGATATCAACTTCACCACACGACACCCGGAAGTTACGAGCAATAATGCGGTAGCCCTGGCGCGTCAAATGGTGGACAGCCAACTCTTCACCTTGTCGCCCCGTCTCCCCCCTGGCTTTAGTCATGTCCTTCCGCATAGAACCCCTTCACCCCGGCAAATGTTCGACGATGCAATGGGCAAGGGCCATGAAGGGCAAGGGCCTGACGATGCTCGACCGTGGGATAGCCCATATTTCGGTGAAAACCATACTGGGGATAGTGGAGATGATACTTGCGCATCAGATCATCGCGATGGACCTTGGCGACAATGGAGGCAGCAGCAATCGAGGCACTTCGGGAATCACCTTTGACTAAATACAACTGCGGCAGGCTAACCGGAACAGGAAACTTCCCATCAACCAAGAGGAAATCCGGCGGCACCCTTAAATTTTCCATGGACCTTTTCATGGCCAGCAAGGATGCTTGCAAAATATTCAGTTGATCGATCTTCTGCTCGGATACCACCCCTATCCCGACCATCGCACCAATCTCGGTCAACACCTCAGCCAAGCGCTCACGGGAGTCAGGGGTCAACTTCTTGGAATCCTTAAACAGGGTGTAGTCACAATCTGATGGTAAAATGACGCTCGCCGCCACCACCGGTCCTGCCAGTGGACCACGGCCAACTTCGTCTATACCTGCTATCCCGTTATATCCTTGCCGGTACAACGCCTGTTCAAAGGAGAAGGAGTCACTCTCTTGAAAAGTAGGGAAAAGGGTCAATTGGGAATCAACACGAAATTCTTCTTTTCGCATACGGCCCTTGCACTCACTCCTGGGTGCGCAAATCGTATTCTTGCCTGTCATGACCATCTCTGGGGGGATGATGGACAGCCAAAAACAAGGGGAGAAGTTAACACGATCTTTGAATAATGAAACGCAATAACACCTCATGGCGAAGAGGTCCAAATTAGAAAAGATAAAGGCGCATAGTGACTCACGAACATGTGTCACTTATTGCGCCTTTATCTTTGCCATGACGGGGTGGGGGGGAGGAAGAGTTGCAACACCCCTTCAATGCCGTCACTGATCAACAGGACTGTTTCCTAACCCTATTAATTTTAATTATCGACCCTCTCTCCGATCGAACACGTGTATCCTAACGGTCAGAAAAAAAATACATTGTTTAGCGTAGGCCCCTTTCTTTGATACGTGCAGCCTTACCACGCAAGTCGCGTAAGTAATAGAGGCGTGATCGTCTTACACGACCCAATGTTACGACTTCAATCTTCTCAATTTTAGGGGAGTGAAGGGCAAAAGTCTTTTCCACTCCAACCCCATGGGATATCTTGCGCACGGTAAAACTGGCATTCATGGTCCCACGTTTGATGCGCATGACAACTCCTTTGAAGATCTGAATCCTCTCTTTGGCGCCTTCAACAATCCGAATATGGACATCTACTGTATCGCCAGACCGAAACGTAGGGATGTCATACCGCATATTTTCTCGTTCAATCATTGAAATTACATTCATTTCCATCACCTTCTCATGTTTAAGAGTTCTATATCTATTGCCTTAATTCTTTACCAAACGATAACTACCAACCTCTTCATCTCTCCCCCAGCAATCGGTCAAGGATGATCGCGCAAGCCGAACGTACGGAGAGATGATTGTATGCTGTGTTCCCGCCAATCGGTGGAAGAACCGCATCCATCTCAGTCATCACTTCAGGGGCCAACCCCCATCCAGTGCCAAATAAAAGTAAACAATGTTCACCAGCAAATAATCGCTGCCGAAGGGCGGCATAACTAAGCTTCTTCGCATGCCCTCTGGCGCTTGTTGCCAAGGTTGTGGGCCGCTGCACTCCTTGCCGACAATAATCGGCATAAACATCATCTAAACTGGCCTTTACCTGAACAAGGGAAAAGGCCTCTTTCCGATCATGATTATACTCAGCGCCATAGCCCTGTTGCCAGTGAGCGATGATTTCACGGACCAACTGTTGTTGATCTGCAAAAGGAGTGACAATATAAAAATTGCTCACTCCATAAGTCTTTCCAGCTCGAGCAATATCATGGATATCCAGATTAGTAACCGCTGAGCCGATAATTTCCTGCTTTTTATTGAAAACCGGAAAATGTACAAGGGCAAGGTCGAGCTTCAATGGCTATCATCCGCTATGATGCCATCACGAACGCAACTACCAAGACCGTATGCTCCCAACACCTTCTGTTCTTGAGCTGTAAAACGGGCATTCTTTAACAGATCAGGGCGCCGCGCCTTGGTCCGCTTCACCGATTCAAACAACCGCCACTCAGCAATTGATTTATGGTCCCCGGATAGCAAAATTGCCGGCACCTCTGCTCCCTCAAACTGGCGTGGTCGAGTATACTGCGGAAACTTAAGAAGTCCTCGACTGAACGTGTCACACTCAGCTGAATCCGAGCACCCTAATACCCCTGGTAGCAGTCTTGTGACTGAATCGATCAATATCAAGGCTGCTAATTCTCCACCAGTTAAAACATAATCACCAATGGAGATCTCGTCATCAATATAATGTTCAACCCGAGCATCTATCCCTTCATAGCGACCACAGAGCAGGATAAGATGATCTTTTTCTGCCAATTCACATGCCACTTGCTGACTATAGGGCCGTCCCTGTGGTGTTAAAAATATAACATTCCCTCCAGGGTAGTCCTCTTTTAGTTGCCGAAGGACACTCACTATCGGTTCCGGCTTCATCACCATGCCTTCACCACCGCCAAAAGGACGATCATCAGTCATGGCATGCTTGCCAAGGGCATAATCACGAATATTATGGGTGAAAATTTCTACTGCGCCGCTAGCCTTTGCCCTCTTGATAATTCCTTCTTCTAACGGTGAAACAAGCAGGTTAGGAAAGATAGTCAAAACATCAAATCGCATCGGACAAATTCATCTCCAGGAGTCCTGAAGGTGGAGCAATCACCAGAACCCCAGTCTCCGTGTCTTGACGGACAATAATTTCCTGAATCAAAGGAATGAGATATTCATCTTTATCACGACTCATTATCACCATCACATCATGAGCCCCAGTGGCAATCAATTCAGTAACTCGACCTAACTCTTTTCCCTGCTCGGTCTGTACGGTAAGTCCAACGATATCATGCCAATAAAACTCATCAGCAGACAATAGTGGCAGCTGATCTTTCAAAACCCAAATTTCTTGGCCAACCAAGGCTTCTGAGCCATTCCTGTCAACGATACCAGCTAAGGTGATGATAGCAAACTTACCCTTGCTCCGACTGTTGATCAGCGTATAAGGCTTTATAGCATTACTATTTCCCACATATATATGCGTGAAGGAAACGAGTTCTCCCGGGTCCCCCGAATAAACCTTGACCTTCAATTTACCGTCAAGTCCTTGGGCCTTAACAATCTTACCAATCTCTACAGGAGAAGAGTCAGTATCACAGGCTTTGATCATCATGTCTCCCCGTAAGAGGCAAGAGCCATTGTCGGAAAGAACAGGACCAATGGGTACGATTAGCTTTACTCAATTATCTCTAGCCTAGCCTTCTTATGACATTGAATGGCTACAGCTGATAGCACGGTTCGTATTGCCTTGGCAGTACGCCCCTGCTTACCGATAACTTTGCCGAGATCGTCTTTGGCAACCCGTAACTCCTCTACCACGACATCTTCCCTATCGGACTCATGGACCTCAACTAGTTCAGGTCTATCGACCAGGGATTTTGCCAGAAAGGCAACCAATTCTTTCATATTATCTGTTTAAAGCTACTCAGCCGAAACTGTAGCTGCATTCCTGGCCAGCAGACTCTTGACTGTTGTTGTCGGCTCAGCACCCTTATCGAGCCAGTTTTGCAGTTTATCTTGCTGAATATTTAATTCCATTGGTTCAACCATCGGGTTATACGTCCCTACAATTTCAAGAAACTTGCCATCACGGCGGGACTCGGAATTTTGTACAACGATTCGGTAAAATGGTTGTTTTTTGCGGCCAAAGCGACTCAATCTAATCCTGACAGCCATTACGTTTTATCCTCTCTATAATTGATATTTAAGCAGATAAAGTCCGTCCCGACCTTATTTGCTCCAGTGCTCCATATTTAGACGGCTAAATTGAACTTATTACAAGAACTTCACTATTAAACTGATATTTGTTTCTAACGGGATATCCCTTTCATTTTTTTTCTTTTTTTCTTACCAAAATTCATGGCAGGTGCCCCGCCACCAAACATAGGACCACGCATTTTACTCATCATCTTCAACATGTCACTATAATTTTTGAGCACCCTATTAACATCCTGTACCGTAGTACCACTCCCCGCAGCTATCCTTTGCCGACGGCTGGCGTTAATGATCTCGTATCTTTTTCGCTCAAGTGGTGTCATGGAATTGATAATGGCCTCAACCCGCCCCAAATCTTTTTCATCTGGCTTAGGCATATTCTTGATTTGCTTAAACTTGTTTAAGCCAGGAATCATCCCCATGATCTGTTCCAGACTCCCCATTTTCTTGATCTGCTGGATCTGATCGCGAAAGTCCTCTAGGGTGAACGTATTATGCTTAAGCTTTTTAGCTAGTGACTCTGCTTTCTTTTTATCAACGACCTCTTCAGCTTTTTCAATCAGCGACAGGACATCGCCCATCCCTAATATCCGCGAAGCTAATCGATCAGGATGAAAGACTTCCAGACCGTCCAGGTCTTCACCTGTACCCACGAATTTAATTGGACAAGCAGTAACCTTTTTGATGGATAGAGCTGCACCACCACGTGCATCACCCTCCATCTTTGAGAGGATGATGCCTGTCAGTGTAAGTTCTTGATGAAACTTTTCCGCAACGCTGACAGCATCCTGCCCCGTCATGGCATCGGCAACCAACAAGATCTCGGACGGATTGACCTCTTTTTTTATACGTCCAAGTTCAGCCATCAGATCTTGATCGACATGAAGTCGACCAGCTGTATCGATGATGACTGTATCGTAATAGTTATGCTTGGCAGCCAAACAGGCGCTTCGGCAAATATCAACCGGGTCTTGATCTGCTTGCGAAGGATGAACGGGCACATCTATGGCTTGCCCAAGAACTCGTACCTGTTCAATGGCCGCAGGTCGGTACACATCAGCCGGCACCAAGTAGGGACGACGACCTTTTTTCTTCAGCTGTTTGGCGAGTTTTGCTGAAGTAGTGGTCTTGCCAGACCCTTGTAGCCCAACAATTAACAAGACAACTGGTGAGCTGCCTGTAAGGCACAACCCTTCAGTGGTCCCACCTAAAAGGTCAATCAATGCATCATGGACAATTTTGATAACCTGCTGACCAGGAGAAAGACTCTGCAGCACATCTTGACCGATGGAACGTTCAGTAACGGAGGCAATAAACTCTTTAACCACCGTAAAGTTGACATCTGCCTCCAGCAAAGCCATGCGTACTTCGCGCAAGGCTTCCTGAATATTGCCCTCGGTCAGGGTCCCCTGACCACGCAATTTCTTAAAAACGATCTCTAGTCGATCAGAAAGTGTTTCAAACATAGTCGTTACAAAATAATACTAGCAGGTGGATGACAGGCCTATTTTGAGAATCTGCAAGAATAAACTGATCCCCCATTCTTGTCAAGTGACAAAATTGCAAGAGAGGCAAGTAGTTACGGTATCGGGTAGGAGGTAGGGTTGCCCCTACCGTCCTCCCACACCACCGGACGTGCGGTTCCGCATGGCGGTTCATAAAACACACTGGTTTCGCTGGTTGGCATCCACCAGCGAAACCAACCCTATTTGATCAAAGTAAGATTTCCGCTTCCTGTTCGTCAGGCCAGCGCTTTGCCTTCGGCTTCCTCCAGATTCGCA
>CAYSFY010000202.1:0-4563 GCA_964430285.1 uncultured Desulfobulbia bacterium
CAGTTGTTCCAGGGCCTTGGTGGTGGCGGGGGTGGTCTGGCTGTTGAAGTTCGCGGCCAGGGTGTCAATCCTGCCCATGGCCCCTTGCGCTGTGCGCATGGTCGCTTGCAGCTCCCGGCTCAGGTCGCGCACCGGCAGCTGGTCGATGGTCTGATGCGCGGACTGCAACGTCTCGTGCAGATCCTGGCTGAGCTGACCAAAGGGGATCCGCTCCACCTTGCCGAGCAGGGAGGTCAGACTCTCGGTGATCTGCTGCAGTTCGGTCTGCCTGGTGGGCAGCACCGGGTAGCTCTCCTCATAGGCCAGTTTTTGCGGCTGGGCATCGGGGTAGAAGTCAAAGTCCACCAGCAGCTGGCCGGTGAGCAGGTTGCCGCTTTTAAGCACGGCCCGCAGACCACGACCGACAAAATCCTTGAGCATGGCCTGGCCGTCTTCATCTTGGAGGACGGCCCCGGTCTGTTGGCCAAATATGCGTTCGGGTTCGATGGTCACCGGGATGCGGAAGGACTTGTCCGCCGGGTCAAAGTCGAGCTTGATGCTACTGACCTCGCCGATCTTGATCCCCCGAAACTCCACCGGGGCGCCGATGGCCAAGCCGCGCACCGACTGGTTGAAATAGAGGAGCCAATAGCTCTTCTCTGAAAACTTCTCCTCGGTGATCAGGTTTTTGGCGGTATAGAGCTCAAAGACCGCGTTTTCACCGGCCAGCTTGCCCGGTTGGCCGTGAGCGGGGAGATCAAAGGCGATGCCGCCGCTGACGATGGAGGCCAGGGACTCGGTGGCCAGCTTAATGCCGGTGGCGTCGAGGTTCAAATCGATACCGCTGGCATTCCAAAAACGGGTATGGTCGCTGATCTGCCGGTCATGGGGGGCATTGACAAAGATCTTGATGTCCACCGCCTGGCCGGAGTCGTCAAAGCCGTAGGCCACCACCTGACCGACCTTGATCTGCCGGTAGTAGACCGGTGAGCCCACATCCAGGGAGCCCAGCCCCTCGGCCTTGAGCAGGTAGTAGGTGCCGGGGTTGTCGGCGGTGACGATGGGCACCTCTTCCAAACCCTGGAAGTTGCGCCGTGGGTTACCGCTCCGGCCCGGGTCGATGCCGATATAGGAGCCGGAGAAGAGGGTACCGAGACCGGAGACCTGACCCGCCGCGATCCGGGGGCGCACGATCCAGAAGCGGGTGGTATCGGTGAGATAGGGCTCGGCCACCTTCTCCATGCGCGCCTTGATCACCACCTCCGTCATCCCCTGACTAAAGGTAATGGTCTCCACCTCACCGATCTCCACATCCTTGTATTTGATCTTGGAGGTGCCCGGGTCGATCCCCTCGGCATTTTTAAAGGTGATGGTGATCAGCTGCCCCTTCTCGGCCCAGGAGTTGAACAACAGCCAACCGGCGATGGCCAGCGCCACCAACGGCACCAGCCACACCGTGGACAGCCCCTTGCTGTGCCTGGTGGCGGCAGTGACCACCATGGCCGCCAACTCCTCCTCGTTGCTCTCATCCTTCATGGGTTCACCTCGTGGGGGCCTTGTGGGGATGGAACCGCCTCCTCCATCTGGTCCCAGATCAAGCGGGGATCGAAACTCTCCGCCGCAAACATGGTCACGATCACCAGGGCCGCGAAATAGGTGGCCCCGGGGCCGGCCGCGACATTGGCCATGATCCCCAGTTTCACCAAGGCGACCAGGATGGTGACCACGTAGACATCGACCATGGACCAGCGCCCCACAAACTCGGTGAGCCGGTAGAGGCGGGTACGCTCCGCCGGCCGCCAGCGCCAGCCCAGGTGCAGGGAGAGCAGCAGCAGGGCGAGGATGATCAGCTTCATCATCGGCACCAAGACACTGGCCACGAAGATCACCAGGGCGATGTGCCAAGAGCCGGTCTGCATAAAGTAGATCACGCCGCTGATGATGGTGTCGCTATGGGGGGCATGGGCAAAGGTGGAGGTGATGGTCACCGGCAGCAGATTGGCCGGCAGGTAGAGGATGAAGGAGGCCAGCACCAAGGCCCAGCAGCGGGTGATGCTGTTGACCTTGCGCAGGTGCAAGGGGGTGCGGCAGCGGGGGCAGTGGCTCGCCTGGGCCGAGGCCCGGGTGAGCAGATGACAGCTGCGGCAGCTGATGAGCTGGGCGCGACGGGCAGTAAGTTGGGGTTGGTCCATGGTGGTCACCGCGCGCGCTCCCCCCCGTGGCCAGGGGCGAACTGCTCCCACACCAAGTGGCGGTCCAGGGAGACCGAGGAGGCGGCCAGCACGAAGATCAAGGCGATAAAGGAGAACAGGGCCGGCCCGGGGGTGATATGGGCAAGCTTTGCCAGCTTGACCATGGAGACCAGGATGCCCAAGAGGTAGACCTCCATCATCCCCCATGGCCGCAGGCGCTGGATCAGGGCGAAGAGGGGGGCCGCCCCTGGCAGCGGGCGGCCAAGCTTGAGCGGCACCAGGACATAAAGCTGGCAGACGATGGTGACCAGGGGAAAGACCAGACAGGTGAGCAGGACCACCAGGCCCATGCCCCCCATCCCCTGCCTGTAGAGGACAACGATACCGCTGGCCAACGCGGTGCGGTTGGAGATCCCCCTGGCCTGCATGGCCAGAAAGGGAAAAGAGACCGCCACCAGGTAGAGGATCAGGCCGGCGATGAGCCAGCCAATGGTGCGGTTGATGCTATTGAACTGGGTCCGTCGCAGGATCGCCCCGCAACGGGGGCATTCGGCCACCACCCCCATGGCCAGGGGGGGCAATCGCTGCAGCAGATCACAGTCATGGCAAGCCATGAGGGCGCTCAGCGTCAACGGCACCGTTGTGCTCCCCTGATCCGTGCCGGCATCTCGTTGCCCCAGGCCATCACTCATGCACCACCACCATCACCGCCCCTTGGCTTACCCGCTCCACCACCTGGGCAAAGGTCTGGCCCACAACGGGCAAGGGGAGATTTGCGGTCACGGCGGGCAAGCCGTTCACCAAGGCCCGAGCCAGGCCACCCTTGACCGCGTAGTTGACACTCTGGGGCAGGCTGCCGGTGAGGGCAAAGACCGTCTTGGCATCCAGCATGGCCTCGATCACCCCGGTGATGTTGCCGTTCATATCCAGGAGCGGTCCCCCCGAGTTGCCGGGTTGCACCGGCACGCTGATCTGATAGAGCCGCGCGTCATCATGGATGCCGGCCAGGCTGCTGATCTCGCCCTTGGTGAACTTGGCACTCACCCCTTGCAGCATGGGGTCGGGGAAGCCGATGGTGAACACCTCCTGCCCCAGGGTGGCGGACCGTTCCCCGGCAAAGGCCAAGGGTTGAAAGTGACCGTTGATCTTGAGCAGGGCCAGGTCGTTCTTGGCGTCGTCGCGGATCACCCGAGCCGGGTAGTGGCTCTGGCCAACCCGGACCGTGATCCCGCCTCCGCCGACAATGACATGGTGGCAGGTCAGGAGATAGCCATCCGGGGTGATGATGAAGCCGGAACCGGAGGCCTTGATCTTGGGGGCTTGGCCGCGAGGCGGCGGCGTTTGCGGGCGGGCCGCGGGGGGAGGTGGTGGTGGCCTGTTCCCGCCATCAGGGGCGGTGGCAGGGAGTGGCTGGCCGATCTTGGCCCCCAGCTTGGCGGTCAGCTCTTCCGCCTGCCGCAGTTCGGCTGTGGAGAGATGGCGGGCGGCGTTGTCCCGGTTGCGGGCGGCGGCGGCCTGGCCTTGGCCCGCGGCCACGGCGCTCCAGGCATAGGAGTAGATCAGATTTTTCGCCACCCCCTGGCCCTTGGCATACATCACGCCCAGGTGCTGTTGGGCCGCGGGGTTCCCTTGCAGCGCGGCCTTGGTATACCAGAAGAGGGCCTCCTTAAAGTTCCGGGCCACCCCTTGCCCCTGGTGATACCTGCCCCCCAACTCCACCTGGGCCGCGGCATCCCCTTGGTGGGCCTGGTCGCTGATGGTGGCGAGGCGATCACCCTCCCCCGCTTGCGTTGGCAGCGGGGTGAACACCCATCCCGCGACCAGGCACAACAGCATGGTGAGCCTATGGATCAGGGATAATTGCCGCCTCTTGCCCATGAATGATCTCGTCTCGCTCCCCCAGATCCGGACTAGCGCCGGCCCAGCAGGAAATCCTCCACCAGATCGACATCGAACTTGCTGCCGATGATCAAGGGCACCCGCTGGTGCAGGGACTCGGGCTCGATATCCAGGATGTTGCGGCCGTCGCCGGTGATGGCCCGGCCGCCGGCTTGTTTGATGATGTAGGCAAAGGGAGAGGCCTCGTAGAGCAGGCGCAGTTTGCCGCTCGGCTTCTCGGGGTGTTTGTTGTCCGTGGGGTAGAGAAAGATGCCGCCGTTGATCAGGTTGCGGTGAAAGTCCGCCACCAGGGTACCGATGTAACGGGCGCTGAGCGGCCGGCCATCCTGCTTGTCCACCGCCTTGACGTGGCTGATATAGCGACGGATGTTCTCGTCCCAGTAGTGGGTGTTGCCCTCGTTGATGCTATAGTATTTGGCCCGCGCGGGAATCGTGATGTTGGGGTGGGAGAGGAAGAACTCGCCGACACTGGGGTCCAGGGTAAAGCCGTGGA
>CAYSFY010000202.1:4573-7981 GCA_964430285.1 uncultured Desulfobulbia bacterium
GTAGACGATATAGCCCGCCGCCACCTGGGCCGAGCCCTTCTGCAGCAGGTCGTCCTTGGTCCCCTGGCCCATGGTCAGGGAGGAGCGGCGGCGGTGGATGGAGAAGATGGTGCCGATGGAGACATTGACATCGATATTGGTGGAGCCGTCCAGGGGGTCGAAGGCCAGGGTGTATTTGCCCTCATAGCCATCCACCACCGGGATGATGTCCTCCTCCTCCTCGGAGGTCATGGCACAGATATAGCCGCAGCGGGCCATGCGCTTCTTGATGGTGTTGTTGGCAAACTCGTCCATCTTCTGCACCGACTCGCCCTGGATATTGGTCTTGCCGGACATGCCGAGGACATCGGCCAGCCCCGCCATGTTGACCTCCGCGGAGATGGTCTTGGCGGCGACGATGAGCTCGGAGAGCAGCCCGGAGAGCTCGCCGGTGGCCTCCGGATGCATGCGCTGGCTGTCAAGGATATGGCGACTGACGGTAACGCCCAGGGGTCGATTCATGGTGGTCTCCTTAATAATTACAGTTATCACGACACAGGTACGGTAGTGCAGGCGGGTGGCGAGTTCATGGACTTCCTGCGATTCCATCAATTTTGTCGGTTTCGCAATAAACGCTTAACCGACGCTGGCATGCCCCGTAACATATTGAAATTACATTGGCAGATGGTCAGCTTCACGGCTGTCAGCGATTCCATCAATTTTGCATCAACGGCTTACCCAATATTGAACGATAATGCACGTATTTTCCACGAGGTGGGCACAGAGGAGACACGCGTGGGGCAAAAGTCCGCTCCGGCTCACGGTCCCTGGGCCGCCAGCTTTTGGGCGGTGATATCGGTGATGATCCCCTCAACGGCCACCGGGGTGCCGCTCTTATCGAAGTACAAGGTGGTCCGCTGGTTGATCCACCGGGTCTCCCCCCCCTTGGTGACCACCTGAAACTCGAAGTAGGGCGGGGTGTTGCCGCTGAGCAACTCCTGCCACTGCCGGGAGAAGCGCTCGTGCCAGTCGCGGTGCACCAACTCCTTGATCAACAACGGCCGGCCGTAGAACTCCGCCGGCGAATAGCCAAGGATCTCGGTGGCGGCCCGGCTGACAAACTCATACCTGCCGCTGGGCAGCGCCATGCGGTAGACCATGTCCCGGGCGTTGTCCGCCAGCTGTTCGAACCCCCGCAGCCGCATGATCAAGGCATTGAGCACCTTCTCCGAGCGACCGATATAGCGGATGATATAGATCCCGAACACGCAACAGACCAAAAAGAGCATCGCCCTGATGTACAGGTTCTCAGCCGGCACCTGGGTCACGGTCCATTGCAGCAGGGTCAACTGCAAGTCGGCATTGAACAGCAGCCAAGCGACCAGGGAGTCCATCACCCAGAAGCCGATGGTGATGGCCACAATAAAGATCAAGACCTGGCGGATATGGCCCCGGCCCGCCCGGGGGGAGGTGTTCGCCGCATCGGCGGCCAGAAAATTCCCCAAGACCACGCCAAAGGCCAAGAGCAACAGGCAGAGACTGACCGCCCCCAGGATCTGCCGTTTGCTCCACTCCACCGGCTTGTTGGGCGGATCGCCATAAAACTCCTGCTCCAGGGCATGGTAGACGGAGTTGTCGGTGGCCTTCCAGGTGTGGAGATAGTGGTCCAGGGCGGTGATCACCGCGGCATGCTTGCCCTTGGCCACGGCATACTGGACCTCCCTGGCCTTGAGCACGATAGGGGTGGGGTGGAGCTGATACAACTTGACAAACTGTTGGCCTTGCAAGCTGGTAAACAGACCGCCGGCAACCACCCGGCTGGCGACCGCCTCCACCAACTCCTCGTAGGAGTTGACCGCCGTCACTCGGGGGGCAATCTTCAGCTGGGCGCAGATCTCGACAAAATTTTGGCCGATACCATCCTGATTAATCAAGGCGACATCTTTCCCGTCCAGGTCATTCATGGAGCGGATATCGCCGCGCTCGGGCATCACAAAGAGCTGGCCGCTGACCAGGGCGTTTTTGACGCTGGTGAAATCGAGGTACTCCCTCCGGTCGGCCGTGGGGATCAGCCCCAGGCCCAGGTCGATACTCCCGGCCCGCAGACCATCAAGGACATTTTTCAGTGACCCGGAGAATTGATACTGGAGCAGCCACCCCTCGTTTTTGGCCACGGCCTTGAGCAGTTCCAGGTGAAAGCCGGTGGGCAGGCCCGCCTTCTCAAAGACCACTGGATAGTTGGTGTAGATGCCGACCCGCAGCGGTTCAGCGGCTGCGCTAGCGGCCAGCGCGGACCCCGAGGTCAAAGCGACCACGCTGCCAAGCAGCAGGGCAACAAGATAAGATCGAAGGAGTTTGCCGAGACGTGCCATGCCACCACCCCATTTGAGTTTATGTGGTAAAAGGAGCCAGAAGGAGTTGTCCATTGTTCCACGCCAGGGCGCGGAATTCTGCTTCATCCATGGACTTCAGACCTGCTGCCAGCCGGTAGAGGGCCGTAAGCGCAAGGAGCGGCCCCGGGGTCTGGTGGAGCACGTCCCCCGGGCACGAGGCCTGTTGCCGAGGGGCCCAATCGCTCTCCAGCAGCAGCCGTTCCGCCGGGACTCGGCGGAAGGCCTCCCGGACCTTCTCCCGGGCCGGATGGGCCAAGGCCGGGCCAAAGGAGAGCATCGCCCCCAGGTCAAGCAGCCGGCGCATGGTCTCCAGGGATCCGCCAAAGCCGTGGATGATCACCCGCGCCCTGCCGCCCAGGGTGGCGCTCATCAGCTCCAACAGGCGCCCCCAACGCCGGCAGCAGTGGATGGCCACCGGCAGCGCCAGCTCCTCGGCCAGCATCAGCTGCCGGACAAAGAGCGCTTCCTGTGTTTCGGCAGGGGCAGAGGCCAAGGCATCAAGACCGATCTCGCCGATGCCGGCCCTGGACGTGGCCAGGAGCGCGGCCAGCCGCTCATGCCACCCTGCCCGCGCCTCGCCAGCCCACCAGGGGTGGATACCGAGGAAGGGTACCACCTCGGGGCAGGCCTGGGCCAGGGTCAAGACCTCCTGCCACTCCTCTTCCCCAGTGCTGTTCACGGCCACGCAGCCAACCCCGGCCTCCCTAAACGCAAGGCAGGGACCGCCCTCCCCTGCCCCAGGGAGCGGCAAATGGCGATGGGCATCGAGGAACGGGGCCATCATGGCAAGCGGCCGGGCAAGGAGTAGAGCCAAGGCGGCCCCGTCCCCCTCGCCAGGCGCTTATACCCCCTGTCCATTAGCCACCGTCAGTTGGTCGTTCAGGGTCCAGAAGTCATAGAGATAGCCCAAGCCCACCACCCCCCCGGTCAACAGATAAAGGATGCCGGTCACCCACTTGCCCATGTACAGGCGATGGACACCCAAGAGCCCGAGGAAGGTGAGCAGGATCCAGGCCAGGGAGTAGTCCAGTCGACC
>CAYSFY010000203.1:0-4814 GCA_964430285.1 uncultured Desulfobulbia bacterium
CATGGAGTAGAAGACCGTTTGATTGGCCTGGATATTGGTGATGGTGTAGTTGTTATTGATTACTCCCGAGATTTTTTCGACGCCGTTGACCTGGAAGGTGTCCAAATGATAGTCGGTCCAAACAGAAATGGTGCACAGCGAACTGCCACCGGCAGGCACTGGGCTTTGGCAGGATGCCGAGCCGCCGACAAAGAGCGTATTGGCGTGGACGGTATAGTAGGGTAGGCCGCATTCGCCGGAGTAAGCGACAGTCACCCCGGCATCCGAGGCGCAACCGGCGTTGGTGTAGGTGACGCCATTAACGCCGCACACCGGGTCCCAGTATTGGGAGCAGACGGCATGGGCCAAGGATACGCGGCCAACGAAGACACAGGTTGCCAACAGCACGGTGAGCAGGCGGTTTGTCATTTTGATCCTCTTTGAAATTTATGGTCTTGGTGAAACCGACAATACTTAGGGAAGACCTTTTTTGGCAATGCCCCATGAATTTTTCCAAATTAGCACATTATCGGAATAGTCGTCTATATTTTTTTATACTTGTAAATCAATAGCTTAATCAGTATTAGGAATCAATCTCGTTCTGAGCGGCATAGAGATGGGAGAACTCGTCGAAGTGACTATGCGGCAGATTTCACAGCGGGGAGTCTTGTGGTGTGAGGGGGTGATAGGCCTCGGCGGCATGGAGGAGTGGTTCCGGGTGTCCCACGCCGGAGATGACGGGCATGGAGCGTGCCAACAGAGGTCAGGCCGCGGAAGGCCGCGGACTGGAAACGGAGGAATTTCGGCAGGCGCAACAGGATACGTGCGTTAATGAAGCCATGCGCTGCCGGAAAGAGCAGACGCCAAATTGCTGATGCCTACAACTCCTTTTGGTTGGATTTATGACGATACATCCTCTCGTCACTCAGCTTTAACGTTTCGGGAAGCTGCATTTTATCTGCCGCGCAACCTCCCAACTGCTTGCCGACCGTGCCGTCGACGATTGAGGTAAGGATATAGCTCTCCTTGCTTCCGCCAGTGTCCACCGTGACGCTCTGCGGTTGGCCATGGATAACCGTGCCCTCTTTTCCCGTCAGTCTGATTTCACATCTCTGCATGCCCTGTCGTTGCAGAACGCTTTCGAGGTGACCGGAAAAGATCTCCCTCTCGTTCGCATCAACAATAAACCCGATAAAGGGTTGATTGGTCAGCAATCGCCTCTCTATGCCCAACAGTTGTGCGCCGGTAAGATTGACCTCCCGTATCAGTCCGCGCGCATCGAAGGTGAAATAGCCTATGGGGGCAAAGTCATAGAGTTCGGTATACCTGTTCCGCGATAGCTTACGAGACTTGCCCAAGGGTGACCCAACTCTTGCCCAAGTTCTGGAGCGTCAGCGGCGGCCACCGCCCCGACCCTTATCGCGGCGTAAGGTATGGATACAAACGAGGAGCGTGCCGAAAACACCGATGACAACCATTGTTTCGCCGACAATTTGATGCCAGGCACCCACCGGGGGGGCAATTACCAGCATGGCGCCGCCGATCATCAGTGCAGCGGAAACGATAGCGCCGGTGAGCCGTTCGAGGTTGCGGCTGACCCTGCCTCCCAGGGCCTCCACCGCCGGAGCCTGCAGTCGGCCCAGGTTGCCTTCGGCGAGACGTCGCAGCAGGCGCCGGGTGTCGGCCGGGGCATCGTTTAGCAAGCGCTCCATTTCCCGGGCAAGCCTGTTGGTCTTTTCCTTAATCCGTTCGACTGAGAAGTGTTGCGCGGTCAGGCGTGAGATCTCTTCACGAAACGATCCCATGTAGTTATGGTCCGGGTCGAGGAGGCGAATCATCGACTCCAGGATAACAAAAGCACGCGTCAGGAGGAAAAATTCAGGGGGGTTGTGGACTCCGTTCCGGCTTCCGGCTCGCAACAGCGAATCGAACGCATCTCCGATTGAAATATTCGCCAGTTCGCTCCTGTGGATTTCATAGAGAACTTCCTTCATGTCCAACAACAGCGCCGCATGATTCACCTTTTCGCTTGCTGAAGTCATTCCGAGATACGCCTCGGTGGCAGCGCGCGCATCGCCCTTGACGACCGCTTCGAGCAGGAAGGTCAGCGATTCGCGCATCTGTTCGTCAAGTTCGCCCGTCATTCCGAAATCGAGAAGGGAGAGCCGCCCGTCGGGCAGCACGAACACATTGCCGGGATGGGGGTCGGCGTGAAACAGCCCTTCTTCGAAGATCGTTTGCAGCATCAGCCTGACCAGGGTTTTGATCAATCGTGGCATCTCTTCCGGGTGTCGGCTGGCGTAAAGATCCACCCGTTCACCCGCCGAAAAATCCATGGTCAGGACGGTTTCGCTCGAATACTTGGTCACCACATCAGGAAGCCAGAGGTCGGGTATGTCCGTCAGGGCGTTGCGCAGGAGCTTTATGGAGCGTGCCTCCCGTTTAAAATCGGTTTCCCGGTTCAGACTTTTGGTCAATTCACCCACCAAAACAGGGAGGTCGAGGGCGAGCAGACGCGGGGAGAGGCTCTCACCCAGGGCAACCAGGTAGGTTAATGCCTTGATATCCATGGAGATCATCTCTTCAAGTCCGGGCCGCTGCACCTTGACTGCCACGTGCCGCCCGTCATGCATGGTCGCCTCATGCACCTGGGCGATGGTGGCGGCGGCTAGCGGCGTTTCGCCAAACGAAGCGAACAGCTCCGACAACGGGGCACCCAGTTCGGATTCCACCGCCAGGCGCACGGCGTCGATACTCAACCCCGGCAGCTGGTCGTGCAACAGCTCCAACTCGTTGATGTACGCCTCCGGCAACAGGTCGCGCCGCAACGCGAGCACCTGTCCGAATTTAAGAAAGGTCAGCCCCAGTTCCTCGAAGGTCTCCCTGACCTCTTTCGGTGACGGCCAATGCCCCTTGCCGCGCAGGGCGCCCAGGAACTTGTGGCGGGCGAGCACGCGCAGGATTTGCATGAGTCGCGGTGTCGCTCGCCATAGGCCGCTTTTCTCCGGATCGATGATCACCGCCATGCGTCCCTCCCAACAGTTAAAGGATTTTCCGGATCAGTTGCCCAAGCGTTGCCTTGGTAAAGGGCTTCAAGGCGAACTCCCGGATGCCGATGGCCTTGGCCAACTCCTTGGTGACGAGATGGCTGAAGCCGGTGCAGAGGATAATCGGCAGCTCCGGCCTCACCAGGAGCATCCGGCGGGCGAGGTCGGTTCCGGTCATGCCCGGCATGGTCTGGTCGGTAATCACCAGGTCGAAGCGGGCCGGGTTATCCATGAAGGCGGCCAAGGCCTCGCTACTGCCGGTGCAGGCGGTCACGGTATAACCCAACCGCTCCAGGAGGTTCTTCCCCATCTCGGCGAGCGGTTTTTCGTCATCGACAAACAGGATCCGTTCCGTGCCCCTGGGGGCCTCTGGCGCCTCTTCAGGCGCCATGGCCTCTTGCTGAATCACTGGGAAATAGACATGGAAGGTGGTGCCTTGGCCGACCGTGCTCTCCACCGTGATGGCGCCGCCATAGCTTATGATGATCCCATGGGAGATCGACAGGCCCATGCCCGTCCCCTTGCCGATCTCCTTGGTCGTAAAGTAGGGATCAAAGATCTTGTCCATGATCTCCGGCCCTATGCCGCTCCCGGTGTCGCTTACCGTAAGCTCGACATAGTCGCCCGGGGTTAGCTCCCTGCCGGCGCATGGTGGCGGATGGTCTAGGCGTGTCGCATGCACCGCTACCGACAGCACGCCACCGGTCTTTTCCATGGCATGGTAGGCATTGGTGCAGAGATTCATGACGATCTGATGGACCTGGGTCAGGTCGGCCAGCACCGCCCCGACCTGGGGTTGGATATCCTCCTGGATGGTGATGGTGGAGGGGATCGAGGCCCGCAGCATCTTCAGCGCCTCTCTCACCATGGGCTGAATTTTGATTGGAATCCGTTCGGCAGTGGACTGGCGGCTGAAGGCCAGGATCTGTTTGGTCAACTCCTTGGCGCGGAGGGCCGCGGTCAAGACGTTATCGAGATCGTGTGTCAATTCGGAACCTGGGGGGGCGTCCTCCCTGGCTAGTTCGGTGTACCCCACGATGATGCTCAGGATGTTGTTGAAGTCATGGGCAATGCCGCCAGCCAGGACGCCGATGGCCTCCATCTTCTGGGCCTGATTCAACTGCGCCCGCAGGGTCTCCTTCTCCTCCTCGGCCCGCTTGCGGCCGGTGATATCGTTGAGCACGACGCGGCACGCCGGGGTGCCATCGTCGCCCTCCGCGGCGGTGGCCACCAGATGGGTCCAGAATACCGTGCCGTCGTTTTTTACCATCCGCAACTCGTCAGTCTGCGGTTCACCGGTCTTAAAGAGCTGTTGGCGGTGCAGGTAGTAAGGGTCATGGTCCTCTTGGTGGATGAAGCGGGAGAGGGGCTGGTTGACCAGCGCGCCCCGGGGCACACCCAGCAGGGTGGCGGCGGTGAGGTTGGCCTCCAGGATCAGCCCCGTTGCGTTTAAGGTGCAATAGCCCACCGGCGCCAGGTCGTAGAGGTCGAAATAGCGCGCCCGCGCGGCGTGCAGTTCCGCCTGGGCCCGGCGCAGCTCCTCATTCTGCATCTCCAGCTCGACCTGATGGACCTGCAACTCGTGGAGCAGCAGGTTCGCCTCATCAAGCGACAGGCAATTCTGGAGCGTGGTCGCTCCCGGGTGACAGCTCTCTTCAGCCCGCTGCCGCAGGGTCTGCTCGGGACCATTCTCTTTAGTCATCGGCCCGCCCTCTTGTCATGGTGTCAAGCTTTAACCCTCTGGTCCGTTCCGTGGTCGCAATCGCATACACCTGCCCGGCCTCATTC
>CAYSFY010000203.1:4824-6155 GCA_964430285.1 uncultured Desulfobulbia bacterium
CAGCCAAGCTGTTGGGTCTTGACCAACGATTCCTCGCGCAGCGCCACGGGGATAAAGTCGCGGATGTTCATCCGCAGCGCCTCTGCCTCGCTCCAACCGTACATCCTCTCCGCCGCCGGATTCCAGGCCAGGATGCGCCCCTCCATGTCCCGCGCCGTCATGGCGTCGTGGGTATCGTGCACCACCACGGCCAGGCGGCTCAGGGCGTTGGCCTTTTGTAGCGCCTCCCGCATCCGCTTCACCTCGGTGATGTCCACAAAGGTGAGCACCGCGCCCTCGATCACATTGTCGAGGGTGCGATAGGGCAGGATGTGCATGGTGTACCACTTGCCGGTCAGGGCCTGTACCTCCCGGTCTTGGGGGGTCAAGGTGTCGAGTACTGTCTGCGTGTCCGCCACCAGGTGGTCGTAGCCCACCAAGTTGGAGAGAATATGGCCCACGGGTCGCCCCACGTCGCTCAGGATCAGGTTGATGATCTGGGTGGCGGCGGAGGTAAAGCGCAGGATGCGCAGCTGATGATCCACAAAGACAGTGGCGATGCCGGTGCCGGCCAGCAGGTTGTTCATGTCGTTGTTGGCCCGCGACAGGTCGATCACCTTGGTCTGGAGTTCGGCGTTGACCGTGGCCAATTCCTCATTGGTCGATTGCAGTTCCTCCTTGGAGGTCTCCAGCTCCTCGTTGGTGGCTTGCAACTCCTCGTTGACCGACTGCATCTCCTCGTTGGCGGAGGTGAGGACCTCGTTGGCGGTCTCCAGCTCCTCGTTGGCAGCCTGGAGGTACTCCTCCTTGGCCCGCAACTCTTGCTTAAGGGCCGCGATGCGGGTACCGACGTCCGCGGAGGGAACCCCGGACCCCTCCGCCGGCTCACTGCTCGCCGGCTCCGGCGTGGGTGTTTCCTCCAGGATGATCAGGTAAAGCGGTGCTTCATTGGCGACGTCAGGGCCGGTTGCCACCGGACGGACGGTCAGGTTGACGGTGGTGAAGTCGCCGTTGGTTTTGACCCGCAGGCCCCGGCAACGCACGATCTCCTTGGTCCCTATGCTTTTGTGCAGGGAGGTGGTCAGTTCGCGGCGCAACCCTTCACGGGCCATCTTGACGATGTTGTTGATTCCGGCCTCGCCTGGGGCCGGCTCCAGGTACATCCCGGTGCGGCCGTACAGGTAGAGGATGTCCCCCGAGCCGTTGACCAGCACCCCGGCGGCGGCCGCCCTCCCGGCGCGGGCGGTCGTCGTGTTCACGCGGTCCGGCCGCACCGCGGCGATCCTCGCGGCGTCGCGCCCCGCCGTCCCCGTGATCGCCTTCACTCCCTTCGGGAAAACCGCCGCGGCGAT
>CAYSFY010000203.1:6165-7949 GCA_964430285.1 uncultured Desulfobulbia bacterium
CCCGTTCCGTCAGCTCGCGCAGGGGCAGTTTCACGGAGCCGGGGGCCTTGCCGGCGGCTAGGCGCGCCCCATCCCGCGCCGTCATGAGCGGGAGAAAGCGGCGCAAGGGGGTGCACGGTTCGTCGTGCCTCTCCTCCTTGCGTTGGTACAGTTTTACTTTGCTGTCTAGCACGGCAAACAGGTTGCCGAAGTCACCCACGGTCTCGGAGGTGCCGAGGAACAGCAGGCCGCCCGGGCAGAGCGCGTAGTGGAACAGGGGGATGATTTTTTTCTGTAACTCCCCGCCCATATAGATCAGGAGGTTGCGGCAACTGATCAGGTCGAGCTTGGAGAAGGGTGGATCTTTGATCACGTCCTGCTCGGAAAAGGCCAGCAAGTTGCGGATTTCTCGGTGGATGCGGTAGGCGCTGCCGTCGGGCTCGGCCGTAAAAAATCGCGTCAGCCTCTCCGCCGAGATGTCGGCGGCGATACTGGCCGGATAGAGACCGGCCCGAGCCGTGACAATCGCCTGACTGTCGATGTCGGTGGCGAATATCTGCACCTTGTATTCCTGCTTGAGTGCCTCCATGCTCTCCTGGAGGAGGATGGCGAGGGAATAGGCCTCCTCGCCGGTGGAGCAGGCCGGGGACCAGACGCGGATCGCGGTGCCGGCCGGCTTGCCGGCCAAGAGCTTGGGGATGATCTGTTGCTCAAGGGCCGCAAACGCCTCCGGATCGCGGAAGAAGCTGGTTACGCCGATCAACAGGTCGTGAAAGAGCGCACCCACCTCCACCGGGGTCTGCTGCAAATATTTGACATACCCCTCAATCGTTTCTATCTGGTGGACGGCCAGGCGCCGTTGGATACGACGGTGGATGGTGCTGGTCTTGTATTGTGAAAAATCATGCCCGGTCTGGGTGCGCAGCAGGATGAAGATCTTCTGCAAGGCATTTTCGGTCTTGGACACTGGGGCGGGAGTGGCGCGGGGGAGTCTGCCGAAGGCATGGGCACCATAGGCGATGAGTTGGGCGGGCATCTCGGCCGGGGGCAGGATATAGTCCACCAGGCCGGTGGCAATGGCGTTGCGCGGCATGCCGTCGTACTCAGTGGTAGCGGGGCTTTGGGCCATGACCATGCCGCCCTCGCCCTTGATGGCCCGTACGCCCAGGGTGCCGTCACTGCCGGTGCCGGAGAGCACGATGCCGATGGCCCGTTCGCGCTGGTCCTGGGCAAGCGAGCGAAAGAAGAAGTCAATGGGCAGACGATGGCCTCGGGGGGCGGAGGGTTCCAGCAATTGCAGCGAACCGTTCAGAAAGGCCATGTCGTGGTTCGGCGGGATGATGTAGGCACAGTTCGGCCGCAAGATCATCCCGTCCTCGACCTCGAAGACCTGCATGCGGGTGTAGCGCCGGATCAGGTCGGTGAGGAGGCTCTTGTGGCTCGGGTCCAGGTGTTGCACCAGGACAAAGGCCATGCCGGGGTCGCGGTCGACGGGCATGCCGGAGAAAAAGGCTTCAAAGGCCGCCAGCCCTCCGGCCGAGGCCCCGATGCCGACGATGGGGTAATTTTCCTTGCGGTGGGCGTGTCCTTCCTCTCTTTCGGGAGGCCTACGCCGGTGTTGTTTTTCCTCGGGCGCTGACTCCCCAGTTGCCTGGGTGATGGCGGATTTTTTTCGTTTGCTCATCGTGCATCTCCTGGGTAGTCCGCTCGTACATTGTGATAATGTTGTGCAACTCCCTCTCTGTAACGCACTAGGAGCCTGTCGGAGCGAAAGTGTTCACCATCTGTAATTTTTCGTCCGACCA
>CAYSFY010000204.1:0-978 GCA_964430285.1 uncultured Desulfobulbia bacterium
CGCCCTGATCAGCACCCACTACATGGACGAGGCCGAACGCTGCCACCGCCTGGCCTACCTCTCCTACGGCAACCTGCTGGCCGTGGGCACCGCCGAGGAGGTGGCCGCGGCCTCGGGTCTCGCCACCTGGGCGATCTCGGGGAGCAAGATGCACGAGTTGTCCACAGCCATCAAGGGCCTGCCCGGGGTGGAGCTGGTGATCCCCTTTGGCAACACCCTGCACGTCTGCGGCCACGACGAGGCGCTCCTCGACCAGAGCCTGGCCGGCTTTATCAGCCGCGACCGCTATCGACTGGAGCGCATCCCTACCGGCCTGGAGGAGGTGTTCATCAATCTGATGCAGTCACCGGGGGGCGAGCGATGACCCTGCTGCCCTCGCTCTCCATGCGCCGCTTCGTGGCCATCATCATCAAGGAGTTCGTGCAGATGCGCCGCGACCGCATCACCTTTGCCATGATGATCGGCATCCCCTTCATGCAGATGATCCTCTTCGGCTTTGCCATCAACTCCGACCCCAAGGCCTTGCCCACCGCGGTCATCGCTGCCGAGCAGAGCCCCTTCTCCCGCACCCTGATTCGGGCCATGGAGAACAGCGGCTACTTCCGGGTGGTACGGACCATGACCAGCGAGGCCGAGGCGGATCTCCTGGTGGCCGAGGGCCAGGTCCAGTTTGTGCTCTCCATCCCGGAGCAGTTCTCCCGCCGCCTGATCCGCGGCGAGCACCCCTCCTTGTTGCTCACCGCCGATGCCACCGACCCGGCGGCCACCAGTAACGCCATCTCCGCCTTCCGCACCCTGGCGCAGACGGCCTTGAACCGGGATCTGGTGGGCCCCTTGCGCCATCTGCAACAGGGCCCGCCGCCGGTGGCGACGCAGATCCACCCCCGCTACAACCCCGAGGCAGTCACCCGCTACAACATCGTCCCCGGCCTGATGGGGGTGGTGCTGACCATGACCTTGGTGATCATCACCGCCCTG
>CAYSFY010000204.1:988-1606 GCA_964430285.1 uncultured Desulfobulbia bacterium
CGGGCTCATGGGCGTCATCCTCACGCTCACCCTGACCATGATCACCTCCCTGGCCATGACCCGGGAGCGGGAGCGCGGCACCATGGAGAACCTGCTCTCCACCCCGGTCCACCCCTTGGAGGTGATGATCGGCAAGATCGTGCCCTACATCATTGTCGGCTACATCCAGATGGTCTTCATCGTCCTTGCCGCCCGCTACCTCTTCCAGGTCCCCCTGGCCGGTAACCTGGCCCTGCTGCTCACCGTGGCCCTGCTGTTCATCGCCGCCAACCTGGGCGTCGGGCTCACCTTCTCCACCCTGGCCAGGAACCAGTTGCAGGCGGTGCAGATGGCCTTTTTCTTCTTCCTGCCCTCGATCCTGCTCTCCGGCTTCATGTTCCCCTTCCGCGGCATGCCCGTGTGGGCGCAGCGGCTGGGCGAGGTCCTGCCCCTCACCCACTTCCTACGCATCGTGCGCGGCATCCTGCTCAAGGGCAACGGACTCACCGAGATCCTCCCCGAGATGTGGCCCATGGCCATCTTCCTGGTGGTGGCGGTCTCCATCGGCTTCAAGCGCTACCGCCGCACCTTGGATTGATCCGTGCTGTCCGGGCAAGAGCGTGGATAAAGCCCCCCCCT
>CAYSFY010000204.1:1616-7924 GCA_964430285.1 uncultured Desulfobulbia bacterium
GTGAACGGGCAGCATGCCGGGCATTGACCAATTCCCCCCCACCCCAACCCTCCCCCGCAAGGGGGGAGGGGGACTATTGTATGCTAAAATCGCTATTCTAAATTTCCAAGCGCACAATACCAATAAAGATAAGGGGCACCATGCAGGAACAGATCGTCAAACCGTGGCACCAGCTGCCGGAATCGGAAGTCCTGGCCCTATTGGCCGCCAACCGTGCCCAGGGGCTGGACCCCCTGGAGGTCGCACAGCGCCAAGCGCGGTTCGGCCGCAACACCATCACCGCCAAGGCGGGACGCGGGCCGCTCATCCGTTTTCTCCTCCAGTTTCATCAACCCCTGATCTACATCCTCATCGCCTCGGGCACCATCACCGCCCTGCTCCAGGAGTGGGTGGATGCCGGAGTCATCTTCGGGGTGGTGGTGATGAACGCCCTGGTGGGCTATATCCAGGAGGCCAAGGCGGTCAACGCCCTGGCCGCCCTGGCCCGGACCCTGGTCACCGAGGCCCTGGTCCTGCGCCAGGGGGAGAAGCGACGGCTGGCGGCAACGGAGTTGGTGCCGGGTGACCTAGTCTACCTCCAGAGTGGCGACAAGGTGCCGGCCGACCTCAGACTGATCCAGGTCCGAGACCTGCAGATCGCCGAGGCGGCCCTCACCGGCGAGTCCCTGGCCGTGGCCAAGCAGAGCGGCGAGGTGGCCCCTGCCACCCCCCTGGCCGACCGCGCCAACATGGCCTATGCCTCGACCTTCGTCACCTACGGCCAGGGCCTGGGGGTGGTCACGGCCATTGGCAATGCCACCGAGGTGGGGCGCATCTCCCGGCTAATCGCCACCACCGAGGAGTTGGCCACCCCCTTGACCCGCAAGATCAGCCACTTCAGCACTGTCCTCCTCTACCTCATTTTGGGCCTGGCGGCCTTGACGGTGGTGGTGGGGGTCCTGCGGGGGCAGCCGCCCATCGATATGTTCATGGCGGCGGTGGCCCTGGCCGTGGGCGCCATCCCCGAAGGGCTGCCGGCCGCGGTCACCATTACGCTGGCCATCGGCGTCGGCCGCATGGCCAAACGGCGGGCCATCATCCGCCGCCTGCCGGCCGTGGAGACCCTGGGCAGCACCACGGTGATCTGCACCGACAAGACCGGCACCCTCACTGAAAATCAGATGACCGTGCAGGAGATCTGGGCCAAGGGGGTCCTGCATCGGGTGATGGGCGGCGGCTACAACCCCGCTGCCGGCCTCATCTCCTCTGCCGGCGCGTCTGCCGACGCGGAGGATGCGCTCCGCGAGTGCCTGCTGGCCGGCATGCTCTGTAACGACAGTCAGCTCCGGGAGCAGGAGGGGGTGTGGCTGGTCCAGGGTGACCCCACCGAGGGGGCGCTGTTGGTGGCGGCCCGAAAAGGGGGGCTGGACCCGGATCGGCAGCTGGCCGCGCTGCCCCGCCTGGACACCATCCCCTTCGAGTCCCAGCACCAGTACATGGCCACCCTGCACGGCCCAGGAGGCCCGGGCCAGCCGCGGACGGTGTATGTGAAAGGCGGGGTGGAGGCGGTGCTGGCCCGCTGCACCCTCACCGAGGACGGACAAGCGGAGGTGGCGGCCCAGGTGCTGGCCATGGCCGCCCAAGGGCAACGGGTCCTGGCCTTGGCCAAAAAGGAGTTGCCGGCAGGGCAGGAGGGGATCAGCCACGGGGATGTTGAGGCCGGGCTCTCCTTTCTCGGGCTCCAGGCCATGATCGACCCGCCCCGGGCCGAGGCAGTGGCAGCGGTCAGGATCTGCCGGGCAGCGGGCATCCTGGTGAAGATGATCACCGGCGATCACGCCGTGACCGCCGGCGCCATTGCCCGCCAGGTGGGACTTGGCGGCGATGCGGGCCAGGCCGCGGTCGCCACCCTCAGCGGCCAGGAGCTGGACCTCCTGTCGGATGCGGAACTCGCCCAGCAGGTAGAGGAGACCGTGGTCTTTGCCCGGGCGACCCCGGAGCAGAAACTGCGTCTGGTCATGGCCTTGCAGGCCCAGGGCCATGTGGTGGCCATGACCGGCGACGGGGTCAACGATGCCCCGGCCCTGAAGCGCGCCGACATCGGAGTGGCCATGGGCATCACCGGCACCGAGGTGGCCAAGGAGGCAGCGGCCATGGTGCTGGCCGACGACAACTTCAGCTCCATCGAGGCGGCGGTGGAGGAGGGGCGAGGGGTGTTCGACAACCTGACCAAGTTCATCGTCTGGACCCTGCCCACCAACCTGGGCGAAGGGCTGGTCATCCTCTGCGCCGTGCTTCTGGGGCTCACCATGCCCATCCTGCCCTTGCAGATCCTGTGGATCAACATGACCACCGCCGGTTTCTTGGGGCTGGCCCTGGCCTTCGAGCCCAAGGAGCCCGGCATCATGCAGCGGAGGCCCCGGGACCCCAAGGCCCCCATCCTGCCGCCGGAGCTGCTGCTGCGGGTGGGGCTGGTAAGCGGGCTGATGCTGATCAGCGCCTTTCTCCTCTTCCGCTGGGAGCTTACGGCCGGGGCCACGCTGGAGGAGGCCCGCACCGTGGCGGTCAACGTCTTTGTGGTGGTGGAACTCTGCTACCTGTTAAACTGCCGCTCCCTGGACAAGGGGTTCTTCCAGCTCCCCCTCTTGGGCAACCCCTTGATCTTCGCCGGCATCCTGGTCATGCTCGCCGCCCAAGGGCTCTACACCTACACCCCGATCATGAACCGACTGTTCCAGAGCACCCCCATCAACGCCGCCGCCTGGAGCAGGATCGCGGTGGCCGGGGGTGTGGTCTTCGCCATCATTGAGGTGGAAAAGATGGCGTGGCGGCTATGGCGCCGAGGCCGGAAGTGACGCCCTTTTCTGCCACCAGACACCGGCACTCTTTTTGATTGATCTTTGCCAGGGATTAAGTAGATTGCGTGGGCCTTGTCAGTGATGGTTGATGAGCGGATTTGCTCGGTGGGGACGCGATGAGAAGGTGTTTGCTTCCGGTCGGCAAGGATCATTTTTGCCGTCAAGTTATGTGTATTCGTATAATCTTGAGAAGGGGTTATAACGAATTACCGGTCGATGAACAGGGCTAATTGAATGGCAAAGCCCGTGACGACCGGCGTAGCCGCCCAAAAAAGCGGTAGCAAGATGCTTAATACTGTTATCACAAAAAGGTACACAATGGATATACACAATGAAGGCATATTAATAGTAGATGATGAGCAATCAATCCATTTAGTAATTGAAGCTGTACTAACTGAAGCTGGGTTTAAAAATATTTATAAGGCTTATAACGGTGTTCAATGTATAAACAAGCTTAATGAATATGGAGAAAAAATTGCTATCATTTTAATGGATGTAAATATGCCAGAAATGAATGGCATTGACACAGTTGAACATATAATGAATCACCATGAAGGTGTTGTAGGAGTAATTTTCCATACAGCATATCCAGAATTTAAAGAGATGACATCTTCACTCGGAAACGAACATGTATTAAATCTTGATTGGGTCATAAAAGGTTCAAACTTTTCAAAATTAATATCCTCTGTCGTATGCAATATTGGATTAGTATCAGAAAAAAGAAAAAAATTAATAACAAATATTGAGGTTAACATTATTAAAGAAATTCACTACCTAAAAGATGATATTGTTTCAATAAAATATAACCTTGCAGAATTGAACAAAAATACGCCATCGTTTTGGGCAGATGTAGGCAAGCAAGTATTGATCACTATAATACTATCTGCTTTTGTAATAGGTTTTTTATTGTGCGACCTCTCAGGCTTAATAAAAAGATCTCTAAATTGATCCAAAAACAAAAAAAGCAAGCGATCACAGGGTCTAAATTTTTCGCTGGCCGGCGCGATCAGGCGCGACCGGGGTTGTCAGGGCGCACCAGGGTCGGACCAAGCTAATTGATTGATATTGAATATAATATCGCTCATAAACTGCTGGCATAGGCGGCTATATTGAGTTTTTTTTCAGACAAAAAGGGCATTATAGGTGGAATTGCCATGGCCAGCGCCAATCGGCACCCTCTTCCTGAATATGTTTGGCATCTAACCCAGAGCGCTGTTGGCAGCGAAAAATTTCTGATCCCATGATGAAATCCATTTTGTTCATCCTCCTCCTCGCACTCATGCCCATCAAGGCGACCGCCCAAGAGTCCAACCGCGGCACCATTCAGATCGTAGTCGCCTATGCCTGGTCCTCCCCGGGTCGCATCCAAGTCCGCGACGAGTTGTGCAGGGAGCCGAGGGATATCGAGTGCGAGAAGGCCCGCATCAAGGCCACGGGCGACACCTGCCGGCAAGAGCCGAACCGCTCCAAGTGCAAGGAGGCGGTGGCCCTGATGGAGAGCAGCTTGTGCGTCGAGGGGTTGGTGTACGATGGCCGACTCACCCAGGGCGATGAGGTGCAGGTCCGGGTCTGCGCCTCACAAGCGGGCAATGGCAATGTCTCGGTGCGCAACATCACCAACGGCAGGATCTGGACCAACTATCCCATGGTCAGCAACGGCAGGCGGATCAACTATCAATGAGCCGGCCGTGGTGAACGAATCGACGGGATCAGCTGTTGCCGCCCAACGCATTCATGGTGGCCCGCACACAGTTGCCGGCATGACGGCATCTGCCGCCATTCGTTGCGGCAGGCCCTTTGGGCACGCCAGGGGTTGCTGTCGCTGCCGGCAAAGAGGGGAGCTGCGGGAGGGAACTGATCCGTTGAAACGAACTCTTCGGCATCGTTCCCACGCTCCAGCGTGGGAACGTATCTACATCCCAAAGCCGCCTCTTGCATTTCTGGACGCAGAGCGTCCAATACCGCGCGTTCCCACGCAGGAGCGTGGGAACGATACTAAATAAAGGAGATTTCATGCTAGAAAATAAAAGGCGTCACGGATGCCTCACAGCCTATCTTGCGATAATTGTAATCGCGAATTTCGCAACTTTGCTTTTGTACCTCTTTGCCGGAGAAACGGCTAAAGGGCTAGCCCCGAATCTGCCGGACTGGGCGCATAGTGCATCCATGGTGTTTGGTCTCGTTAATTTGGTTTGCGCAATTGCCTTGTTCAGGTGGAAAAAATGGGGATTTTGGAGCATTGTCATTGCAACGATCATGATGACTGGCGTTAATTTTTATGTTGGCATTGAGACAGGGCCAGCAGTAGGTGGTTTAGTCGGAGTAGCGATATTATACGGCGCCCTGCACATCGGTAAGGACAACAAGGGCTGGACGCAATTGTCCTAAGGCTATGATGCCTGTTCCCATGGCGAAGGTGATACCATATTTAAGCCTGGAGGCACCGACATGAACATATCATCCGATAGCAAACCAGTATCATTTCTTAAATCCCACGCTGCGGAGATCTTAAAACAGATTAACGAGCCCCAGCGCCCCATGGTCATCACCCAAAATGGGGAGCCGAGAGGAGTGCTCCAAGCCCCTGAGGGCTATGACAATATGCGTAAGGCCATTGGCCTGCTCAAGCTTATGTGCCAAGGCGAGGAAGAGTTAAAACAAGGAAAGGCTAAGGCTCAGGATCAGGTCTTTACTGACATGGAAAAGATGCTGGCGCAACAGGAAAAATGAGCCCTCCCTTTCAAGTTCTCTGGGCAGGTATGGCCGAAGAAGACCTTTGATTCACGCCAGAATGTCGAAGATATTCTCTTGAAAAGACTCATCAAATAAACTGCTGGCAAAGGCCCCACCCCTGGCAGCATCCGGTGCGCATGAAAGGACCATGCACACCCTTGCAATAAAAAAGGTAGTCTGTCTCCAGACTGCCTTTTTTATTGGTTCGCTGTGATGGTGCAGCGTTTTATCAACGGGCGTTCCCCCCGCAGCCTTCAGTTCACGCGTGTTTGTGCGGAAGGGGGCGAGGAACGGCCCCCAATGGACTCGTGGCAATTGGCGGGAAGCGAAAACAGATCCGCATTTCACGTGGCAATGGAATCAGACAGCAGCCCCTTTATCCAGGTCGGAGAAGTTGCTGATCTTGACGACACCATCGGGAAAACGGGCAACGACCTCCAGCTCTCCGCCCATCGCCTCAATGTGGCTGCGCAGGGTGGAGATGTACATGTCGGTGCGCTTTTCGATCTTGGCGATGGAGGGCTGCTGGACGTGCAACACCTCGGCCAGCATTTTCTGCGACAGGCCGCGTGCTTGTCGCAGCTCGTTGAGAGGCATCTCGGCCAACATGACTTGAGCCTTGGCCTCTGCCCGTGCCTGTGCTTCGGGCGACATTTGAGCGCGTAGTTCCGAGAATTTTTTAACCATCAATCAATCCCTCCTTACGAAGTTGCTCAAGGTGTTCAGCATAGAGCCGGT
>CAYSFY010000205.1:0-7883 GCA_964430285.1 uncultured Desulfobulbia bacterium
AGGATCTCCAGCTCCAGATCGATCATGTCGGCCAGGGTGGTGGTACTCTGTAGGTCCATGGTGTAGAGGTTGGCCAGGGGCATGACCCGGGCCACAATCCGCTGGCTGGTGGCGGCTTTCTCCTCCATCTGCTCGGCCAGGACCGCCCGTTTGCCCAGCAACTCCCGCACCGGTGCCAGGACCGCGCTGCAATCGGGTCGCAAGGCGTCCGCCTCCGCGCACAGCTTCTCCGCCTGGTTGAACATCATGGTGAACAAGGCCGCTTGCAGAGAAAAGGCCTGATTGGCACCGTTCAGGTTGTGGATGATCCCCCGCAGCATGCGGCCGATACAGGCATCCTGGTACTGCTCGAAAAATGCGGTTTCCCAATCCATGGTCATAGCCTCACCCTCTGTTCGTTGATCTGACGAGAAACTGCTCAGGTTGTTTGACTACTGTATACTCGGTTTGCTGTAATGGCGGCGGATGGCCAGTTTGACGACTTATCGCGCTTCCATCAATTTTGTCGGTTTCGCAAAAACGGCTCAACCGACGCTGGCACGCCCCGTAACCCATTGAAATGACATGGGCAGATGCTCAACTTCACGACTTTAAGCGATTTCATCAATTTTCCCTCGACAAGGGGTTTCATTGTGGTCACTATAGCCCAACCCTAAACCGACCACCACACATTTTGTCCCTTTCGCAAAAGGCACTCAGCCGACGCCGGCACACTCTCGTGACCTTATTGAGGCTACAGGAGAGGATGGTCAGCTTCACGACCTTTTGCGCGTCCATCAATTTTCATGACCACGATCCTACCATGACAGAGACCATCACCCATTACCAGGCCCTTGGCGAACCGGAGAGATCCATCATTCAACTCTTGGCCGTGGCCTATGAGCCCATGACCATGTCCACCATGGTCGCCTGCCTCAAGGAGCTGGGGATCAAGAGCCAACGCGGCATCCAATTCACCAACCGCACCCTGGCCGAGACCCTCCCTGACCTGAACCGGCTGAAGCTGATCGAGACCACCAACGCGGGCCTGACCTGCACCCCGGAGATCATGCACCCATGCCTGCTGGAGACCATGGACAGCGGCCGCTTCCTCCCCATCTCCGAGGCCATCCTCACCGTCCAGCCGGTAAAACAGCGCTGGGGTGGGGGCTACGCCTTCAATCACTACCCGCGCTTCCTGCGGCACCTGCGCTACGCGCTCTTCCAGTCCACCTCCTGGGAGAGCGTCAGCCCGCTTCTGGAAGAGGGCTTCGCCTCTTTTCCCCACCAGTGCGAGCAAGAACACCCCTTGGCCACCCTGTTCAGCCACCCCTTCAACGCCGAGTACCTGTTGCGGTTTCCGGAATTCTGCCATCCCGGGGTGCTCAGCTCGATCTTCTACTCGGCGTGGAATGCATTGACCACGGCGGAACCGGTGATCGATTTTCTGAAACAGCAGGCCGCCACCAAGACCAAGCTTGGCGCCACGGCCAACCAGTTGCTCGCCTACCACCTCACCCTCTGGGGGCGCTGGCAGGAGGCCCGCCCCTATCTGGCCGCCATCGACGATGAGTTCGAGACCAAGCGGCTGGGGCTTGCCGCGTGGCACCAGAGCCTCTCCGGTCATGACCAGGAGGCCATCGCCCTGTTTATGGCGGACCACAGCCGCATCGCGCAGATTACCGGCAAGAAAAAGGAGTACTTCCGCGAGCACTCCGGCGTCTTTTTTCTGCTATCGCTGATCCGGCGCGGTGAGCCGGCGGATCTGACCAAGGCCGGCCAACTCCTCGCCCTGATCCGCTCCATCAAAAACCACCCCCTGCGCGGCTATTGCCCGGCCCTGCAACGGGGGCTCAACCTCCTGCTGGGCCTGGGCCAAGACCGGCAGGGCCGGGAAAAACTGGCCATGGAGGGCCTGGAAAATTGCAAACTCTCGCCGCGCCATGCCTTCTTCCACATCCTGGCCGATTATTGGGAGGATCAGGACACCTGCGGCCAGAAGTGGGCGAAGACCCTGACCGATCTACGCCAGCGGGCCAAAAAGGGGGGCCAGGCGTGGCTGGCGGCGGAGGCGGCGGAACTCCTGGCCCGCCTGGGGGTGGAGGAGGAGAAGAACCGCCAGCTCGCCGCCACCCTGCGCGAGCAGTACCAACTGGTCTCGGTGATCGACGCCGTGCGCCTGATCGCCCCCTGGGAGCGGACCCTCACCGCCCTGATCAACCTCGCGGCCCCCAGCAATGGGGCGGCCAGCCCCACCCCGGAGGCGGGACCCGGCCAACGCTTGGTGTGGTGGTTTGCCCAGGACGACCGCTCCGGCGCCTGCACCCTGACCCCCCGCCTGCAATCGCGCAACAAGAGCGGCAAGTGGTCGGCGGGCCGGGCCGTGGCCTTGAAGAGGCTGGCCGAGGAGGGGGCCACCATGGCCGGACTCAGCGATCAGGACCGCAGGATCTGCGCCGCCATCCGCATCAGCTTCGAGAGCAACTACAACTACGGCTACTACCGCCACGAGGTCTACCGCCTGGACATGGACGCCGGTCTCTCGGCCCTGGCCGGCCACCCCCTGATCTTCCTGGAGGAGGCACCGGAGGTGCGCATCGACCTGGTGGTCGGCGAACCGGAGTTGGTGGTCACCCGCGGCAGAAAAGGGATCAAGGTGACCATGCAACCGACCCCGCCCGACAACTCCTCCTACCGCATCATCAAGGAGACCCCGACCCGCTACAAGGTGGTGCGTTTCAGCGGCCAGCACCAGGCCATCGCCGCCATCCTCCAACGGGGCCTCACCGCCCCGGGGCAGGCGGAACGCTTGACCATGGAGGCCATCTCCGCCCTCTCCTCGCTGATCACCATCCACTCGGACCTGGCAGGCGGCATTGCCAACTCCCGCGAGGTGGCGGCCGACCCCAAGCCCCATCTCCACCTGCTCCCCTACCAAGAGGGGCTCAAGGCCGAGATCCTGGTCAGGCCCCTGCCCGAGGCCGAGGCCTGGTACCAACCCGGCGCCGGCGGCCAGAAGGTCTTTGCCGAGGTGGGGGGCGAGAAGCTGCACGCCGCCCGCGACCTGAAGCTGGAGAAGGAGCTGGCCGTCCGGCTACTCAGCGCCTGCCCGACCCTTTCCAGCCAAGAGGTGCACCACGGCGAGTACCTGATCGCCACCCCTGAGGAGAGCCTGGACCTGCTCCTGGAGTTGGGGGATGCCCGCGACTTGGTCACCGTGGCCTGGCCCCAAGGCGAGACCATGCGCGTGCGGGGCCGGGCCACGGCCGCTGCCCTCTCCCTCAAGATCAACCGCGAGCGGGAGTGGTTTACGGCCAGCGGCCAGTTGACCATGGACGAGACCGGGGTCATCGCCTTGCAGAAGCTCCTCGCGCTGCTCGACCGGGCCAAGGGCCGCTTTGTGCAACTGGATGACGGCAGCTTTCTCGCCCTAACCCAGGAGTTCCGGAACCGGCTGGAGGAGCTGCGCGCCTTTGGCGAGAGCCATGGCGACGGGGTCCGCTTCTCGCCCTTGGCCGCCTTTGCCCTGGAGGAGTTGAGCCAGGAGGCGGGGGAGGTCAAAGCGGACCGCCACTGGCAAAAGCACCTGGACCATTTTAACGAGATCATTGCCCCGGAGGTGCCCTCCACCCTACAGGCCGACCTGCGCGACTACCAAGTCACCGGCTTCCGCTGGCTCTCGCAACTGGCCCACTGGGGGGTGGGTGCCTGTCTGGCCGACGACATGGGTCTGGGCAAGACCATCCAAGCCTTGGCCGCCCTGCTCCGCCTGGCCCCGGAGGGTCCCACCCTGGTGGTGGCGCCCTTGTCGGTGCTGATGAACTGGCAGGACGAGGCCAGCCGCTTCACCCCCACCCTCAACCCCATCCTCTTTGGCCCCGGCGACCGCGAGCAGCTCTTACAAGAGCTGAAACCCTTTGATCTCTTGATCTGCTCCTACGGCCTGTTGCAGACCGAGGCCGAGCGCCTGGCCCAGGTCCAGTGGCAGACCATTATCCTGGATGAGGCCCAGGCCATCAAGAACATGAATACCAAGCGGGCCCGAGCGGCCATGGGACTCAGCGGCCGCTTCAAGGTGATCACCACCGGCACCCCGGTGGAGAACCACCTGGGCGAGTTGTGGAGCCTGTTCGACTTTATCAACCCCGGCCTCTTGGGCTCCTTCCAGCGCTTCAACCGCACCTTCATGGGCCAGGTGGATCCGGAGAGCGACCGCAAGACCAGGGGCAGATTGAAGAAGCTGATCCAGCCCTTTATCCTCCGCCGCTTGAAGAGCCAAGTGCTCAAGGAGCTGCCGGCCCGTACCGAGATCACCATGCGGGTGACCATGGGCACGGACGAGGCGGCCCTCTACGAGGCCCAACGCCGTCTGGCCGTGGAGCGGCTGGCCGCGAACGACGACACGCCCCAGGGCCAGCAGCAGATCCGCATCTTTGCCGAGATCATGCGCTTGCGCAGGCTCTGCTGCAACCCGGAGTTGGTCCTGCCCCAGTGCGGCATCGCAAGCTCCAAGCTCAAGGTCTTCGGCGACCTGGTGGCCGAGATCCTGGACAACCGCCACAAGGCCCTGGTCTTCAGCCAGTTTGTCGACCACCTGACCATCCTCTCCCGCTTCCTGGATGAGCGCGGCATCCGCTACCAATACCTGGACGGCTCCACCCCGGTTGCGGCCCGCCGCCAACGGATCGCCGCCTTCCAGGCCGGCGAGGGGGACCTCTTCCTGATCAGCCTGAAGGCCGGCGGCAGCGGCCTAAACCTCACCGCGGCGGACTATGTCATCCACATGGACCCCTGGTGGAACCCGGCGGTGGAGGACCAGGCCTCGGACCGCGCCCACCGCATCGGCCAGCAGCGGCCAGTGACCATCTACCGCCTGGTGATAGAGGGCAGCATCGAGGAGCAGATCATCAAGCTCCACCAGGAGAAGCGCGACTTGGCCGACAGCCTGCTCTCGGGCGGGGATTTGAGTGGCAAGCTGTCGGCGGCGGAGTTGCTGAATTTGCTCAAGGAGGCCAGGGGATAAGAGGGAGGATGGCGGGTTCAAAGACTCTTTGGCCAGAGCAGCAACGTTTGACTTAAATTTTCTTTCCGTGCTTTAATGGGCTAAACAGACTTCGCCGCCGTGCAAGGGAGATAAGCCAAGCGAAGACGCAATAGAAGAGGAACACCCATGAGCATGAAGAGGATTCTTGCGTTGTTTGTGTTGGCCTGCACCGTGTTGTTTACCCTGTGTGGCTGGGCCATTGAACGGTTGGTCATCACCCCGGAATTTCTGCGGATCGAACGGATGCAGGCCGAGGCGCAGCTGCAACGGGCACACTCGGCACTGAAACGGGAGATCACCACGCTCAACGGCATTTGCCGGGATTGGGCGAGCTGGGATGACGCCTATCGTTTTTTGGCCGATCGTAACGCCATGTTTATCAAGTCCAATTTGGTCGCCAGCAGTTTTAGCGACAACCACCTCAATCTCATCTTGTTCTATGACCTCGACGGCAGCTATGTCGCCGGCAATACCTTTAATTTGCAAGAGGACAGCTTCTCCTCCGAAGCGGACTTCCCCCTGACCACACTGCCGGCGGCTCTCTCCCCGTTTCTCCCCCCTGCCGGCGGACAAGGGGGCGCGGGGATGATCAACACCAGCCGGGGGCCGCTGCTCTTCTCCTGCCGGCCCATTCTCCAGAGCGACAACTCCGGGCCGCCCCGTGGGGTGTTGGTCATGGGGTATTTTCTCGACGACCGGGTGATCGGCCAGCTGGGGGAACAGGTGGTGCAAGACCTGCGCATCTCGCCGGTCACCGCCTTGTCCGCCCCGGACCAGAAGATCCTGGACGGCCTGGGGCGAAGCCATGAGCGCTCCTCCCTGGTGGCGGACCGGCAGGTCATGCATGCCTACACCACCTTCGCGGATGTCCAGGGCAACCCCCTGCTGTTGATCCGGGTCGACTTCCCCCGCGATATCTTCCGCCAGAGCCAGCGGACCACTCAACTCTTTCTGGGGTTGACCGTTGCCGCCGGCGCCGTCGTCATCATCTGCATGCTGGCCTTGTTTCAGGCCAAGATCGTGGGCCCCATCGGCTCCCTGGTCAAGCATATCGTCGCCATCCGTACAGGTGGGGACCGGCCGGCCCTGGCCATGCAGGGGGTGGCCAACGAGGTCCGCACCCTGGGCCATGAGTTCGACACCCTCATTGCCGAACTGGCGGATAAAGACCGCGAGCAGGAGAGGTCCGCCCGGGAGCGGGAACGGTTGATCGCCGAACTGCAGGCGGCGCTGGCCAAGGTCAAGCAGCTCAAGGGGATGTTGCCCATCTGCGCCTCCTGCAAAAAGATCCGCGACGACCGGGGGTACTGGACTCAGATCGAAAACTACATCCGCGATCACTCCGAGGCGAATTTCACCCATGGCATCTGCGGGGAGTGCGCCCTAAAACTCTATCCGGAACTCTATGATGCGGAGACCGGCGAACTGCCCCCGGCATCGTCGCTTTGACGCCACAGGGAGGGGCAGAGGATGGTCCGCCCTGGAACAGGGTGTCTCCCCCTCGCCCTTGGCTGGCAAGGTCTTCCCGTTCACCAGCAGACCCGGTTTCGCCCTCCCTGCTTGGCCCGGTACAAGGCTTGATCGGCGCGGTGCAGCAGGGAGGTTACGGTATCATCCGGCAGAAATCGGGCCAGGCCCAACGAGGCGGTAATCGTCGGCGCCAGCTCCCCTTCGGCGCATTTGATGGTAATCTCGCCAATGGATAGCCGTAGCCGCTCGGCAATGGCCACCGCCTCTGCCTCATCGCTCTCCATCAACATGATGGAAAACTCCTCGCCCCCATAGCGGGCCACCAGATCCCGGGGACGCAGCCGCTGACGCAGGACCCGGGAAACGCCCATCAGCACCTGATCGCCGCTCAAGTGGCCGTAGCGATCATTGCACTCCTTGAAGTGGTCCAGATCCAGCATGATCACAAAGAGGCTCTGGCCCTCCTGCCGGCAGCGCTCCAGGGTGCGGGGGAACATCTCGTCCAGCCAGCGCCGGTTATAGAGCCCGGTCAGCCCGTCCACCGTGGCATAGTACTCCAGCTGGTTCTGGATCTCCAGGACATCCCGGATCATGGAGTTGCCGTGGCGCATGCGGTGGGAGAGGATCAACAGCAGATTAAAGGCCACGCCATGGGAGGCCCCGAGCATGGCCCACAGCTGCTGCTGGCTGATGATCAGCAGCTGACACGGTTCCAGGGCCACCACAAAGGCCGAGGGCTGATGGTTGTCGATCATCGACATCTCCCCCGCGCACTCACCCGGCCCCAGGTGCATCAAGGCGGGGCTCTCCAGCCGGTCGAGATGGACGGCCAGCTGGCCCTTGACGATCAGATAGATCTCCCGGTTCTCCTGGTCCGGGGTCAACAGCACCTCCCCTGGCGCCAGCATGCCGTATTCGCACGCTTCCAGATAGACCTGCACCGCATCCAGGCTCACCAGCCGGAAGAGCTGCATCTGCTGAATAACTTCCGGCTCAAAACCGGCGTGATGGCGTTTCATAGGATCCCCTCCTGGGTAGCTCGCCCTACTGCGTTCATTCTCGTATCCGCTAGAAATTGTTGGAATTCATCCCGCAACCGACCGCCTCATTCACCATGGCCGCCACTTGATAATGCTGTCGGCACAACAGCGCCGATCACACAAACAAAAAGCAAGTATACAGCTGATTATCTTCTGAGGGCTTGGGAATCTGAGTGGCGGCCAAATATGACATCATAGCAGAACTTCAAAACAGTTATTGAGCGCGATAAAACAATATTAAATCGTTTTCTGGACTATATCCAAAGATTGATGGAATCGCAAAAAGTCGTGAAGCTGACCATCTGCCAATGTAATATCAATGTGTTACGGGGCGTGCCAGCGGCGGTTTA
>CAYSFY010000206.1:0-4414 GCA_964430285.1 uncultured Desulfobulbia bacterium
GGTCTCGCTGCCTGGGGTGGTTTCCACATTCGCGGTATTGGTCAGGGTATAGGTCGTGCCGCCTTCGCCGGTGAAAGTCAGCTTGTTGGCAGTGATGTCGTTGGTCCCGCCGCTCGTCTTGACCAAATTGGTGCCGGTTACCACCACTACGCCAGTGGAGGCATCGTAGGTGGCGCTGGTGATGGTGGGCGTTTGCACATTGCTGACCGTCACGCCGTTGCCGGTGAGGTCGGCCGGCGCCGATGCCGTGGTATCCCAGCTCGCCGCGCCCGCCAGGTTAAAGGTGGTGCCGCCGACCGAGGCGGTGCCGGTCGTGTTCAGCAATCCTTCCACGTTGGCTTGGTCGGCGGTGTTCAACGTTATCGAGAACGCGGTGGCACTGCTGGCGGTGACGCTGGAACTGGTTAAGATGTAGAAATTGCCGCCCTCACCGGTCAGCGTCAGCTTGCTGGGGTCAATGGTGTCGCCGGTGGTCATGTTGGTGCCGGTCACCGACAGGACGTTGCTAGAGGCATCGTAGGTGGCAGCGGTGAGGGTGGGGGGAGGGGCATAGTTAGTGATTGTCGTGCCAGCGCTGGTAGTCAATATCTTGCTGGTACCGGTACCGGCGGCGCCAGTGCTCGCGCCGGGAGCGGTGCCGCCCAGTCCCCCTCCTCCCGTGTTTCCGGTAACCATTGTGGCGTAGCTGCCGGCATCCATACGCACCGTACCACCGGCGTTCCAAATGCCACCAATACCACGGCCGCCGGCGCCGCCATTGAATGCATAGCCAGAGGTGCCACCGCCGCCACCACCACCGCCGGCCCCAATGTTGTTGCTGATGGTGGTGGTCAGGATCGTGATGGTACCAGCGCTGGTGTTATAGATGGCGCCAGTTGCATTCCCCCCGGCACCGCCTGTTCTGTCATAACCGGTGCCACCGCCGCCGCCGCCAATCGCGATGGTGCCGTTATTTGCCGTGCCGCCACTGCCGCCGCTCGAATAGCCAGCGTAGGCGCCCCCGGCTCCTCCACTGGTGCTACCACCACGACCTCCTCCAACTCCGCCGGCTTTATTGTTGCCTCCGTTTCCACCGTGGCCGGCGTACGCAGCTGTCGGCGGGGCGGCATTAATGGAGCCATGACTGGTGCCGCCGGCACCACCAAAGGTGGTGCCAAATCCGCCGCCGCCTCCCCCGCCATCGCCATAGCCGGAGGCACTACCACCGGAACCGCCACCACCAGCCGCCTTGTTCGCGGTAATCGTGCTGCCGCTCATCGTCAGTGTTCCGGCGTTGTAAATGGCAGCGCCAAGGGCATCTCCACCTGCGGCACCGTTGCCGCTGTTGGCTGCGGACCCATTCCCGCCGACGCCGGTGAGAAAACCGTTGGTAACGGTCAGGTTTTGGATATTTACGGTTCCCGCAGTGATGTGGAGCACTTGAGAGAGATTGGCGCCGCTGAGGGTGAAGTTGCCGCCGACGATGGCCATTTCTTGCCCGTCGGTGACGTTAATGGTGATGGTGTCGGCAGCTGAGGCGAAAGTGATATTGCCGGTGATCGTGATGGTGTCGGCCGAACCATCCGTGTTGCCCGTGGTAATGGCGGTTTTTAATTGTGCTACGGTGCTTACGCTGGAGGTGACGAGCTGGTAGTCGTAGTTCGCCAGGGCCGCGTTGTTCAGGCTGGCTGCCGCAGCGACGTGACCGGTGGAAATTTCCAGATCCCAGTCGCCGTTCGCGCCGGTCACGTCGGTGGAGGCCGCCACCACCGCTCCGGTAGAGGCGGCGAGGGCGTCGATAAAGGATTTTCCTGCCGTGCCCGCGCCCACGTCGCAACCGTAGAGCAGGAGGTCGCCGTTCGGCCCCAGTGCGTTTCGGATGACCCGCAGCTCCTGCCCATATTGTTTCAGGCTCGCAGTGTCTATCGTCGTGCTGCCGAGCTGGATCAATCCTTGGTTGCCATGGGAGAGGATGGATATCGAGGTGACTCCGCGTTGGCCTTGCAGCGCGTGGGCGATCTGATCCATTTCGTTTTTGGCGGGATCGAGCAAAATCACCTGCGCGTTGGGCTTGGCGGACTGGACCAACCCCAGCCAATCGTCCAGCTTGGTATCCACGAACACGATGTCGTGGGTTGGTGCTGGCGCGGATTCGGAGGCAACCGCCGCCGAGGACACGGAGTGGGCAGTGGCTGGCACCGGTCTGGCTGTCTCCTGCATCACGAGGGCACTATTCGGGGTGGGGGCGTGGGCATCGGGCGCTCCATGCCACGCAGCATTCACTGCCGCGCCGTCGAACATGAGCCGTTGTTCGAGGGCCATGATCCTGGGGCGGGAGTATTGCCTAGGTCGCGAGCGGCCCGCCCCCGTACCGGAGACGGACGCGCCTTCCTGGCAACTGCCACCGCTACCTTTGCCGCGTCGTTTGACATGCTCGCTGACGGCCACCAGGGCTTGGGCCACTTCACTCCAAACGGTGTTGAAAGTGCGATTCATACGGATGCCTCCTCTAGGGGACGGGGTGAAGCGGTGCTGTTGCCTGTTTTGTTCGCAGTGGTGGGGGATGGCCTTTGCGCCGTGATGACATTGGCCAGACTGTTGGTGACTTCGGACCAAAAGCTCATGTTTTGGTAGCGCTCGAATAGATCCGGGGGGAGCACGGTGCGGCGCGGCTCGAACGCGACATGGGGACGCACCGTGTGCAGGCCGGAGAGGCCCAAGGCCGTATCGAACTCCGGGGCAGCGAACTCCACCTGGGTGAAATCATGTCCCTCGAACAAGGGCTCGCCAATGAACTTGTAGAGGAGGGGCAGCACCTTGGCCGGGGCATTGGCCAACAGCTCATAGTCGACCAGCAAGAGCGAGGCAGCCTGCTCGCTGTAAAAGGCCTCCTTGATGGCGGTCCACGAAAACCCCACCAGCCGGTTGTTTTGGGCTAGGGTGTCGACCCGGCTATAGACGGTATTGCGCTCAACAGCGTCGTTAAAGAGCCGGGTGTTCTCATAGGGGTTGGCGCGGTAAAGCCGCTCGATGCTGTCCATCACCCAGGCCACGTTGCGGACGCAGGCAATGACCTTGGCACTCGGAAATAGATCGAGAATGGCAGGGAGTTTGGCCGACCACAGACGGTTGGTATCAAAGACAACGGTATCCTCGGCTTGTTCCGCGTAATAGCTATCAAACAGGCCGCGCAGCAGACGACGGCGCTGTTCATGGGTCACCACTGGGCCAAATTCGGTACCGGCGCTGACTTGATCCAGGAGTCCACAAAAAAGTGCGCCGACTGGGCTGGTCATGCCGGCACGGAAGCGGGGGTTCTGGCGCAGGATGGCAGCGAGTAGGGTACTGCCGGAACGGGGCAGGCCGGAGATGAAGTGGTAGCGAGGAGGCATGGCTTTCCGATAAATATGAGTTTGTAGAAATAGGGATAAACTACTTGGTACGGGATGAACTGGTCAAGTAAGAAAAATACATCGGCATAGGGACAGCGGATCACTTGCAAATAAGGTGGCCGTTTACAGCAAATCTTTTCTTCGTTACCCAGCTCGCCAAATCATGCGCTCGGTGAGTTGATCGTCCGATGCAATCTGGAAACCCATGGCCAGATACAGGCATTTGGCAGGGGCATTATTCTTGTTAACGGAAAGGGTCAGGGGTAGGAGGCTTGTGGCGGCTTGCCGTTGCAGGCGGCGTAAGATCTCGGTGGCGCAGCCCTTGCGTTGGGCGGACGGCAAGACGGCAAGGTCAATCAGATGAACAGCGCCTGGACCGGAATCGACCACGACCCGGGCAAGCCGCTCTCCCTGGTACTCAAGCACCAGATATTCGGCCTTGGGGAAATCATGGCGATAGCCGGTCGCCTGCGCCTGTTGTTGCATGGTGATCAGGGAGTCAATCAGGGCCGGGTCGATGGTAAGGGCGAGCAGGTCATGGCGGGTGGAACGATAGAGCGCGACTAGAAATTCCTGGTCATCAGCAGTGGCAAGACGAAGCTGTAGGTCGAGAGGAGAGAGGTGCAAGGTCGGAAGGCTGGAGGTGGGATAGAAAATTTGGAAAATTAGGGATTAGGGGGTGAGAAAAGGCAGGGAGCAACCTTTTCCCGTCCCCAGTGCCTTGCCGGCAATCTACTCTCTCGGAGGGAAGATGCCTTGAGTTGCAATGATAAAATTGAGGGATAGGATCGGGACATTGGCCGTTAATGGCACATTGCTCAACGGCACCGGAACGCTGAGAGGGGTGCCACTCCCGGTGTTGCCAACGGTCACGGCCCCGCTGCCGCCAATGGTAGTGGTTGCTCCACCTAACGCCACTGGAGCGGTGGGGGCGGTCGTGTAGATTGCCGCACCGGATGGGCCGCTTGCGGTGCTGGTCAGCGAGGCCCCGGCTACCGCGGCGAGTCCGCCGTTTGTTCCGGTCCCCGCCATGAGCGTGGTGT
>CAYSFY010000206.1:4424-7774 GCA_964430285.1 uncultured Desulfobulbia bacterium
GGGCGGTCACGCTCCCTGCGGGGATGGAGGCCGAATGATTGTGGGGCGGCAGATTGTTGGTTCCGATGGTCGCCGTCCCGGTCGCGACCACATTATTCAAGGTTCCAGTCCCGGGCGTCATGGTTGGAGTCCCCTGTTTTTGGCCCAGATGGGCTGCGGAATCCATGCAAACCGGCAGGCGCCCTCTCAAGTCCGGCAACGCGAAGTTGGTGCTGCCATCGCCTCCGTACGTGGTACCAATCACTGCAAAAAGTGCTGAATATTGATTGATTGGCAGCAGTTGTCCTGCACATAGTGCCCAACCGTATGGTGCATAGTTACCCGCAAATATCATAATTTCGCCAAGATATGGATCGCTCATGCCACAACCTCCTTCACTTTTTTTATTCAATAATTTTGGGGGTCGAGCTCCGTAGTCAACCTATTATGACTATGAATGCCCCAATAGTTAAATATATAGGACAGAGAATATGAATATTCGAAGGAAATAGCTATATTTTTTTACTGGTTAAATAAATATTTTACCAGTTACGCATAGGATATATTGATAATAATGGGGATGGGATGCTGTCATATTAATGGGTATCCCTCAAAGGATCGATCCCGAGTCCACAGCAACTGCATGATATTTATAGGATTTATTAAATTATTAATTTTCAGTTTTATACCTGAAATGTCATCCGCGGACAACACCGTGGGCAAGGGTGGCGTCTCCGCTATCACCCTTGTCCACGGTTGTAATCGCAATGATATAATATTGCAGGTATTCATTGGTTAATATTAATATCGTTAATCTGCACGAGGAACTGTAACTGGCTGACGGACAACGGATCGCGGAGGCAAAAGGCGAAGTGCCGAATACGTTATTCAGGAAAATGATGGCGAACCTAATGATGGCAAGGGGTGAACGGCGCGATGACCTTCAGCAGGTCGACGAGCATCCGGTCGGCGTGGAAATCCGCGAAAGAGAGCAAGCATAACTCGCCTGCCGGGATACGGCCGATCACATGTTCGGGGTGTCACCTAAAACGGCAACGACTCCTCAAGCCAGGTGTCCTGCCGCAGCACCTGCCGGCGGTGGCAGCGGGCCAGGTGTTCGGCCCGCTGTTGGGCAAGGGCGATCACCCGTTCGGCGCCCATGACCCGCCACAGGATGCCGGCATGGGGGAGGTGGCGGACAAAGAGGTCATCCTCAACCGAGGCGAACATCTGGGCCGAGCCGGGGTCGCCCTGGCGGGCGGCGCGGCCGAAGAGCTGGCGGTCCACCCGGCCGCTGGCATGGGGGTCGGTGGCGATGACGTGCAGGCCGCCCAACTCCTTGACCCCGTGTCCCAGCTTGATGTCGGTGCCGCGGCCGGCCATGTTGGTGGCCACGGTGATCTGGCCGAATTTTCCGGCCTCGGCGACGATGTTCGCCTCCTCGGCCGATTGGGTGGCGTTCAAGACTCGATGCTTGCGGCCAAGAGCGGTCAGGCGGCGGCTGACCTCGTTACTGGCCAGCACGGAACGGGTGCCCACCAGCACCGGTGCTCCCCGGGCGTTTAGTTCGCTTACCCGCTGGATCACGGCCGCGTACTTCTGCTCCAGGGTGGCGAAGAAACGGACCGGCAGTTGCTCTCTCCGGCAGGGGCGGTTGGTGGGGATGGCTACCACGGCCAGGTCATAGGTGTTCCACAACTCCGTGGCCGCCTCCCGGCCGGTGCCGGTCATGCCCCCCAGGCGTGGATACTGGCGGAAGAAGCGCTGGAAACTCTGTTGGGTCAGGGTCTCCTTATCGGCGGTGACCGGTACCCCCTCCTTGACCTCCACTGACTGATGCAGGCCATTACGCCAGGAGCGGTCGGCCTGCACCCGGCCGGTGAACTCGTCGATGATCTGCACCGTGTGGTCTTCTGCGACCAGATAATGCTCATCCCGCTGAAAACAGTGCTCGGCGTTCAAGGCCTGGATCACCAACTCCTCCCGTCGGCGCTCGCCGCGCCAGAACCCCTGGCGGCTGGCGATGTGGTCCAGATGGTCGTGACCTCGGTCGGTGAGGGTGATGCTCTTCACCTGGCGGTCGATGCGGAAATGGAGCTCCGGGGTCAAGGCCCGGGCAAGTTGGCGGGCGGCGAGGTAGAGTGCGGCGTTTGCTTCTTCCGTGGGGGTGTTGCTGATGATCAGCGGGGTCACGGCCTCGTCGATGAGCAAGGAGTCTGCCTCGTCGACAATGGCCCGATGGAGGCCGGGGACCAGGATAGGCTCTTGGCCGCCGGTAAACAGGGCATTGACCGAGGCTGTAAGGCCGGTACGCAGCATGCCGAGCCGTAGTTGATCGCGTAAGAAGTCGGCCACCAGCTCCTTGCTGGTGACGTAGACCACGTCACCGCGGTAGCGAGCGAAGCGCTCCGCGGGCTCGGTCTCGTGGGTGACGGCGCCCACCGCAAGGCCAAGCTGCCGGTAGACCGGCGTCATCTCCTGGGCGTCGCGCTCCACCAGGTAGTCGTTGACCGTGAGCACATGCACCGGCTTGCCACCCCAGGCCCAGATGGAGGCGGCAACAGTAGCGGTGAGGGTCTTGCCTTCGCCGGTGGCCATCTCGGCGACGGTGCCCTGGATGATGGCCAACGCCCCCATGAGTTGCACATCGTGGAGACGTTTGCCCACCCCCCGGCGCACCCCCTCCCTGCCCACGGCCAAGGCCCTTTCCAAGGCCTCTCCGGTCAACCGATGCCTGCGCGCCAAGGCCTTAAGTCCGCTGATCTCCTCCCGCAAGCGGTGGTCGCTTAGGTTGCGCAACTCCCCCTCCAGCCTGTTCACCCGGGCTATGGCCCGTTGTAACTCCAGGGCTTGTGGCCAATGGTTGCACCACCAGCCACGAAGCTGATGGACGAAGCGGTCCAGGGGTTGCAGGTCCGGCTGCTTAAGCCTGCGGGCAGCGAAGATGTTGCGGTAGGCGTCGGTGATGAATGGCATGAATTACAGCCACTTACTTTGGCTGCTGCGGGTCTGGATCAGTTGCTGGAAGCGGCGGCCCCACTGCCAGATCAGGGGTTGGGCCTCAACGGTGAAGCGGACATAGGCCCGTTGTCCGGGGAGGTAGGCGCGGGCGGGGTTCTCCAGGGTGACCTGGACCTCAAACTCCGGGATGAGGGACTTGATACCGTGCTGGTCCCGGGGGTCGATGGCGATCTCTTCGCCGCCGGCGTGACCCAGGGAGGGGTGGACCAAATCCTTCTGGGCCGCGTTGATCACCTTGACTCCGGTGCCGCGTTGCCTGAGGCCAAGGCAGCCGGCCAAGCGGACCTCATTTATAATCCCCGGGCGGGTGGGCAGCACCAGGGACTTGGTGGCTGGGACGCGGCGGCGGG
>CAYSFY010000207.1:0-7701 GCA_964430285.1 uncultured Desulfobulbia bacterium
GGCATGGGTGAGGTTGCCGTGGGTGACGTTGCCGTGGCAACCAACGCAATCCCCGGCCACCATGGCGATGACCGAGGCCGCCGTAGCCGGATCATTGGCGGTAGCGACGGTGAGCAAGGCACCATTGCCCGCATGACAGGTGGTGCAGGCATCATGGACCTTATTATCAAGTGAATCCAACGGCATACCGGTGGCTGTGCCGGCAGTCGCCGGATGGCACCCATTACAGAGAGACGAGGCGGCCACCGTGAGGGCATGGGTGTAGGTGGTGTGGCTCACCGTTCCATGGCAACCCACGCAATCCCCGGCCACCATGGCAACGACCGAGGCGACGGTGGCGGGATCATTGGCCGCCGCCACGGTCAGCAAGGTGCCGTTGGTGGCATGGCAGGTGGTGCAGGCGTCATGGACCTTGTTGTTGACTGCATCCACCGGCATGCCGCTGGCGGTGCCCGCTGTTGCCGCATGACAACCATCACAAGTGGGGGCCGCGACCACCGCCAGGGCATGGGTGTAGGTGGTATGGCTCACGCTCCCGTGGCAGCCCACGCAATCCCCGGGGACCATGGCGATGACCGAGGCCGGAGTGGCCGGGTCATTGGCGGCAGTGACGGTAAGCAAGGCGCCGTTGGCGGCGTGGCAGGTAGTGCAGGCGTCATGAACCTTATTATTCACTGGATCCACCGGCATGCCGGTGGCACTCCCCGCTGTTGCCGGGTGACAACCATCACAGGTGGGGGCCGCGACCACCGTCAGGGCGTGGGTGTGGCTGGTGTGGCTCACAGCACCGTGGCAGCCCACGCAATCCCCGGGCACCATGGCGATGACCGAGGCCGGAGTGGCGGGATCATTGGCGGCAGCCAAAGTCAGCAGCAGGCCGTCGGTGGCATGGCAGGTGGTACAGGCGTCATGGACCTTATTATTCAGCGGATCAATGGGCATGCCGGTCAGCGTACCGCCGGTCGCCGCGTGGCAACCATCACAGGTCGACGCTGGCGGAGCCCAAACGCTATGGTTGGCGGCAAGTTTACCAACCGCATTGCCATGGCACTGAGTACAATTACCCGCAACGGCGTAGCCGGTAGCAGAGAGATGATGAATACCACCGCTGGTCAACACCAGCTTGGTAAGATGGCAATCCACACAGGTTGAGGCGTTGATGGCGCCCAAGGCGCTGCCATCAATGCCATTGGCCGGGTCGCCATCCTTGCGCAAACCGCCACCGGCCGGATCGACATGACAGGTCCCGCATTTCCCGAGATGGGTCTCATTAACGATGCTCGCCACCGTGCCGGCCGCATTATGGCAGATGGCGCAATTGCCGGCCCAGACAAAGCTTGAGTTGTCATGGCCCGCCCCCTTGAACCCGACCGCGTGTTTATGACAGGAGGTGCAGTTAATGGTCTCTCTACCGGTATGGCTATCGGTGATGGCTGGCAACACGCCGTCCATGCCATAGCGGATTACCCCTGTGGGGTGGGTCGCATCCTGGGGGGTATGGCAGACCTGACAGATGCCGGTGGTGCTGGTGCCGGCCTCTACAAAACCACCGGCAGGGTCGATGAACTTAACCGCCTTGGCGTTGATGGTGCTGCGGATCAATTGACCATAGATTAGACCAAAGGAGGTGCAGGTGGCCGGGTTCTTGAGGCCAGTGGCCGGATTGACATAATTGGGGTCGATGGCATTGGGGTCGAGTTTGCCTTTGACCACCACCTGGGTGGGGGTCGCCGAGACGATGAGGAAGGTGTTGTCCTTGACAACCGTATCGTGGACCAGGATCAAGCCACGATTGGGGTTCGTCAGGCTCTTGTTGGCCCAATCCGGGTCAGTGGCCAGGGCACCCACGGCAGGCCAATTCAGGTTGGCGGTCGCATTGGCGTAGGTGATCGCCGTCTGATCAAGGATGCTGTCATAGGTCGCCCCGCCGATCGTGCCGGTGACCAGGTAGGGAGTGGTTGCTGTGCCCACCCAGGTCAACTGATCTTGCACGTGGGGGTTGTGACAGGCCATGCAGCCCACTCCCCATGTCCCGTGCAGGGTGGTGTTCATAACCGTCGACGAGTGGGTCATGGCCTTCGGCTGGCTGCCGCTGCCGCCATGGCAGGTCATGCAGACGGCATCGACAATGGCGGCGTGGTCGTTGGGAGCCGGGTTTCGGGAGGTCGGCGAGTACTGCCACCATAACGAATAACTATGGCAGGTCGAGCACTTGATGCCATAGGTCTCATTATGCGGGGCGTCAATCACCGAGGCGAGGCTACCTCCCGCCATCATCAGCAGGGCCAAACAACACATCAAAATCAGTTTTTTCATCGTAACTCTCCCAGGTTGCGTGTGTAAAAAAAATAAAACGATAAATCTATAAACCTATTGTCAAAGTAAGTTGAAACTCCGTATTGGTCACAACAGACAGGGATGATCATCGCCCGGTTGCCGTTCCCCGGCAAAGTCGCCATGGGGTCTCTTGATTGCCGTGGGGGATGTCTCTGCGCTGGATCATGACTGCCCACTGGTGGGGGGAAAAAATCACCCAACTGTTTTGCGTGAAAACACCCCTCTCGTGTTAAATCGCCACCACCAATCCCAAAAAAATTCATTGCCAAAACTAATTTCAAGCCTATTCAGCAACTATGAACTTATTGAAAATGCTTACATAATGAATGATATTGTTTGCAGAGATACAAATCATCATTGGATCATTGCCATGCCATGATTATTTATTTTTTAAATATTTAGGCAATAATGGTGCAATCAAATATGAATCTAATGTGAACAGCCCGTGGTTATTGCCGCATACGGATTGTGAAAAAATTATCGATCAATTGTTGATGAAAAGTTGATCAATTGTGAACCAATTGTGAACGTCAAGGAAGGGGTTGTTCCTGGAGCAGGGCTATGATGGGACTGTGATGGACGTGGTACGCAGTAGCAATTCAGGCAAATAAGATTTATGCTCTGAGCGGCAACAATTTCATGCCCTGGACTGACATGTCATGCCTCCCCCGAGAGAGGGAGTTCAGGGGAGGTTCCGGCAAGAGCAATGCGGGGGGCGGTTGCCATTAGCCCTCTCCCCCGCCACCCTTGATGCAAAACACGAGGTAAGGACATGTTACGTAGGATTCAGCAACGACTCTTTCTCTTCCTCTTGGCCGCCGCCTCCTTGGCGCTCGTCTTCCAAGTGCTTTTCCAGTTCAACCTGCGCCAAGGCTTTCTCGACAACATCAACAAAGACGAGAAAGAGCTGCTCTATAAAATCCTCGCCCGTAAGTATACGCGAAAGGGCTCCTGGGACTTCATCAAGACCCCCCCCAGTTCCTGGCCCCACTCCTTGCAATTCGTCCTTCCCGTGTGGGAGACGGAGACCAGGCTGATCCTTCTCGATGCGCAGCGGAATCTGATCAAGGGTAGCGCCCTCTCCCCCGATGACCACACAAAAGTGACCCCCATGCTTGATGAGGAGGGCCACACCATAGGCTACTTCCACCTGCGTCCCAAGACCGAGATCGCGAACACCGCCAACCTCGCCTATTTGACTACCCAAAAATACGGCATACTCATTATCAGCGCCCCAGTCCTCATTCTGTGCGTCATCCTTTCCCTGTTTGCCGCCCGGCGTCTGCTGCGACCGATTAATGACCTGGCCCGCGGCATCCACCTTCTGTCCACGGGCGACTACTCGGTTCGCATCCCCATCAACACTTTGGACGAACTCGGCCAGCTGGAGAGCGATTTCAATTCCCTGGCCCAAATTTTGGAAAACAATGAAATAAACCGCCGACAATTGGTGGCCGACATTGCCCATGACCTGCGGACCCCCCTGACGATTATACGTGGCGAGACCAAGGCCTTGCTGGACGGCATCCGCCCCACCAGCAAGGAGGCCCTGGCCTCGCTCAATGCTGAAGCAACCTCCCTGAGCCGGATGGTGGAAGACCTTTACCAACTCTCCCTGTACGACATCTCGGCCCTGCACTACACCAAGGAGCAGGTCGACCTGGTCGAGGTGTTACAGCAGAGCGCCGAACAGGTTCGCCCCCAATTTGACGCCAAGGGTCTTACCCTTACCCTCTCCTGCCCTCAGCGGGTCGCGGTCATCCTTGCCGACCATCAGCGACTGTGCCAACTTTTTGCCAACCTCTTTGACAACAGCCTTAAATACACCGAGGCGGGGGGGCGATTGGAGGTCAGCGTTGACCCCCAGCCCCAAGCGGTGGTGATCCGATTTCAGGACAGCGCCCCTTCCGTGCCCGATCAGGACATACCGCGTATCTTCGATCGCCTGTTCAGGGTAGACAGTTCTCGTCAGCGCAAGACGGGCGGCTCGGGACTGGGACTTGCCATCTGCAAAAGTATCGTCAAGGCGCATGAGGGGAGCATTGAGGCCGGCGGATCCGGGCTAGGCGGCCTGTTGATCACCATTACCTTGCCCGTCAATGGATGCCTGCCGGGGGAGGGGAGAGGAAACAGCGTGGAAACCACCTGACAGGCTGCGCGGCTGCGGGAGGGGATAGCACGTGAACCCATCCGCCAATCAGATGGCTTGGGGGTTGAGACAAACTGGGACAGAGCGTCTCCGCGGGTGACGCGAAAAGGGGGTGAGAGGAGGGTGGAGCGCCGTGCCCGTCATTGGCGAGACCCCGCACGCATGGACCCCAGGCAATAACGTATTTGGCGGGAAGAAAGAGTTGGTGGCAAGCTGAGCACCAGGAACTCCTCCAGCAGGGGGAGGCAGGAGGAGATTTAGCGGCGGGTTAGGCAGGGGGGCCGGGGAGGTCAGCGGGGAGGTGCAATCGGCCCGGGGTCAAAGCGGTATCCCACGCCATAGACTGAGTGGATAAAATTCGCCGTAGGGTCAGCGTCGGTGAGTTTTTGCCGCAGTTTCTTGATATGACAGTCGATAGTCCGGTCATTAACGGTCCTGTGGTCATCGTAAAGCTGCTCCATGATCTGGTTACGGGACAGGATGCGACCTTGACCATTGATCAGAACCCGCAGCAGGTTGAACTCCAACTGCGTCAGCGCAATCGGCCGACCGTCGACGAGGACCATGATGCGGTCTGGATCCAAAACCAGACCCGATGCCGGTTGCGTGGCGCTAACCAGGGGATCGGCACGCCGCAGAACCGCTTTGATCCTGGCAACTACCTCCTCGGGGTCGAATGGTTTACAGATGTAATCATCTGCCCCAATATCCAGCCCGTGGATGCGGTCAACCAGATCGATACGGGCAGTGAGCATGACGATAGGCACCTGAGAAAACGCACGGATTTCCTTACAGACCTCCAGCCCATCTTGACCCGGCAACATCAGATCGAGGACAACCAAATCCGCTTGGTTAGCCCGCAGCCAGGGAACCACTTCCAAACCGTCAGCCAGACACACGGTGACCATGCCGGCATGCTGCAGGTAGTCCCGCAGCAGGGATGCAATTTTGTACTCATCTTCAACAATCAATATCTTTTCGTTCATCTAAGTTCTCCATGGAACTGGCACAGCCAACGCATACGTTCCTTGCTTCATAATTGCGATCCATCATTATTTGCTCCCTCCACGGGCTTCCTTTACCGCTCTCTGGCACCACCAGTGTTCCTGATGGCACGGACTGCCTCCATGATCCAACGTCCAGGCCGGCCCTCCCCTACTCCGCGCCACTGAGCACCGGCGACGGCATCCCCTCGGCATGCGCCTCCGCATTTGCTTCGGCCTTGATCTTGGACTTCTGCTGGATGCGCGCCAGGGAAACCAACTGTCCTGCACGGCTGGAGGGGGTTAGGAACGACTTCAGCTTGGCCTCCAACAGCCGGGGGCTCATCTCGCTGTGGATGGCCAGCACCCCCTCGACGATCATCCGTTGCAGCAAGAGCTCCTGGCTGGTCCGTTCGGCCAGGTTGGCGGCAAAGGACAAAAAGAAGAAGTTGGAGAAGATGAGGCCATACAGAGTCGAGGTCAAGGCGATGGGGACCGAGGCCAGAATGACCTTGGGGTCGTCGATGCCCGACATCAGGGCCACCAGGCCGACGATACTGCCGATCAGGCCAAAGGAGGGAAAGTAGTTGGCAATGGTGCGGATGATCCGTTCGCAGTCATCCCGCCGCAGCTTGAAGAAGTACATCTCCGAGTTGAGCATGTCGTGAATCTCGTGGGCCTGCCGCCCGTCCACCAGAAGCCCCAACGCCCCCCGCAGGAAGAGAACAGTGGTCTCGTTCTCGTCCTCCTGCAGGGAGAGGATACCGCGCATATGGGACTTGACCGCCAGATCGATCAAGATCTCCACGATCTCCCGCGGCTCCTTGGTGGGGTGGCGATAGGAGCCGGCTATCACCCGGTAGACCACGATCAGCCGTTCCAGCCGGTAGCTGATCAGGGCGCAGCCAAAGGTGCCGCCCACGACGATGAGGAAACCGGAGAGGTTGAAATACATGCCGTAGTTGCCGGCCAGGAGAACACCTGCCGTCAACAGCAGCAGGCAGAGGATCAGGCCGGAGATATTCTTCGCTACCATGATTAGTTCTCTCCCGGTGTGGGTGGTGGAATGGAATTGGCCACGGGCAAGGTCGGCGGCTCCTGGCTGACGATGATCTCCACCCGTCGATTCTTGGCGCGGTTGGCAGGGGTGTTGTTGTTGACCTGGGGCTGGAAGTAACTCTGGCCGGAGACCGTGACCCGGGAGGCGGCAACCCCCATCTCTTCGATGAGGAAGCGGGCCACGGTGGTCGCCCGCATGACCGAGAGTTCCCAGTTGGAGGCAAAGGGACCACCGCGAATCGGCTGATCGTCGGTGTGTCCCACCACGTTGACGGCATAGGAGGTCTCCTGCAGCAACTCCGAGATCTTACGGATATTCTCCTGGGCGATGAGGCGGAGGTCGGCCTTGGCCGAGGGGAAGAGGAGGTCCCCGGCCAAGATGATGCGCACCGTATTGTCGGGGCGCAAATTGATCTCGGCAAAGCGGGCGAACTCCTCATCGCCCTTGGCCAGTTTGGTCAGGTCAAAGAGTTTGGCCGTGGGCTGGGCAGCCGGTTGGGAACCACCCGCCATGGTGCCGACCTCTTGTTTCCGGAGCTCGTTGACCTCCTGTCCGGCCGCCTGCCGCCCCCCTGCCCCCTGCCCCTCTCCCTGCCGCCCTGCCCCACCCTGGCCCTCCGTCCCCTGCTGCCCTGCCTTGTCGGCCTGCACCTGCTCCCCGGCTTGCGGGAATTGCGCCAGCTTGGCCGAGGGGTAGAGGTACATGACCAAGAAGAGGACAAACATGGTCATCATCAGGTCGGCCCAGCCCACGGCCCAGTGGATGGGGGCCGGCTGGGGGATCAGAAAGGGGGACTCCAGGTTCTCCGGGCTCATCCGCGACAACTGGTAAAAAGGGGAGCGGTGCACCATGGCGGCCTTGGCCGCGGCCGCCCCCGGTACCCCCTCGCCCTCGGCGGCAGCCGGTGCCGCCGTCTCCTCCCCCCCGGGCTCGGGGAAGAGAAAGAGATCCGTGGCCGCCTCCCCCGGCGCGGGAGCGGCAGGGCAAGCAGCACCCGCCGCCTGCTCTTCCCCGGCGGGGGATACCGCAAACAACAGGTCAGGGGTCGAATTTTCCTTGATCATGCTCACAGGCACCAATGCTGATGGCATCGCAAAAAGTCGCAAAGCGACCATCCGCCAATGTAATTTCAGTCTGTTACTGGGCGTGCCAGCGGCGGTTGAGCGGTTTTT
>CAYSFY010000208.1:0-7674 GCA_964430285.1 uncultured Desulfobulbia bacterium
CCCATGGACTTTCAATAAATTACACATCGAGCCAGCGTCGGTTGAGCGGTTTTTGCGAAACAGACAAAATCGGTCTTGACAAAGGGGGGAGATTGAGTCAACGATAGGTTTTCAAATAGTGGGAAAAATTATAGCTGTTAAGAGGAGAGGGCTATGTGTGGAATTGTTGGTTATATAGGAAAACGGAAGGTGGTGCCTATCATCCTGGAAGGGCTGAAGCGTCTAGAGTATCGGGGATATGACTCGGCCGGGCTGGTCTACTTGGAGGAGGGTAAGCTCCGCAAGCACCGGTGCAAGGGCAAGCTTGCCAAATTGGAGGAGTTGATGGAGGAGGTGAAGACCGATAGTCATATCGGCCTTGGTCACACCCGCTGGGCGACGCATGGCGCCCCCTCCGAGGCCAATGCCCATCCTCATAGCGATTGCACGGGCGACCTGGTCATTGTCCATAACGGCATCATCGAGAATTACCATTCCTTGCGGGAAGAGCTGCAGGCCAAGGGGCATACCTTTACCTCGGCAACCGATACCGAGGTTATCGCCCATCTCATTGAAGAGAGCCTGGACGGCGATCTGGTGGCCGCTGTCCGTAGGGCCGTGACTCGGGTGGAAGGGTCCTATGCCCTGGGCGTGATGTGGGCCGGGCAGCCGGACCGCTTGGTGGCCGTGCGCAACCAGAGCCCGTTGGTCCTGGGCATCAAGGAGGATAGCGGCTGCTTCATGGCCTCTGATATCCCGGCCCTGCTCCCCTATACCAACCAGGTGATCTTTCTTGATGACCAGGAGATGGCCGTGTTGCAGCAGGACTCCTGGCAGGTTATGCGCATCGACAGCGGAGCGCCGGTGGCCAAAGAGGTCACCAGCATTGAGTGGAGCGCCGGCATGGCCGAAAAGGCGGGGTATCGTCATTTCATGCTGAAGGAGATCTATGAGCAGCCCCAGGCCATCCTGAGCACCTTTCGCGGGCGTTTTGATCCTGAAACCGGTCAGGTGATCCTGCCGGAGATTGGTTTGACCAAGGCCGAGCTGACCGCGATTAAAAGGGTTTCGCTGGTGGCCTGCGGCACCTCCTGGCACGCCGCTTTGGTCGCGAAATACTGGATCGAGAAGTGGGCGGGGATTCCGGTGGAGGTCGATATCGCCTCGGAATTCAGGTACCGTCGTCTTCTCTTGGACAAAGATGTCCTGGTGGTGCCGATCTCCCAATCCGGGGAAACGGCGGATACCCTGGCCGGGATGCGGCTGGCCAAATCCTTGGGCGCCAAGATCGTGGCGATCTGCAATGTGGTGGGCAGTACCGTTACCCGTGAGGCGGATGGCACCATCTATACCCACGCCGGTCCGGAGATTGGCGTGGCCTCGACCAAGGCCTTTACCAGTCAGTTGGTGGCCCTTTTTCTGTTGACCTTGTATCTGGGGCAGACCCGGGAGGTCATTACGGAAGAGGAGAGCATTGCCCTCTGCAATGTCCTGGTGGAGCTTCCGGCCCTGCTGGAGCGAGAGATGCCACGGATTCAGCAGGAGATGGATGTCATTGCCGAGGAGTTCGCGCGCAGCAGCGATTTCCTGTACCTGGGGCGCGGGGCTAATTTCCCCATCGCCCTGGAAGGGGCCTTGAAGTTGAAGGAGATCTCGTATATTCATGCCGAGGGGTATGCCGCCGGCGAGTTGAAGCATGGGCCCATTGCCCTGATCGATCGCGACATGCCGGTCCTGGCGCTGGTGCCCAAGGATTCGGTGTATAAAAAGGTGGTGTCCAATGTGGAAGAGGTCCGTGCTCGCAATGGCCGCTTGATCTTAATCGGCTGTGAGGGGGATGAAGGACTTCAGCGGATAGGTGATTTTGTCGTCTTGCTTCCGGAGATCCATGAGGATTTGAATCCCATTCTCTATACAATTCCCTTGCAGCTCCTGGCCTATCAAATTGCCTGCCTGCGCGGTTGCGATGTGGATCAGCCCCGGAATCTGGCCAAGAGTGTGACGGTGGAGTAGAGGGACGACTGACTGTAGGCTCTTAGGCTATAGGCTGTAGGAGGGCATCGCAATGTAAGGTTCAGCGTTGCCATTTTTTGTCCTCTTTTGCTAACAGCCTTCAGCCTACAGCCTAAACAACCTGTGCGGTTCCGATTATCAATCAACATAAGGAGCAAGGCATGAAGATACTGGTCACCGGCGGGGCCGGGTTTATTGGGTCCAATGTGGTGGATGCCTATATCCATGCGGGCCATGAGGTGGTGGTCATTGATAACCTCTATTCCGGGAAACTGGCCAATCTCAACCCCAAGGCCAAGTTCTATCTCATGGATATCCGCTCGGCGGAGGTGGCCAAGATGTTTGCCATGGAGCGGTTTGACCTGATCAACCATCACGCCGCCCAGATGTCGGTGCCGGCCTCTGTGGCGGACCCCAGCTTCGATGCCGACGTCAATGTCAGGGGCTTCCTCAATCTCCTGGAGGCCGCGATCAAGAATCAGGTCAAGAAGGTAATCTTCATCTCCTCGGGCGGGGCGATCTATGGTGAGGCCAAGGAGTATCCCACCACCGAGGTCTCTCCGCCCGTGCCCTTGTCCCCCTATGCCATCACCAAGGCCGTCTCCGAGCAGTATCTTGCCTTCTATCGGCATCAATACGGGTTAGATTACACGGTGCTGCGCTATGCCAACGTCTATGGCCCCCGCCAGATCCCCCACGGCGAGGCCGGGGTGGTAGCGATCTTTATGGATCGATTACTGAACAATCAGCCTTGCACGGTGTATCACTTTGCCGATCAGCCGCGGGGTATGACTCGGGATTATTGCTTTGTCGGCGATGTGGTCCAGGCCAATCTGCAGGCCCTGGCTCTCGGCAGCGGCGAGGCCTGTAATATCGGTACCACCGTGGCCACCCATACCCTGGATCTCTTCACGGCGATCTATCAGGTGATCAAAGAGGCGAGGCCCGAACTGGCCGAGGCCTTGCTGTCTCCGGCCATGGGTGAGGCCAGGGCTGGCGATCTGACCCAAAGTTGCCTTAAGGTCGACAAGGCCCGCGAGATTCTTGGCTTTGCCCCCACCCACGATCTGTTGGCAGGGCTCAGAAAGACCCTGCAGTGGCGATTGAGTGACTCTTGATAGTTTGTAACTTCGGGATAAACCTTTCGTACCCAGTAGAAGGTGATAGCGATGCAAGTATGACTTTCACTTCCTGCCTGGGCGATGGTCATTACCATATGTGGCTATAAACAATTCTCAGCAGCCCGTGTTGTAAGAGCGTTGTCCACGGCGTGATTGAAGTGTGATCGCGCAGTGGACGACGCTCCTACCGAATTCCCGCCAACCGCGAGAGTCCGGAAAACTTGGCTGAGATTCCTTTGTAGCCACGCTTCCATTCCTTACTCTGCACTCGCAGCTTGCATGGATAAAAAAGGAGAGTTTATTGAAGAGCATTCTGATCACCGGCGCGGCCGGTTTTATTGGCAATTTTTTAAGCCGGCGGCTGTTGGCCGAAGGCTGGCAGGTGGTGGGCATCGACAACCTGAATGACTATTACGATCCGGCCCTGAAGCAGGCCAGGCTTGCCCGCATCAAGGACCGGGCCTTCACCTTTGTCCCCGGGGATATCGCCGATCGGCCCCTGATGGCGGAGCTCTTTAGTCGTCACCACTTCCACGCGGTGGTGAATCTGGCGGCCCAGGCCGGGGTGCGCTACTCCATTGAGAATCCCAACTCCTATGTGGACGCCAACCTGGTGGGCTTTGCCAATATCCTGGAGGGGTGCCGCCACACTCAGGTAGGCCATCTGCTCTTTGCCTCCTCCAGTTCCGTCTATGGCGGCAATACCCGCATGCCCTTTTCCGTCCATGACAACGTCGATCACCCGGTCTCCCTCTATGCGGCCACCAAAAAGGCCAACGAGTTGATGGCCCATGCCTACAGCCACCTCTACGGGCTGCCCTGCACGGGGCTCCGTTTTTTCACCGTCTATGGGCCGTGGGGACGGCCGGACATGGCCTATTTTTTGTTCACCAAAGCGATCCTGAAAGGTGAGCCGATCAAGGTCTTTAATGAAGGGAAGATGCGGCGTGACTTCACCTACATCGACGACATCGTCGAAGGAGTAGTCAGGATCATCGACCGGCCGCCAACCCCCAATCCGGCCTGGGACCGGGAGCTCCCCGATCCCGGTAGCAGCTGGGCCCCCTACCGCATCTATAATATCGGTAACAACCAGCAGGAGGAACTCATGCGCTTTATCGAGGTGCTGGAGGGGTGCCTGGGCCGTAAGGCCGAGATGCAATTCCTGCCCATGCAGAACGGGGATGTCAAGGAGACCTACGCCAATATCGACGACTTGACCCAAGAGTTCGCATTCCGGCCATCCACCTCAATTGAGTCCGGTCTGCAGCTGTTCGTTGACTGGTATCTTGAATACTATGGCAACAGCTACAGGGCTGTAGGCTGTAGCTGTTTAGACAGTTAGCCGCAGAGAAAAACGAGATTTGGGCCGTGCGAGGCCATCCCGTGGGCCGTTTTTTTTACCTAACAGCCTTCAGCCTATAGCCTACAGCCTGTACTAGCTACAGCCTGAACCACCTCAGGGTTTTACAAAAAGGAGATTACTCATGCAAATCACCATGATCGGTACCGGCTACGTGGGCCTGGTCACCGGGGCCTGTCTGGCGGAGTTTGGCCATCAGATCGTCTGCATGGACAAAGACGAGGCCAAGATCAAATTCCTTAAGGACGGAGGCATCCCCATCTATGAACCCGGGCTTGAGGCCTTGGTGCGCAAAAATGTCACCGAAGGGCGGTTGACCTTCTCCACCGACATGAAGAGCGCGGTAGAAGCGGCCCAGGCAGTCTTCATCGCTGTGGGCACCCCCTCGTCCAGGCGGGGGGACGGCTATGCCGATCTCACCTATATCTACGCGGCGGCCCGGGACCTGGCGCTCCACCTGCAAGGGTATACCGTGGTGGTGGATAAGAGCACGGTGCCGGTGGGCACGGCCCGCCAAGTGGCGCGGGTCATTGCCGAGACCAATCCGGCGGCCGAGTTCGACGTGGTCTCCAACCCCGAGTTCTTGCGCGAAGGGGCAGCGATCAACGACTTCATGCGGCCCGATCGGGTGGTCATCGGCGTGGAGAGCGAGCGAGCCATCGCGGTGATGAAGGAGATCTACGACCCCCTCTATCTCCTCTCCACACCCTTTGTGACCACCAATCCCGAGACCGCCGAGCTGATCAAGTACGCCGCCAACGCCTTTCTGGCGGTGAAGATCAGTTTCATCAACGAGATGGCCACCATCTGCGAGGCCGTGGGCGCCGATGTCAAGGATCTGGCTAAGGCCGTGGGCCTGGATGGCCGCATTGGCCAGAAGTTCCTGCACCCGGGGCCGGGCTATGGCGGCTCCTGCTTCCCAAAGGATACCCTTGCCCTCTTGCGCATCGCCCAGGAGCACGGGGTGGCGGCGCGGATCGTCGAGGCCGGGGTCGAGGTCAATGCCGCCCAGAAGGCCAGGATGGTCAAGAAGATCCGCGATGCCCTGGGGGGATCCGAGTCGGGCAAGACTATCGCCGCCTTGGGCCTCACCTTTAAGCCGGAGACCGATGACCTGCGCGACTCGCCGGCCCTGACCATCCTGCCGCCGCTTTATGAGAAGGGGGCCAGACTTCAGGTCCATGACCCCCAAGGGATGCAACAGACGGCGGAGATCTTCCCCCACTTCATCTATACCGACTCTCCCTATGCGGCCTGTGAGGGCGCGGATGCCGTGGTCCTGTTCACTGAGTGGAATCAATACCGTGCCCTGGATCTGGCTAGGATCAAGGCCGTCATGAAAACAGCAATCTTTATTGATTTGCGGAATGTGTACGATCCCGGTAAGATGAGAGAGGCCGGTTTTCACTATTTCGGTGTTGGCCGTTGTTAAACCGGAGAACCCTTCCTGCTGACGAGGCAAATTGTAGTAAGCTAATGGTCATGACCACTGAAAGACATAACCTGAGTGCTTCGACCGCGGAGGTAGGAAGGCTCGTCAAGAACTGGAGGGCCTTGCTTGATTTGATGCCGCAGATGGTCTTTTTGGTTCGTGACGATTTTGTCATTGAGTACATTAACCAGCACGCCAAGAAAATTTTGGGAGACCTGCGCGGCAAGGTTTGTCATGATGTGCTTTGCCGGCCAGCTGGTGGCTGTAATCCGGCCTGCCCGTTGCAAACTAGCCTTGTCGGGGCTGCCAGGACAGGTGAGGTTGTCCATACTAAGGTGGCCACCATGGATGTGGAATTTTCATCGGTGCCGTTTCAAGGCTACTCCGGGGATAATCTGCTCATGATCTTGATGCGGGATATTACCCAACTCAAGCGGCAGGAGGAGGAACTGAAAGCGTACAATACCGATATCGAAAGTATCCTCCGGATTAAAATCAATGAATTAAAGGAGAGCGAGTCAGTACGGCGACGCTTGGCCCAAGAGGTCAACATCTTAAAACAAAAAATGCAGGACGGGAGCCCGAATGATGGCATGATTGGCAATAGCCGAGCAATGCGCACCGTCCGCGACATGATCCAGCAGGTAGCGGATTCAGGGGCCACGATCCTGATTACTGGAGAGAGTGGTACTGGTAAAGAATTGGTAGCCGATCTGTTGCGAGCGCATAGCTCCAGGTTCGACAAGCCCTTTCTTAAGGTCAACTGTACCGCCATCAACGAGAATCTGTTGGAGAGCGATCTCTTTGGTTATGAAAAAGGGGCATTCACTGGCGCAGCCGCGAGGCAAAAGGGAAAATTCGAGATCGTTGACAAGGGCACGATATTTTTAGATGAAATCGGTGATATATCCCCTCGCATGCAGGCCTTGTTACTTCGGGTCCTGCAGAGCGGGGAGCTGATCCGGGTGGGGGGTAATACCCCGGTGTCGGTGGATGTCCGGGTTGTCGCGGCCACCAATGTAGATCTTGCCAAGGCGGTGCAGGAAGCGCGGTTTCGGCTAGACCTCTATTATCGTCTGAATATTATCCAGATCGTTATTCCTCCTCTCAGGGAGAGGAAAGAAGATATCGTCGAACTGGCATGTCACTTTGTCAAGCATTACCGGAAGGCCTTTAAAAAGGAAATCGATTTTTTGCCAAGCAAAATTATCGATAAATTGCTTCTCCACAATTGGCCAGGCAATGTGCGGGAGTTGCAAAATGTCATTCAGCGTGCAGTGCTAATGGCAAAAAATAAAGTCATCCTCGAGCAGGACATTGTTTTTGATGAGTCGCAGAATGGCAGTAGCTGCGATGACTATTTTAACCAGATCATTCAGCTGCTTCCGGGGAGTTCTCTGAAGAATTTGATGTCCAAGTTCGAAAGTGATGTGATCACCTATATGCTGGCTGAGAATAAGGGTAATGTTGCGGAGGTGGCCCGAGACCTCGATATTGGGAAAACGGCCCTCTACGATAAGGTGAAGAAATATAATATTTTTGCAAAAGACTCGAAAAGATAATGTGGTGAAAACAAAAAATATTCCATGCACGTGGTCAAGATATACCTCTTCATTTAGCTCTTCCTGCGGTTCTTCCTCTCTAGTCGTTTTTTTCTCTTTGTGAGTTGGTTCTCACACACCAAGACTACCTTACCAAAGCCATTCTTCTGCAGTGTTGTCCGGATAAGAGCTTGCATGAAGCTCCCCCTCCCTTTACGGGAGGGG
>CAYSFY010000209.1:0-7631 GCA_964430285.1 uncultured Desulfobulbia bacterium
GCCCCGGGTGGTGGAGGAGGAGGCCGAGAATCTGGTCCGCCTCTTAGGCGTCCTGGGTGACGAACTCAGGATGCGCGCCGCCGCCTTGGGGGTGGCCCGTTTGCAGGAGCTGGTGGGCCGGAGCGACCTCCTGCACCAGTATCGGCTGCAACAGCACCTGGATGTGGCGGCTATCGTGCGCCGGGCGGGGCCCTGTCCCGGCATCAGCGGGCAAGCGGACCAGCCCCGGATTATCAGGAAGCCGCTCGGTTACTTTACCCGCTTGATCTCCGACCTGGCCATGGCCCAGTTCGCGGCAGGAGAGAGTCAGGTCCACTTTGCCGAGGATGGGGTGCGGAGCACCGACCGGGCCGTGGGCACCTATCTGGCCGGGGCCTTGACCCGGGACGGCGCCGGTGCGGCCGGGGAGCGGCGAGCCTTGATCCGGCTCGGCAACTCGGTCCCCGGTAACGGCCTCTGCGCCTTCAACACCGAGGGGCTTGAGGTGATCGTCGAAGGGGGTTCCCAGGATGGGGCAGGCAAGGGGAGCATGGGCGGACAGCTGGGGGTGTTCAAGGGGCAAAATCTCCTGGGCCGCTCCATTGACGGCTCCACGGGCAAGAGCTTTGCCTACGGCGCCATCGGCGGCATGTTCATGGTGCAGAACATGGCGGACTCCCGGGCCTGCGTGCGCATGTCGGGGGCGGATGTGGTCTTTGGCGGCCGGATCCAAGCCCCGGTGCGCGACGAACTGGGTAATATCGCCAGCCGCGCCCATCTCAAGGGCTTTGCCTTCGAGTACATGACCGGCGGCCGGGCCGTGGTCCTGGGCGACCCCGGTCCTTGGATCTGTGCCGGCATGACCGGCGGCGTCATCTACCAGTGCCTCTACCCGGAGCAGGGCTTTGACTTGGAGGCGATCAACCGGCGGCTGTCGGTGAGCGCCCGGGTCGCCGTCACCCGGGTGGAGAGCGAGGGGCTGCGCGATATCCGCGAGCTGCTGGGGCGCTACATTGCCGAACTGCAACGCGGCTTCCAAGAGCGGGAGGCAGCGGCCGTGATCGACATCATGGCTCAGGCGGCAGAGCGCTTTGTGATGATCAGACCCAAGCCCCTGCGGCCGCTCTCTGAGGAGTGACCGTGGTCTGCCGCCCGCTCAATGCGTGCCATCGATCAGAGGAGGAAGCGCCATGAAGGAAGCCCTGTTTTACGCCAAGTTGGCGGAGGGGAACAAGGTCGTCTGCCGCTTGTGTCACCACCAGTGCCATATCGGCCCGGGCAAGCGCGGGCTGTGCGGGGTGCGGGAGAACCGGGACGGGGTGCTGTTCAGCCTGGTCTACGGCAAGGTGGTGGCCGAGCATATCGACCCCATTGAAAAAAAGCCCCTCTTCCACTTTCAGCCGGGCTCCTCATCCTACTCCATCGCCACCGTGGGTTGTAACTTCCGCTGCGAACACTGCCAGAACTACGAGATCTCGCAATACCCGCACAGCCATGGGGCCGAGATCGTCGGCCACCAGCGTTCGCCCACGGCCATCGTCGATGCCGCTTTAAGCGCGGGGTGCGCCAGCATCAGCTACACCTACGTGGAGCCGACTATCTTCTACGAGTTTGCCGCCGATTGCGCCATTCTGGCCAAGCAGCAGGGGCTGAAAAACCTCTTTGTCAGCAACGGCTACATGGGCCAGGAGGTCACTCGCGCCCTGGCCCAGGTGGTGGACGGGATCAACGTCGATATCAAGGCCTTTACCGAGAAATTCTACAAACAGGTCTGCAAGGCACGGCTGGCCCCGGTGCTGGAGAATGTCCGCCTGCTGCACGAACTGGGGGTGTGGGTGGAGATCACCACCCTGCTCATCCCCGGCCTAAACGACTCCCCGGACGAACTCCGCGACATCGCCCGCTTCATCAAGGGGGTGGACCCGGGGATCCCGTGGCATGTCACGGCCTTCCACCCCACCTACAAGATGCTCGACCGCCAACCGACCCCTCTCCACCTCCTGCAACAGGCGCGGGAGATCGGCCAGCAGGAGGGGCTGCGCTATGTCTATAACGGTAACATCCCCGGCGCGGGCGGTGAGGACACCCGCTGCCCCGCCTGCCAAGCCCTGCTGATCAAGCGGCTCGGCTACCGGATCGGGGAGAACCTGTTGGCCGCCGGCAGCTGCCCCTCCTGCGGCGAGCGGCAGCAGGGGGTTTGGCGGTAATGGCGGGGCGCAATCGTCTCTGGCGGATGATTCGGTGGGAGCGTCGTCCCCGGCGCGATTGACGCTTGATCGCGCCGGGGACGACGCTCCCACAAAAGCGGTGGCTGCGAGTTAGTTAGGGTCACATCGACCAAAACAAACGTGGAGACAAAAGCATGGACGCGCACAAGGTCGCAGTGCAGATTGCGATTAAGGATGAGTTTTTGGGCTGTTTCAGAAAGGCCAACGCCCAGCCGGGGGATATGCTCTCCGTGGAGTGGCTCTATAACGATTTTCTGCCGAGCCTGAGCGCCAAGGAGCAGCAGGCCTTGGAGGAGACCATCAACGAGATGCTCACCGAGGGGATGATCAAATATGTGGACGGCCCGAAAGTGACCTATGCCTTGACCAAAAAGGGGAAGGAGATGATCTGTTAGCCGGTCCGGCACAGCTCACGGGTAAACAACCGTAACGACAGGAGGAGGGGAGATGGACATCAAAAGCTGGGAAGGGGAGAAGGTAACGATCAGGGTGGACTATGACTTGTGCAACGGTAACGGGGCCTGCGTGGAGATCTGTCCGACCACGGTCTACGAACTGCGGCAGGGGAAAACGGTGCCCGTGGCGATCGACGAGTGTATCGAGTGCTGCGCTTGCGTGGAAAATTGTCCCCAGGCGGCCATTGAACACTCGTCCTGTTAGGCCCCTGTTTGACCGCCGGCATGCCTGCGGATGGTGGCCACCAACTGGGCAAAGGTGTCGTTCTTGTCCAGGAAAGCCACCGCGCCGGCGTGTAACATCTCGGGGCTCCGCGGGTGGTCGTCATCCATGGACATGCCGATGACCTTGATGTGGGGGAGTTCGACCCGCATCCGCCGCGTGGCTTCAATACCGTCCAAGATGGGCATGTCGACGTCCATCAGCACGACATCGGGTTGCAGGCGGTGCGCCAGTTCCAAGGCCTGCAAGCCGTTGGTCGCATGCCCCAGGACCTCGAGATCGGGTTCGTTGTGGAGGGAGCACTCCAGTCCGTTCCGCACCACCTGATGGTCGTCCACCAGCACCAGGCGAATTTTGGGGGTGGCGCTCCCTGCCGTGTCTGGCGGTGCCGGGCGGGTCAAGGGGACAGAGGGCTCCGCCGGCAGGGCGGCGTCCGCTGGTGGCACGGTGATGATGAAGCGGCTGCCGTGGCCCGGCGCACTGGCGATGGCCAGCTCGGCACCGAAAAGCTGCAAACGCTCGCGGAGACTGAAGAGGCCGAAACCACCGGCCGACCCTTCCCGGGCGCGGACCATCTTGGGGTCGAAGCCCACCCCGTGGTCACTGACCTCTAGACGGATAACGCCATCCTGGCTGTAGCCCAGGGTCAGACGGGCGCTCTTGACCCCGGCGTGTTTGACGACATTGAACAGCAACTCGCGAATCGACTGGTACAAGGCCACCTGGACCTCCTCGGCCACCTCCCGCGCCTCCGGCTCCACCTCCACCTCCACCTCCACCCGCAAACCGTACTTCTCTCCACACCACTGCCCCAGCCAGGTCAAGGCGGCGCCCAAGCCAAACTGGTAGAGGACCCTCGGGCTCAGTTCCGCCGTGAGCAAGCGCCCAGTGTTGATGGACTCAGCGATCAGTCCTTCGATTTTGAGCAAGGTGCCGCGGAGAGGTTCGTCCTTGTAGCGGGCGCTTAAGTATTGCAGGTTCAGCCGGGCGCCCACCAGCAGTTGCTGGAGCTCATCGTGGAGGATCTGGGAGATCCTGCGCCGTTCCTGCTCTTCGGCCTGGGTCAACTGTCCGGCCAAGGCCCGCAACTGTAGGGTGCGCTGTTCAAGCTTGGCGGTGCGCTCCGCCACCTGGCTCTCCAGGGTCTCATTCATCTTGAGCAGCGCCTCGTTCGCCTTCCTGAGGGCGGCTTCGCTGGCGCGCAGTTTGCGATCGGCCTGATGCTTGTACAGCGCCATCTCGATGTTGTTCTCCAGTTCAAGTTTCTTGAACGGTTTCAAGATGTAGCCGAAGGGCTCGCTCAGTTTGGCCCGTTGCAGGGTGGGGTGGTCCGAGTGGGCGGTCAGGAAGATCACCGGCAGGTCATACTCCCGGCGAATGAGTTCCGCCGCCGTCACCCCGTCCATGGCACCGGCCAGGCAGATGTCCATCAACACCAAGTCCGGCCGCCCCTCCCGGGCCAAGTCGATGGCCTCCTCGCCCAGGGTGGTCGAGCCGATGACCTGATAGCCCATGCGGCTGACCTTATTGGCCAAGTCCGCGGCGACAATCACCTCGTCCTCGACGATGAGAATGGTCCCTTTATTCATTGCTGTCCCATCATGTCCATTGATTACCCCGGGGGGCAAAGGTGAGGCAAAACCGCGTGCCTGTGCCTGCCTTGCTCTCCACGGCCATGGTCCCTGCCAATTGGCGGCTCAGCATCTGCACCAGCCTGAGACCCAAGGATTCCGACTGCCGCCAGTCCATCCCCTCCGGGAGGCCGACGCCGGTGTCGCCGATACTCAAGGTGGCGCGGCCATCCTGGTCGCGCCACAGGGCCACGGTCACCTCCCCCGGGTCATGACCACTGAAGGCGTGCTTCAGGGCATTCACCACCAGTTCGTTCACGATCAAGCCACAGGGCACGGCCTGCTCCACCGAGAGCGCGAGGGGTTGCAGGTCGAGGGTGAGTCGGATATCACCGGCCGAACTGCCATACGAGGCCCAGAGATACTCCAACAGGCTGGTCGCATAATCGGCAAACTCCACCTGGTCCAGGTTCTCGGAGCAGTAGAGTTTTTCATGGACCAGGGCCATGGAGCGCACCCGATCCCGCACGTCTTGGAACAGACCACTGAGCAAGGGGTCGTCGATGCTGTCGGCTTGGAGGTCCACCAGACTGGAGATGACCTGGAGGTTGTTTTTTACCCGGTGGTGGATCTCCTTAAGCAGCACCTCCTTCTCGCGCAACGAGGCGGCAAGCCGCTCCTCCGCCTGTTTGCGCTCGCTGACATCGGTATTGGTGCCAAACCAACTCACCACCTCGCCTTGCTGATCCTTCACCGGATAGGCCCGGGTGAGGAACTGGCGAAAGGTGCCGTCCCCCCCGCGCAGCGGAAACTCCATGGCAAACGGCTCGCCCGAGGCCAACGCGGACCGCCACTGGCTCAAGACCTCGGGCAGGATCTGGGGGTCATGGACCTCTTGCCACCCCCAGCCCGCCATCTGCTCCGGCGTGGTCCCGGTGTAGTCGTACCAGCGCTGGTTGTACCAGAAGATGTAGCCGTCCGCTCGGGCGATCCACGCCAGTTGCGGCATGGCGTTGGCCAGGGTGTAGAGGCGCGATTCGCTCTCCCTGAGTGCCTCTTCCGCCCGCTCGCGTTCGGTGACATCCAGCACCAGCGACAAGAGCGAACGAAAGTTGCCCGTCTCGTCGATCATCGCGGAGTTGTACCACTCGCATTGGAGCACCAAGCCGTCCTTGCGGAAGTTACGATTGGTGGAGAACCGCCGCGGATCGGTACCATGCCGTAGCTCGCAGGAGACCTCGGCCACCTGGGCCGCGTCCTCGGGGTGAATCCAACGGAAATCCTCCATCCGTTTGCCCAGGACCTCGTCCGCGCTCCAGCCGAAGATGCGCTCGGCCGCCCCCGACCAGCGGATCAGCCGCATGTCCGGCCCCCATTCGATCACCGCCAGCGGCGAGTTGTCCACATGGTAGGAGAGGCGCAAGGAGAGCTCCTGCAACTCCTTCTCGGTCCGTTTCCGTTCCGTGATGTCATAGTTCACCCCCAGGAAGTGCGCCACCTGACCCCTGGCAACCGCCGGCGCAACCCCATTTTCCAGCATCGCGTAGACGAACCGGCCCTTGGCCGCCAGCCAGCGTTCCTCGCCATCGGCGCGGATGATCCGAAACTCGCAGTCCAGCTTGCCACTCCACATGGCCTCTTCCCATTGGGCGTGGAAGTGGGCGAGGTCATCCGGATGGATGAAGCGGTAGAAGGCCTCCTGGCTGGCCGGCACCGCTCCGGGGGTAAGCCCCAACAGCATGAACTCGACCTCGTTCCAGTGTGCTTCGCCGCTCAGGATGTCGACTTCGAAGGTCCCCATCATACTGGCGTTCAGGACCAACCGCAACCGTTCCTCGCCGGTGCGCAACATTTCGGCGTCCTGCTGCCGGGCCATGGCGATGGCCACCTGGTCCGCCACCGCCAGCATCAAGGCGGTCTCCTCGGGGGTAAAGCGCGGGCGGGAGCGGGTGCCGAAGGAGAGGGTGCCGATCACGGTGCCCTTCACCGTCAACGTATGGCAGGCGTAGGCCTGGATGCCGAGGCCCTTGACCAGCTCCGAGCGGGGGTCGGTGGTAGCGGCGTTAGGCGCGGCGATGCCGTGGTGGCCGTCGCGGGTAGCGCAGACCGCAACGCCGTAGTCCAGCCATTCGATCCGCCGGGCCTCCTCCTCCTGGATGCCTGCGTAGGCGTGCAAGTGGAGCTTGCCGCTTCCCTGGTCCACCAGAAAATTGAAAAAAACCTGACACCCCAGGAACTCCATCACCTTGCGGCAGAGATCCGCGGCGATCTCCTGGGGCGATTCGCTCTTCAACAGCTGGTCGGCGGTGGCGGCCAACAGGTCGAGTTGGGCGTTACTGCGTTGCAAGGCCAACTTGACCTGCATCCGCTCCTCGTTTTCGATCTTGAGGCAGGAGTTGGCCAACTCCAGCTCTTGGGTGCGCCAGGAGATCATCTCCTCCAAGTGGTCCTGGTGCACGCGCAAGCGGGCCTCGGCCCGGGTGCGCTTGCCGATCTCTTGGCGCAAGAGGGTGAAGACCAGGATCAGCATGCCGAAGCTCAGGAGGAAGGCGACCAGGATGGTGGCGATCAAGCCGCGATGGGCATGGACGGCCTTGATGGACACGTTGTCATTGAGCAAGCGCCTCTTTTCGTCCCGTAGCTCACTGGCATGGGTATGGATGTGGGCCATGCAGGCCCGGTCAATGTTGGCGATGGCCTGGCGGAGGGCCGCCTCGAAGCTTTGGCTCCGCCGCAAGTCGATGGTCTGTTGTAGCTCGGCCAGCTTCTCGGCCACCGGCTCTTCGAGTTCCCGTAAGTGGCTTTGTTGCCCTGGGTCGTTCGCGGTCAGCTGGAAAAGGGTGGCCAGCTCCTCGGCCACCTGGCCCAGATTGGCATGGTAGGGCTCCAGATATTTCTGGTCGCCGGTGAGCAGGAAGATACGCTCGTCACTCTCGGCATTGGTCAAGGCGAGCAGTAGCTGGTCCAAGCGATGGATGACGGCGTGGGCGTGGTACTCGGAACGGTCGGCGGCCAGCATCTCCTTGGTGGTGTGGAAGGAGAGCCAGGCCACCATCACCAGGAGGACCAAGGCCACGGTAAAGGCCTGGTTGACCGGGAAGAGGGGGGCGAGCTTGCCGTTGCCGGGACGGGCTTTGTCCGGGACCACCCCCTCCCCCCGGGGAGCTGGATCGGT
>CAYSFY010000210.1:0-5407 GCA_964430285.1 uncultured Desulfobulbia bacterium
AGACAGGAAAGAGCTTCCAGTAAAAGATCGAGGCCAGGAGTAAAGCGGTGAGCAGCGAGTACACCCCGAGGATCCGGTGCGGGGAAAATGTCCTTTTGTATCCCAGGAAGAAGAAGCCGATGCCCAGGGTAATGGCCTCCATATAGCGGGCCGCGATCCACAGCTGATTGGCATAGTAGGCGTAATCGGTGAAGATCGGCATCCCCTTGTAGGCCAAGGTGTGCACCAGATCCAGAAAGCTGATGAACAGGGAGGCGATGCCGACAAACAGCAGGTAGGGGTTCTTGATGTGGCGCTTCGAATTCCAGGCAATGACGAAGATGGTGTAACCGACGACAATGCTGAAGATTTCGGCGATGGCGTGGAAGAAGAGATAGTTGACCAGGCTGGTGAGATAGATACCGCACAGCACCAGCACAAAGACGAGGACATGAGTTACGTGCATGGTTGCCTGTTCAGGGAAGATCCAATGTTCACGGGAGCGGCCGGCCGATCTCAAGCCAAGGGCCGCGCCAACTATTCAGGTCGATCGGTGTCAAGCAGGTGGAACGCATGCCCGGCCAGCACTCTTGCCAGGGACTTTAGCCATGCCCCATACCCCACCAGAGTGTAGCAAAAGCCGATGGACGGGGCAAGGGGCAAGAGGTCATGAAGCCGTTTAAATTGCCGGAAAGGGGATCCCCCCGGCGCGGCTAAGCCGTCGAGCAACAATAACCTGAACAATCAGCATCACGGCGACGGCATCTCCAAGGGGGGACTAAACAGAGTAAGGAGGAGCCGTAAAGGGAATGGCAATTTGTCCATGTTGTTTCTACACGGCTCCTAATGGTATGATAGCGGTTTGGCGAAAAAAGCAACTCGGCCTCTGGCGTTGAATCTCCCACGCCCTGGGCTCATTGGACAAAAAAATTTCCCCCTCAAGATCGATTATGCCCCGATTCATTGCCGCCATGCTGACGATTGTGACCGCCCTGCTCCTCACCGCGGGTCTCTCCTGGTTTGCGGTGCGTAACTACCGGGCGGCCGCGCCGATTGCCGAGGAGAATCTCCGGGGCATGGCCTTGACCACCGCCGCCATTCTGGAAGGAGTGGCGGCGAGCGCACCCTCCCTCCGCTCCTTGGGCGCGGTCCTGACCTCCGAGGTGGCGTATGCGGCGATCCTCGCCGCAGATGGCCGGATCCTCTTCCACACCAACCCCGACCTTACCGGTTCCCAGGTGGGAGATGATCGCTACCGCCCCGTGTTGGAGGGCGGCACCCTCTCCGAACAGAGGATCGAGCTTGGCACCGGTGAAACAGTCTACGAATTTCAGGCCCCCTTGCACCTTGCCGGAGAGACCTGCATCCTGCGTCTCGCCCTCCATACCTGGCGCGCGGACCAGGTGCTGCGCCAAGCACGGTTGGGGATGGAGGTGATCTTCTCCCTGCTGGCCGTGGGCTGGGCCTTGGGACTGACCGTTCTCTGGCTGTTGCAACGCCAGGCGCGGCAACTTCGTTTGACATCACGACAACAAGAGTTGGCGCGACTGGGTGAGGTGGGGGCGGTACTGGCCCACGAAGTCCGTAACCCCTTGGCAGGGATCAAGGGCTATGGGCAGTTTCTGGAGGAGTTGTTGCCGCTGGGTAAAGAACGGGGTTACGCCGGCCGAATCGTCAATGAGGCCCAGCGCCTGGAGGAGTTGGTCGAGGCCATCTTGCTCTTCACCCGAGCCGCACCGGTTGCCGCCGCGCCCTGCCGGCCGGCCTTGGTTGCCGCCGCCGTGCTGCCGTTGCTGGCCCCGCTGGCGCAGGCACGGCAAGTAGGGATCGACTCCGCCATCCCCAGCGATCTCGTGGTCCGCTGTCCCGAGGAGGGGATGCGGCAACTCCTGCTCAATCTGCTCACCAATGCCCTGCAGGCCTCTCCCCGACAGGGAAAAGTCGTGCTCTCCGGGCAGGCCGACGGCCAGTGGGTGGTGATCAGCGTTATCGACCATGGCCCCGGCATCGCGCCGGAGATGAAAGGCGTGCTGTTTGAGCCCTTTCGCACCAATAAGAGCCGTGGGGCCGGCCTGGGCTTGGCGGTGTGCAAAAAGATTGTCGATGCCTGCGGTGGCAGCATCCTGGCCGGGGCGGCGCCGGGCGGCGGAACGCTCTTTACCGTGCGTCTCGCCGCCGTGTTGGCTGGCACTGGGAGATAGGCGGACAACTCTTGCGCGGGGCGCGGCCTGCCACCGCCGTCAGTGGGCGTGGCCTTGCAGAGTTGTAGCGGCTGCATGGCGGGAAGCCGCTGGTCCAGGAATGCGCTCAGGGTCGAACGCACGTCGGGGCACTGACTTGGGTCGGCAAAATAGACGCCGATGCCCACTTGCTCGCAACGCTTGAAAGGGCCGCCCCCCATGCCGGAGACCACGAGGGCGTTCACCCCCTGGTCGCTTAAGGCCCCCACCGGTGCCATGCACCCCCCGGCCTGATGGGGGACGTTGGCCAAGGTCGAGACCTCCTGGATATCCCCGTTCCGCACCGCAATCAGGGTGAATATCTCGCAGTGACCGAAGTGGTCCGAACGCTGCCCGTCGATGCCGCCCGGGGCGTCGGTGGGTATGGCAATTTTTCCGGTGTACATTGTGCTACTCCTCAAGGTGTGGTTAATTGGTATTTAAGCAAAAGCTATTTAAGTGTATAGCTACAACTCAACGCTATGACAAGAGATAATCTCTTGCCCCAAGAGAGGAAGTCCCCCCGCCAGGGAGGGGGATGAATCAAAGTCATAGCATCATCGGCATCGTTCCCACGCTCCAGCGTGGGAACGTAACCACACTAAGATTGTTACCAGGGATGGAGCGGGATGAGCACGGGACGAATCCTCATTGTTGAAGACGATGCCACCTTCCGCGGACTGTTGGCGGACATCCTGGAAGATGCCGGCCACCAGGTGGTCCAGGCGGCAAATGGCGCGGCGGGATTGGCCATGCTGCGCCACGACTCCTTTGACCTGGTGTTGTCCGACCTCAAGATGCCGCGGATGGGAGGCATCGAGTTGTTTCGGGCCAGTCGCAGCGACCCGGCGGCCCCGCCCTTTGTCCTGATCACCGCCTTTGGCACGGTGGAAGAGGCGGTAGCGGCCATCAAGGATGGGGTCAGCGACTTCCTGACCAAGCCGCTCAAGGACCCCGCCACCCTGCGGGCCTTGGTCACGCGTCTGCTGGACGAACATTGCCGCCAGCGCCGACTCATGACCCTGGATGAGGCGGAGATGAGCGGGCTGCCGCCCCTGGCCATCCTCTTTGCCGGCGCGGCCATGGACGAGGTGCGCCGCCTGGCCGGGGAGGTCGCCCAGACCGAGGCCACGGTGCTGATCAGCGGCGAGAGCGGCACCGGCAAGGAGCTTTTGGCGCGCTATCTGCACCTGACCAGCCAGCGTCAGGGAGGTCCGTTCGTGGCGGTAAACTGCGCGGCCATCCCGGAAAACTTGCTGGAGAGCGAACTCTTCGGCCACGAACGCGGCTCCTTCACCGGTGCCACTGCCACGCGCCAAGGAAAGTTCGAGTTGGCCAGCAACGGTACCATTATGCTGGATGAGATCGGCGAGATGCCGTTGTCGATGCAGGCCAAGCTGTTGCGGGTCCTGCAGGAGCATCGCTTTCAACGGGTGGGAGGTAGCCGTGAAATGGACGCCAATGTCCGGGTCGTGGCGGCCACCAATCGTGATCTGGCAAGCGAGGTGGCGGCGGGACGCTTCCGCGAGGATCTCTTCTACCGGCTCAATGTCTTCCCCCTCACCCTCCCCCCCTTGCGTGATCGCCGCGATGCCCTGGACGAACTCGCCCTCTTTTTCATCCGTCTGCACGCCCAGGCCATGGGCAAACGGATCTCCACCATCACCACCCAGGCCTTAAAGGCGTTACGGGCCTACCCCTGGCCGGGCAATATCCGCGAACTGCAAAATGTCATCGAACGGGCCATCATCCTGGCGCGGGGCGAGGTGACCTTGGATGAACTGCCGGAGGGGTTGCGCTCGGCCGCCAATGGCGCCACGCGGGAGACAGGCGGGATTTTGAAGGAGGCGGAGCGGGAGGCGATCACCGCGGCACTGAAGGCCACGGCGGGCAATCGCAGGCTGGCGGCGGAACGCCTGGGGATCTCCCGGCGGACCCTGCAGTACCGCCTGAAAGAGTACGGCATGGCGGACGACGCCCTGTAACCAGGTGGTGCAAAAGCTTGTCACCCGGCGCAAACTTTGCACCGATTTTCAGCTGGCACCCCTGCTGTCAACATGATAAGGTACGGGAGTTACGCATTTTTTCCACGTGGCACGGATAGTGGAATAGTAAAAGGCAGGAAGTTTACCGGGCTCGACAGCAGCTGCCCTCAGGGAGGTCAGAGAGCCGAGTCTGGCGGACGTTACACAGGCAGTCTACTATTCACCACAAGGAGAAAGGAACCATGAACACGAAACAGATGATGGCACTGGCAGTGGCGGCACTCTTTACCATGACGTTGGCCAGCGAGGTGATGGCCCGCGGCGGCAACGGCGCGGGCATGAGGAACGGAACACACGCTCAAGGCAGTTCAACCGTCCGCCCGGCAGGGTCACAGCGACGGGACGGCACCTTTCTGAGCAGCGGCACCACCGCCAACGGTGCCACCAGCCGTCCTGCCAACGGCCGCGGGGTTCGCGATGGCAGCCACTTGGCCACGCCCCCGGCAACCAATTAACACCACAACCAGCTCCAGCGGCGGGCCGCAAGGTCCGCCGCTTGCAAACCATGCGCCCCCTCCCCATCACCCTATCCCTGCTGCTGACCTGCTTGCTCTCCTGCCCCATCCCGGCCTTGGCCTTCTGGGGAGAGAACGGCGACACCCCCGCATCCCTCAATTTCCAATCCGGTTACGACGTCAACACCGTGACCACGGTAAGCGGTCAACTGCTCTCCATCCAGACAGGCCAGGACCGCCCCAATGTCCAACTGAAAATCAACAGTAACGGCGTCACCATTATCATCTGTACCGGCCCCCAGCGCTACTGGGCGGAAAATGGTCTCCCCGTCACTCCCGGCGATGAGATCACGGTACGCGGTTCCATGGCCCAGGGCCGAGATGGCCTCATCTACCTCATGGCCCAGAAAATTACCAACACCACGCAGGGGGTCACGCTGCTCCTCCGCAACGAATCCGGCCGCCCGGTCTGGGCCGGCACGGGCATGGGCATGGGCCGCAACCAAGGGCGGGGAAACAACCGCCCCCAGCCGCGAGAAGGGCAACGGCCATAAGGGATTACGAGAGCTGACGCACGTTCTGGCGCAGGAACCCCAGCTGGGCCTCCAAGCCCAAGAGCATGTTCTCGCCGCAACGGACCTGACGCTCCTCCACTCGCCCAGCCATCTCCGCAAAATCATGCAACCCCAGTTGGCAGAAAGTACCCTTG
>CAYSFY010000210.1:5417-7612 GCA_964430285.1 uncultured Desulfobulbia bacterium
TATGGGCGCTATGGGTCAAGGTCGCCATGTCTCCGCGGCTCAAGGCCATTTCCGCCTCCAGAATCACCGCCTCCAAGGATTGGCGGGCATTGTGGATGATGGTCTCAATCCTCTCGTCCTCGATGCAATAGGTCTCCTTCAGATGCCCCCGCACCTGGGTGATGAGACGGATCTGTCCCACCTTGTCCACCATTTTTCTCCTTCTGGCGGCAGGAGTATCCACCGTCACCCCCGGCATGGCCCCACTTGCCGAGGTCGGCAGGCCAACAACAGGGACACTCCGCAACAGAGCGATCAACTCTTCCCCGTGAAAGGGCTTGGACAAGAACAGATCCATGCCCGCGGCCTGACACTCCTCCCTATCCCGAGCCATGGCATTGGCGGTCATGGCGATGATGGGCAGATGCTTACCCGCCAGGCGTTCCCGGAGCTGGTCCAGGGGCACCCCCTCCACCTTAACCTCCACCTCGCTCCCCTCTTCGCAAGCCCGGATGATACGGGTGGCGGCAAGCCCGTCCAGCACGGGCATGACCACGTCCATCAGCACCAGATCGATGTCGCGGGCCGCCAGGACACGCAAGGCCTCCACCCCGTTTTCCGCATACGAGGCCCGCAGGCCGAACTTTTCCAAGGCACAGGTGATAAAGTCTCGGTTGAAGTTATTGTCCTCCACCATCAGGATCCGCAGGCTAAGCTGCCCGGGCGACAGCGTGGACGCAGGCTTAGTCTCGCCCGCATCCACCCGCGCCCATCTCTGGTGGACGCCCCTGAGATGGAGGAACAACTCGCCGGCCAACAACGGTTTACCCAAGTAGTGCAGCAGCCCGGCCTGCTCTTCCTGGGCAAAGTCGGATTCCTTATTCACGGAGGTGGACAGCAGGAAGACGGCCAAGGGCAGGGCGCCATGGGCCAGCCGCATGCGGGCCAGCAGCGTGTCGTGCTTCTCGCTGTTGATCCGCTCGTCCAGCAGCAGGGCCTGGAAGGGGTGGCCCGCCTGGGCGGCCTGGTCAATCTCGGCCATGACCTCCTGGCCGTTGGCAGCCAGGGCGACCCGGCAGTTCCAGGCCTTAAGCTGCTTGGTGAGCAGCGGGCAGGAGAGGGGTGAGGGATCGGCCACCAACACCGAGAACTCCCCTTGCTCCACGTTGAGCAGGGCGGCACGATCAGGCAGGGGGAGGTGGCGGGTGAAGCGCGCCGTAAAACAGAAGACCGAGCCTTGGCCCTCCTCGCTCTCGACCCAGATCTCCCCGCCCATCAGGCCAACCAGTTTTTTGGAGATGGAGAGCCCGAGCCCGGTGCCGCCGTATATCCGCGACACACTGCGATCCGCCTGCCTGAAGCGGTCAAAGACGTCGGTCTGTCTCTCCGGGGCAATGCCGATGCCGCTATCTTCAACCGCAATACGCAGCATCAGGTCATCCCCCTCCAGTCCGGCCTCCTCGACCCGGAGCATGACATGGCCGCTAGAGGTGAACTTGATGGCATTACTGAGCAGGTTCAACAGGATCTGGCGCAGACGCTGGGCATCGCCGATGAGGAGTGAGTCGTTGGCCCAGCCCATGTCGTCCAGCAGCAGCTCCAAGCGCTTCTCATGGGCCTTGACCGCCACCGTCTTGATGGCCGACTCCAGCACCTCCTCCAGGTTGAAAGGCCTCTCCTCCAGCTCCAGCTGGTCGGCCTCGATCTTGGAGAAGTCGAGGATATCGTTGACCAGGAAGAGCAGCGCGCAGGAGGCCTCCTTCACGATATCCAGATAGCGCCTCTGCTGCGAGGAGAGGTGGGTGGCGAGCACCAGATCGATCATCCCCAGGATGCCGTTCATGGGGGTACGGATCTCATGGCTCATGTGGGCCAGGAAGTCCCCCTTGAAACGGTTGGCCCGCTCGGCGGCCTCCTTGGCCTCCTGCAACTGCTCCATGGTCTGCCGGTGGGCTGCCACCTCCGCCATCAGCCGCTGCCGGGTATCCTGTTCCCGCATCAGGCGGACCAGCTTGGCCTGCAGCTCCATGCCGGAGAAGGGCTTGGCCATGAAATCACAGGCGCCGGCGGTGATGACATCGGAGAAGGAATATTCCGAGGAGTAGCCGGTCATGACGATGACATCAATGGCCGGGTACAAGCGGCGGATCTCAGTGAGGAGTTCCATGCCGCTCATCACCGGCATCAGGATGTCGGTGATGACGATGGGATACTGT
>CAYSFY010000211.1:0-407 GCA_964430285.1 uncultured Desulfobulbia bacterium
CTTCGCCAAGGCGATCATGGGCAGCGTCCTGCACCGCAAGATGGGCAACATCTCGGTGGGCTTGGCCCTGTGGTTCATCGGCGGCTCCATGGGTGGCGCCACCCTGGGCGGCTACATCAACCGTACCCTCTATGATGCCAATCCGGTCTTGAGCGATGCCTTCATCACCTCCATCTATGTCTTCATGCTGGGCTTCCTCTCCTTCTACTCCTTGATGGACTTCTTTAAGGCCCGCAAGGCAGCGGCCAACCTGGCCAAGAAGTCGGTGGAAGAACAGAAGCAGTTCAAGGCCGGCACCATGACCGGTCTGGCCCAGAGGCTACAGAACATGAATATCCCGCCCATGATCCACTTCGATCAAGGTATCGTTCCCGGCGGGCGCAAGATCTCGGCCTGGTTCCTGGTCC
>CAYSFY010000211.1:445-4519 GCA_964430285.1 uncultured Desulfobulbia bacterium
GATATCTTCCAGATCATCTTTACCGCCGGTTACGCGGGTCTTGGTCAGTACGCCATCTACGGCTTCATCTTCTACACCCTGGCCATGGGCATGTTGCTCGGCTCCTTGGTGGGCATTCAGATCGGCTCCCTGGTGACCAAGGTGGTGCCGGGCCAGACCATCTGCGGATTTTATTCCACCGCCGTGATGGCCGGCTTCATCAACCGGTTCTTCGCCCTGCCGATCAAGCTCTCCAAGATGGGGTTCATCAGCCTGGATAAGGCGACGGGCACCTTGCTGGAAAACATCGGTATCTACGCCTTCTTTATCGTCATCTCGGTCTTCTCCTTATGGGTCTTTTGGACATTTTTTACTAATATCGGGACATTGAAGGGCGAAGGCCCTACCGTGGTCGGGAAGGAGGCACACGCATGATTGCCAATAAGAAAGAGTTCAACATGGGGCTGAGCTTGTTCGCGGGATTTTGGGTCCTGTTTTACATCCTGATGTCGCCGGTCTTTGCCGGCAAGAATCTGTTGGACTACATGGACAACCTCTATAATACGATCTCCAAGAAATCATCGTATTACATCCCCAAGGTGCAGAAGGGGTTGGATAGCTATCAAGGCCAGCAGGTTACCTTTAGCGTCAAGGCCAAGGGCGCGGAGCAGCAGGGCCTTCTGACCAAGATGTTTCAGGCGAGTGGCGCCACGGCCACCCCTGATGGCGACAAGCTCAAGGTCTCGGGTGACCTGAGCGCCATCATTGCCAATGTCTTAAGCGACAGCGAGGCCATGTTCAACAATGACGGCCAGGCCATTGCCGCCAAATACGGCAGCGAGGAGCGGGCGGTGCTGTATGCGTGGTGGAACGCTGTTACTGATGCGGAAAAGGAGATGAACAAGGCCAGCAAATTCAAGGAGGGGAAGATCCTCCACGATACCCTGACCAAGGCCATCGAGCCGGCGTACAACTACTATGGCATTGAAGCGGTGCCGATCAAGGAGAAGTGGGGCACGGTGGTCATCTCCCTGGCCGGGTATGTCTTCTACACCCTGTGGTTTGGCTTCTCCATCCTCTTCATGTTTGAAGGCTGGGGTCTGAAGCTGGAACACTAAACAACTACGCGCTACCCGTAAGCGGACAAAGGCCGGCATCATCATGCCGGCCTTTGTTGTTCCGGGGGTATGCAGGTCATGGCACCTATGGGTGTCTAGTGGTATGCAATATTGTCCGTTTCGCATTTGTACCGGTCACGCTATGATGCTCAGGAGTTAATCCTGCCCTGCCGGCATACAAAAACCTTGTCCATAAGCGAACCCCATGCCCGAAATTGCCGCCTTTTTTCATCGCCTCGCCGACTGGTTTCGCTTTGAGGCCAAGCCCTCCGTCCCCACCATCTCCTTTGCCCAGTGCTATAAGGCCTTTCGCGCCTTGCTCACCGCCAACAACCACGCCCTGGAGTTGATGGCCGAGATGGAGCAGACCCTGGCCCAGGGGCGACCGTTCGGCATGGCCTTTGTCCGGGGCACCTGCACCGCCCTGTCGGTCAATGTCTATAAGATGATCCTGCACCTGCAAGAGATGGCGGAAGGTAAGCATGCGGACCTGAATAACGCGTTTAAGACGATTACCGACGGCCTGGAAGAGATTCTGCAAAACCGGCCGCTGTCACCCGGGGGGGAGTGGCTCTTGCCCATGGCCAGGGTCGATCGCCAATTGGTCGATATGGTGGGCGAGAAGATGGCCAACCTGGGCGAGATCCGTAACCGGGTGGGTCTCAACACCCCCGAGGGCTTTGTGATTACCGCCTCGGCCTGTGAATACTTCATGGCCGCCGCGAAGCTCCAGGATGAGATCAACCGGCGGCTGAAGACCATGGATGAAGAGGAGCTGGAGGATCTCTACCAGACCAGTTCCGCCATCCAGCAGTTGATCATCAACGCCCCTCTGCCTACGGATCTGGCCCAGGCCATCATGGCCCACCACCACGCCTTGCAGGAGGCCGAGGGGGGGGAGATCCTGGTCTCCATGCGCTCCAGCGCCTTGGGCGAGGACAGCGGTAGCGTCTCCTTTGCCGGCCAGTACCGCACCCAGCTGAACGTCGCGGCCGAGTTCATCCTCCAGACCTACAAGGAGATCGTGGCTGGCAAGTACAAGAGCCAGGCCATTGTCTACCGCAGCCAACGGGGCTTTCGCCATCAGGACGTGATCATGTGCGTGGGCTGTCTGGTGATGGTCGATGCGCTGGTGAGCGGCGTCATCTACTCCCGTTCGCCCACCAACCGCAGGAGCGATTGGCTGGAGATCACCGCCGTGGCCGGCCTGGCCAACCAGGTGGTGGACGGCAACACCCTCACCGACACCTTCCAGGTCAGCCGCGAGACCCCCCAGACGGTCATTCATAAGCAGATCCGCCAGTCGGCCCAGGGCGTGGGGCAGGGCGCCCGCCCGGCGGTCACCCTCGGCGATGATCAGGCCGCGGAACTGGCCCGGGTCGCCATCCGCCTGGAGCAGCACTTTGGCGAACCCCAGGACATCGAGTGGTCCATCGACCGCCGGGGTCGGATCGTCATCCTGCAGAGCCGGCCCCTGGCCGTGGCCACCGCCATGGCCGACACCCCGGCCAACGCCGCGGACCGGGCGGATGATGCCCTGATCACTGGCGGGATAACGGTCAGTCACGGCGTGGCCAGCGGTCCGGTGTCCATCGTGCGCTCCACGGTGGACCTGTTGCAGTTCCCCAAGGGGGCGGTGCTGGTGGTGGCCCACCCCGTGCCGGAGTGGGCTACCCTGCTCAACCGGGCAGTGGCGGTGATCAGCGAGACCGGGCAAGCGGCGGCCCACCTGGCCACCGTGGCCAGGGAGTTCGGCGTACCGGCGATCTTTGGGGTGACCGGGGCCTGCCGCCGCCTGACCGCCCAGGAGGTGGTCACCGTGGACGCCACCGCCTGCCGCGTCTATCAGGGGGAGCGTCGGGATATCCTCGCCCATGGCGTGGAGCAGGCGCCCAAGCTGATGGTCGACAGCCCCATCCATAAGCTGCTTAAGCAAGCGCTCTCCTTGGTGACTCCTTTAAACCTCACTGACCCGGGGTCCTTGTACTTCACCCCCTCCGCCTGCCGTACCCTCCATGACCTGACCCGTTTCTGCCACGAAAAGGCGGTGGCCGAGATGTTCTCCTTTGGCAGCCGCCACGGCTTTGACGACAAGAGCGCCAAGCAGTTGGTGGGCGACATGCCCTATCAGTGGTGGGTGATCGACCTGGACGACGGCTTTGCCCCCGGGTTTGATAAGCGCGAGCGCTTCATCCCCATCGACGCCATTGTCTCGCAGCCGATGCTCGCCATCTGGGCGGGGATGACCGCCATCCCCTGGGAGGGGCCGCCGCCCATCAGCCTCTCGGGCTTTGGCTCCATCCTCTTCCGCTCCACCATGAACCGCCACCTGGAGCCGTCGGTCCGTTCCAACCTGAACGAGCGCAACTACTTCATGGTCTCGAAGAATTTCTGTAACGTCTGCGTGCGCCTGGGGTATCATTTCTCCTTGGTGGAGGCGCACCTGAGCGAATTTTTGACGGAAAATTATATCAGCTTTCAATTCAAGGGTGGGGCTGCCGATGAAGAGCGGCGGTTCGTGCGCATCCAACTGATCAAGGAGATCCTGAGCCGTTATGGCTTTCGGGTGGAACAGAAGGCGGACGCCCTGGTGGCCAGGATCGAGAAGCGGCCGGCGCCCTATTTGCTGGCGCGGTTGCAGGTCTTGGGCTACCTGCTGATGCACACCCGGCAGATCGATATGGTGATGGGGGATCGGGGCATGGTGGACCACTATCGGCAAAAAATCACCGCGGACCTGCTCACCATCGTCCCGGAGTGTGAACGCCTGGAGGAGGCATGATGACGGAGAGTATCCACATTTTGTTGGTTGACGATGAACTTGATTTCTTGGAGACCACCGCCAAGCGGTTGACGCGGCGGGGCCATGCGGTGCGCACCGCCGCCTCCTGCGCCGCGGCCTTTGACGAACTGGCCACGGGCTGGCCCCAGGTGGTGGTGCTGGACGTCATGCTGCCGGACAAGGACGGCATCCTCT
>CAYSFY010000211.1:4529-7607 GCA_964430285.1 uncultured Desulfobulbia bacterium
TACGCGGCTGGAATACTTCGGCGACGCCATGCGCTTTCTGCTGACCGGCACCATCGGCCCGAGCTACGTGCCGGCCAACATGCCGGACAAGGACGGCATCCTCTGCCTGAAGGAGATCAAACAGGCCTGGCCCGCCACGGTGGTGATCCTGTTGACCGGCCACGCCTCCATGCAGGCCGGCCTGCGGAGCGTGGAGTACGGCGCCCACGACTACTGCCTGAAGCCTGTCGAGTTCGACACCCTGCTGGAGAAGATCCGCATCGCCTGGCGCGAGAGTGCTCCCGGTTCATGAGCGATGGGTCGGCGGACGACACTCCCGAGGTTATGGAGCGCAATGTCAATTTCGTTAGGCGCATGGCTGGGTGCCCCATAACCTCGGCCCATGCCGGCGCCTAGAACCCTTTGCCGCGGCCGTCATTTTGGTCTTTGCCGGAATGACGGTCTTGCTGCTTTCCTCCGGGCAAAACGCTTACGTTGTTGATACCCTTGCCGCTGGACAGTTGCGGTGGCGATATCTTTGCTAAGCCAGGGGAGATTGTTTTCCGGATTAGCTAAAATTTCTTGATAGTGATTCCGTAAATACGGCCATTACTTCCGCAAAGGTGGAATGCGGGGGAGGCGTTGCAGGCCGCGATTTTGTAATATCCTGAAATTGTGGAACAAAAAAAAATTCTTTTTGGGTGCGGTTTTTGCTGATCGTGTAATCTGATCATCTGTTTGGCTATCCAACTCTGCCCAAGGAGAACTATTAATGAACAAGAAACTACTTGCCGGGATGGCAGCGGGCCTTGTCTATCTCGCGAGCTCCACCGTTGCTCACGCGAACCTAATCATCAATGGCAGTTTCGAGACACCTGTGCTCACCTTTGATGGGGGAGAAATACATGCCGCCATTGACGGCTGGACAACGATTTCTGGTGCAGGTATTGGTGTGCAACATTACGGAGCAGGGGGCTCCTATGATGCCGTGCAGCATATTGAACTCGACAGCACCGGGAACAGTGCGATACAGCAGATGATTGCTACCACCGTAGGCCAAAGTTACTCCCTGAGCTTTGCCTACTCGCCCCGACCCAATGTGCCCGAGGATTCCAACGGAATTGAGGTGTGGTGGAATGACACCCTTGTTACCTCCATTTCCGGTTATATTGACAACACCCTATCGTGGCTGGAATACCACTACACGGTGCTCGGCACTGGCGCCCCAGACTCGCTTGTTTTTAAGGCCGCTGGCAAGAGTGACATGAAAGGGGGATTTCTTGACGCGGTCAGCTTGACGTATAGCCCTGTCCCCGAACCTGCAACCATGTTTCTTCTGGGTTCCGGCCTGGTTTGTCTGGCCGGAGCGAGACGGAGAATGAAAGCTTGAGGCGCAGTGATACCGAGCATGAAAGAGAAGACAACGAGATGCATGTGACGAGACAATGGTATGGCTCGATGGCGCTCATCGTCATGATTTTGGCTTGGGTGTTGATTCCAAGCGGGGTCTGGGGTGGGCCAGTACCGGGCACTGGCCAGGCCATAAGTTATGCAACAGGGGATGATGGGGCATACCATATCCATCCGCGGTCATACAGCAATAACGGCGACGGCACTGTCACCGACAACGTCACACAACTCATGTGGCAGCAACATGATGATGGGCAGATACGCAATTGGGCCGACGCCAAGGGGTATTGCGCGGCCTTGAACCTGAACGGCTTAACAGACTGGCGGTTACCAGAGGTCAATGAACTGGCCGCTTTGGTGGATCATGGCAAATTTAATCCGGTTATTGACCAGACGATTTTTTCAGGGACACTGCCGTTTGGGTATTGGTCGTCCACGGCATATGCGTACTATCCCTCCTATGCGTGGCATGTCAACTTTGGTAACGGCAACGTGGACTCCGGCAATCAGTTGAGCAGCAATCTTGTTCGTTGCGTGCGAAGCGGGGCGGTGGGTGAGGGAGTGGCCTCCGTGGTGATTAATGATAGCGCCACGGCCACCGATGTGAACATCGGGGTGTCCTGGCAGCGGCAGGCTGACGGACAGCCGAAGAGTTGGAGTGGGGCACTTGCCTACTGTGAGGGCCTCACCCTGGATGGATTTAGCGATTGGCGGCTGCCAACCGTTAATGAATTGCACGCTCTCGTCAGTCTTGACAAGTATAATCCATCCCTTGCAACGACGGCCTTTCCTGGGACAAAGTCGTCTGGGTATTGGTCGTCCACGGTCCCCGCGGAAAACACCTCCTATGCACGGTATGTCAGTTTTAGCTACGGGCAGGTTTATAACGACTACCAGACGGATACCAACTATGTCCGGTGCGTGCGTAGCGGACCTATGAATGGGGACGTGGGCGCTTTGGTTATTGCCTCGCCGCCCCAAGCCTCGACTGTAATTGCAGGAGCCAATCTGGCCATCGCCTGGGATACGCAAGGGTTGGGTGGGCAGGTGGCCATATCCCTCTCACGCCAGGGTGGTAAGGATGGGACATGGGAGGAGGTTAGCAGCGCCGGGACAGAAAATGACGGGGCCTTTACTTGGATGGTGACCGGTCCAGACTCTTCTAACTGTGTGCTGAAAATTGAGCCGCTTGCTGCTTTGGGAAAGGTCGGCTATCAGGGGCTGTTTGTCATAACCCAATCGCCGACCACGACCACGGTATCCACGAGTACGACCACGGTGTCGCCGACCACGACCACGGTGTCACCAAGCACGACCACGGTATCGCCGACCACGACCACGGTGTCACCAAGCACGACCACGGTATCGCCGAGCACGACCACGGTGTCGCCGACCACGACCACGGTATCGCCGAGCACGACCACGGTCTCCCCGACTACGACCACGGTATCGTTGAGTACGACAACGGGATCCCCAAGTACGACGACGGTATCGCCAAGCACGACCACGGTGCCCCCGACCTCAACGACGGTATCGCCGAGCACGACGCTGGTCTCCCTGACCACGACGACCATGTCCCCGACCACGACCACGGTCTCCCCGACCACGACCACGGTATCCACGAGTACGACCACGGGATACCCAAGCACGACGACGGTGTCGCGGAGCACGACCCTTGTCTCCCTGACC
>CAYSFY010000212.1:0-3051 GCA_964430285.1 uncultured Desulfobulbia bacterium
ACGGCGGAAAACTCCTGAAACACCTTCACCAAGTTCACCATCTTCACCGATTGGGATTAAGGCCTTAATGATCGCCGCTCGATTCCCGGCCACCATCGCCTTGACCTCTGTCGTGATCCGGTTGGCAGGACTGGCCAGGAGGCCCCCGTCATGGTCGAGCATGACCACCACTCCCAGTCCTGCAAGCCTGGCCATGACCTCCGCCGGCCTCATAGCTTCACCCACTCGTTGTCGGCTATACACTCCCCACGGCGGAAAACTCCTGAAACACCTTCACCAAGTTCACCATCTTCACCGATTGGGGGTGTTGGGTGAACTTGGTGAACATGGTGAACCTCTTTTGTAACTTTTCCGCCGCCGGTGTGTATATGGTCGTGAAGTCCCATTTTCTTCAATAGGCATGGGGTGCCATGCTTCCCCGGCCTCTCGCCAATGCGGGCATTGATGCCAATGAGCCGCAACGAGGGCGTGATCCGTCGCAGTGAGTCGGCAAAGCCCTTGGCCGATTTCGGCCAGGCCTCGCCATCCGGCTTGAACTTGGTCACGGTCTCGAATAACTCCTTAACGGTGCCGTCGTGCCCCTGGGGGTTGAGGTCTAGCCATGACAGGCAAGCAACGGCAACCGGCGAAGCGTCAAGGGTACGGTGAACGCCATCTCGCCGCTTCTCGGCATAGTCGGCCAGGAACTCGCCCGCCTGCCTACCGTGGGCCTGATAGACGGCCTCGCCCAGGTGGGCGAAATCAGCCATGCGGGGCCGTTGCCGCTGGTCGATCTTGATTGCTGGCAGGAGGCCCAGGACCTTAACGAACAGGTCAAGCATGCCGCCCAGGATCGCGGCCCGGTTCTCCTCGAAGGATGTCGCCAGCTCGGCCGCAGAAAGACGCGCCTCAATGCTGGGGAGGCTGATATGGACGGTACGGTCAAGCAGGTCTTGGGCCGTTACCACCACGGCAATCCCGTTAAGCATCACCGGCTTTTTGACGTTGAATACCGTCTCCTCGGAGTTGGTGTATAGTTTCCGCGCCGCATAGCCGCCGCCGGTGGCCATGATGCACAGGGCGTCTTGATACTCCGGCTTCATGTAGGAGAGATTCTCGAAGCTCACGATATGAGCGTTCTTGGCGGAGATAAAGACGTCCTCCACGGCCTTCGGTGCCGCCCGCAGGTTGGCCCGGTTCGGGTCGATCAGCTCCCGCAGGTAGTGTTGAGTTGTGCTCTTTGCGCTCCCTTGTTCCCCGGTCAACTCAAGCACGGCATAGGGCGTTTCGGATCGTAGGCACTCCAGGAGCCACGCCAGCACGATCAAGCGTTCATCCTCCGGGACGTTGACGATGGACCACAGCTCCGCCAGGTCGCCGCCCGGTTCCGGGGTGGGCAACGGCCGCATATCGCGCGCCCGGGTGAACATGACCGGCGGGGTGTCCACGATGCGCCAGCCGCCGGCGGTGATCTCGATGGCCTGCCAGGCGTCGTTGGTCAGGTCGAGCCATACCGCACCCTCATGACAGGCAACCCGCACGTTGACATGGCGTTCCTCGCCCTCGAACTTGGCAATGCCGGCCAGGGTGCCAAGGGCCGCTGCCATGCCCTTGTCATTGGGAACGGTGCCGGTCTCACGATAGCACGAGAACGACAACCACTCGCTGAATCCCTCGCTGCCGATACGCCAGCACTCCCGATGCCCGTTGTTGACAAAGGTGGCGTAGGCCTCCCGGTCTTCGGTCTTGAACAACTGACAGCGCTCCCGCGCCATATCCACCAGCATGGCGGATAGGCCACGTTCATGGCCCACTTCATCCTCCCCGCGTATTGCGTCGTCAAGTTCGCTGATCCTCACCCCCTTGGCCGCCTTTTTGATGTCCAGCCGTAGGCGTTGGAACTCCACGGTGCTCTGTTGCTTGATCAACCGCAGGGCCTGAATAACGGACTCCTCGAATACCGCCGCCGGGTCGCCGCGCCTTGCCTTCTTGATGGCCTCGGCAACGGTAAGTACCGGCGCGTCAAGGTTGGGGGAGGCCTGTTGCTCCTGGGGGTGACTCGGCAGGCCCTTGGCGCTTGATAACCGTGGCCCCTGGGGTGCCCCATATCCCGCTTGGGCCAAGGCCTTGGCCGCTGCCGTGAAGTCGCCGCCGTGCTCATAGGCCGCATAGATGGCGAAAGCGCCATAGGAGTGGCCAGACTCCAAAGGGGCCGCATTGCTTGACCAGACAAAAAAATTACCGCTGCCATCCAGCAGTACCCCGGATGTGCCGCTATCCTTACCCGGCCGGGTCCATCCGATACCCGCCGTGGTCCGCCGGTCTTCATGCCAACCATAACGGGTCAGGGTGTCGGCTACTGTGTGGCGGGCGTTGAAGTCACTCCCCGGGCTGCCGGCATGGTCTTTGTCAGCCGGGGGGGCTTGCACTCCACGTTGTGGCCGCTGGTCAAATAGTCGCGCCAAGGCGTGGACCAAGGCCCGCTGTTCGGCGGAGATGGTTGGGGTGGCCAACAAACCATGCTCGATGATCTCGTAACCCGGTGAGGGGGCGGTCAGGAAATAGCCGCCTTCACCTCTGGTCTCGATTCGCACGGCCCCGGCCGGGTCACAGGCGAGTTTCAGGTTGCCACCAACCGGCGCCGTGCAACGATAAATTAGGTGGTAACCGCCACTTGGGGTCCTCCGTTTGGCCAGGGACGCCGCCAAGGCCGCATCCTGGCCGGTCAGCAGTTCGAGAAAGGGGGCGTAGGTCTCCGGGTCGTCAAAGTCGATACATTCGAGATTGCCGGACACCTGGCCACCTATCACGGCCATCCGGTCGGCCCGGGTGAAGTAGCGCTTGACCTCGGCCGATGTCATCCGCCGTGTCTGGAACTCGGTCCATTTGATTGTCGCCTTCTTGTCCGGCCCGCAAGGGAGGACGGAAAAACCGTTTTCGACAAGAGTCTGTGCCGCTTTTTCAATCATGCCGCCTCCCGGAAAAAACGGCCTTCAGGAGGTCGGCCAGGTTGGTATTGCTGGCCGTGGGCCGCTGGGTGCAGACCGGGCAGGGCTTGGCACAATGTTTGGG
>CAYSFY010000212.1:3061-7601 GCA_964430285.1 uncultured Desulfobulbia bacterium
CGCTCCGCAGTAACAAGGAGCGCGTCGGGGTCTTCCTCAAAGCTTGCGATAATGAATGATGAGGGCAGGGTGGGGGGCTTGAGTTTTCGGGGTTTGTAGTGGCGTTGGGTCATTGCTCACCCCCCCATACCGTGGTTGCCAACCCATCGCCCAGCAAGAGCTATGTGATCATGCTCCGCTAGGAGGTCCTCAACCAGGTTTGCAAGGGCCAAGGCAACAGCCTTTTTGCCTTCTTGCCGTCCTCGCCGGTTATGGTTATCCGCTGCCGCTGCCGCGCTCTCGGTAAAAAATTGATCGGCTACAGCCGCCACAATCTCCAAGGCGGCCCCTTGCCCCCTCCTGAATCCGTCAAAGTAAGCGCCGTTGGCAAGGCGTCCTCTCTCTACCCGTTCGACGTGGGCAGCAAGCGACCCCTCAGGAGGGGAGGTTGGTCGCTTAGGCCCGGGGGCCTTGGCTTGTTTCTTGGTGGGGGTGCTGGTGATAGAGGTCATGCCGCCACCTCATGCCGCTTGACGTTCGATCAAGGCACGGATAGCCGCCACGGGCCAGGCCGTGACGCGGACCGAAAGCTTGACCGGCTGGGGATAGAGGCCGGATCGCACCCCGGCCCACCAAGTGGACTTTGAAACGGGGATGATCGCCGGAATACCGGCCTTGGGATTGCCTATGATTTGAGATAGGCGAACGTAGCCGGTTTCGGGAAGGGGGTTGTGGGTTATCGTCCACGACTTGGCTATTGATGGCGGGGGCGTCGGGACAGTGCCGACTTGATTGGTGTGCGTGTGCATAGCGTTACCTCGTGATGATTGGCCACGTGCCAGGATGGCCGGTGGCGCTTATTTGAGGCGATACTATGCGGTGAGCAAAGAAAAGGCTACAGAAAAAATCTAGTTAATTCAAATGGTTGGAAGCAAGGCGGCTTGTTTCCAATGGGAGATATTCACTATGGGGTTGGCAGCAGCGGTTTTACAATGTCCTTAATTCGTCTGGTCGTCATTTCTATCCCCTCTTTTTTTAGTCTCTTTTGGATGCTTCGGGCGAAAGATGATTTGTTTGTTACGACACCATTAATTTGCAATATTTCACGAGCGAGCGTAAGTATTTTTTCTTTGATAGGTTCTGCCTTTACAGTCTTCTTCTCCCCAGTTATTTTCCCACCTTCTGCATAGGAATTACGTAATTTGAACAATTCAATTTCTTTCAACCTTCCACGCCAATGCCTTTGAAAATCAATCCAATGCTTTTCAACATTCTCGATTATAGCAAACTGGAAATGCTGATTGTTATGCACAGCACAGTATAGGTCAAGCGCTGCTAGTTGAAAATTAGAAATTAATATCAATTCAAAAAGCTGAAAATCCCTAACGAGAAGAAATGATCCGTCAACTTTCAAGCTCTTGTACATTATCATTTCTTCTGATTGGTATTCTTCCAATTTCCCTAGAGGTTTAATGAAATCATCCATAATGGCTTCAGCCATCAAAGAGTGTGTTGTCTGTTCTGGGTTATTGTACCAGTCAATAAGGGCCTCCATGGTTTCGACCAATGTGCTCAAGTCGACAAGGGTGAACAATTTCTCCAGATGCTCTTTTTCCATGAGTTGCGCTCCTGCACCTTCACTGAAAAATCGCCAGGACCGGGTTAAGGGTCTATGGCTTTCCCCAATTTGAAACTCTACATCACCTCGCCGCCGCCCGGATCGGGATGATCTTGGCCCCGGCCTTGATACCGTCCAGGTAGTCCGCCCAGGCCTGCATCATCTTCTTGCGCTCCGGCATGAACTCCGCGTAGTTGTAGGCCGCCCGGACGCTGTTTCTTTCGGCGTGGGCGAGCTGGCGCTCGATGGCGTCCCGGTTCCACCCCTGCTCATTTAATAGGGTGCTGGCCATGCTCCTGAAGCCGTGGCCGCTCATCTCATCCTTGGCGTACCCCATTCGCCGCAGGGCCGACAAGACGGCGTTGCTGCTCATCGGCCGTGAACCGGTGCGCGGACTCGGGAAGACAAACCGGCCATGCCCGGTCAATGGTTGGATCTCCTGAAGAACGGCCAAGGCCTGCCGGGAGAGGGGGACGATGTGCAGGACGCCCGCCTTCATCTTCTCCGCCGGAATCCGCCACTCTGCCGCTTCAAGGTTGATCTCCGCCCACTCGGCCTGCCGTAACTCCCCAGGACGGACAAAGACCAGCGGTGCCAATTGCAGAGCGCAGCGGGTAATGATGCCGCCTTTGTAATCGTCAATGGAGCGCAGCAGACCGGCGATTTCCTTGGGATCGGTGATGGTGGCCATGTGCTTACCAGAGGCCGGGGGGATAGCGCCGCGCAGGTCGCCGGACGGGTCACGCTCGGCCCTGCCGGTGGCCACGCCATAGCGGAAGACTTGGCCGCAATTCTGTTGGGTCCGGTGTGCTGTCTCCAGGGTGCCCTTGGCCTCGATCCTTCGGAGTACCGCCAGCAGTTCTTGAGCCGTAATGGTCTTGATCTGTCTGGCCCCCAGCCAGGGGAAGACATAGAGTTCAAGCCGCCTGATGATCTTGTCGCCATGGCTGGACGCCCAGGTAGGCGCAAACTTGCCGTGCCACTCTCGGGCGATGGTCTCGAAGGTGTCGGTCTCTTGAGTGCCTGCTGTCTTCTGTGCCTTCTTGGTATCGCTGGGGTCTACACCGTTGGCCAATAATATTCTTGCTTCCTCACGCCTCTGCCTGGCCTCTACAAGTGCCACGTCAGGATATACACCAAAGGATAATTTTTTTTCTTTGCCCTCAAATCGATATTTAAAATTCCATAGCTTGCCCCCGGTTGGAGTGACAAGAAGGAAAAGGCCCCCACCATCAAAAAGTTTTTGGGGCTTTTCTGTCGGCTTGATCGTTCTGACTTTGATGTCAGAAAGCGGCGCAATCCTTCTAGGCATGGGGCAATCCTCCTGTTTTGGGGGCTTCCATTTTACGTTGGGGGCTTTTCATCTTCAAGAAAGCCCCCAAACCTTTTGGATTTTACTATATCTTGCTGGACTCTGTCGGACAACAGAAAAAGGAAAAGGCCTGAAACCATTGCGGAATCAAGCCTTTGTTGGACGGTACCGGACAGTACCGGAATGTGTGATGGTGGCGATGCAGGGAATTGAACCCCGGACACTACGGATATGAGCCGTATGCTCTAACCATCTGAGCTACATCGCCTCGCCTCTTTTCCCCCGCTTGGGTGAAAAGAGTGATACCTATACCATAGTCGCGGCATAAAATAAAGAGGGTGCTCACCACTTTTTTGGCGATCAGCCAATCCGGCCGGGGGCCACTCATCCCGCACGTAAATAAAAAAAGGCAGGGCCAACTGGTTGGCCCTGCCTTTCCAAGGAGGAGAGTAAAAAAGACAGAAAGGAGGTTTCTGTCCATTTTGAACTTTTCAAAAAGCAAACACTATGCCAAGCCAGCAGAAGGACGTCTTTTGTCATAGTTCCGGATAGATACCTTTAAAGAAACAAGGCAGGCATCAACACCAACTTGGGGAAACAACCAATTCCCCTGCGTATTGCCACCAGAATCGATCATTTGCCCCAGCCCTTGGGGTTTCCTCAACAAGGGCAAGAGGAGGCGCCACGGAGACCCTTTCCTCAACAGCGGCATGCAATCCCTACCGCTCCCTCTCCCGGCAAGCATTGCCGTTGCCAGACTCCACCAATAAGCCGCGCCCACAAACAACACAGGCAGGACCCCTAACAAGGAGCCCTGCCTGGGCAGGAAAAACGGAAGCGAGGAAACGGCGATTACATCATGCCGCCCATGCCGCCCATGCCACCCATGCCGCCAGGAGGCATACCGCCGCCCATGCCGCCCTTATCCTCGGAAGGCTTGTCGGCAATCATGCACTCGGTGGTCAGCATCATACCGGCAACGCTGGCCGCATTCTGCAACGCGGTCCGGGTTACCTTAGTCGGGTCAATGACACCGGCCTCAAGCAGGTCTTCGTAGACCTCGGAGTAGGCGTTGAAGCCCATGCCGCCGGTCATGCCCTTAACCTTCTCCACCACCACCGAGCCTTCGCAGCCGGAGTTGTTGGCGATCTGGCGTATCGGCTCTTCCAAGGCGCGCAGGATGATCTTCTTGCCAAAGGTCTGGTCGTGGGACATCTCCAAGGCCTCCAGGGCCTTCAGACAACGGAGATAGGCCACGCCGCCGCCGGGGACGATGCCCTCTTCCACTGCCGCGCGGGTAGCATTCAAGGCGTCTTCGACGCGGGCCTTCTTCTCCTTCATCTCCACTTCGGTGGCAGCGCCGACATTGATCACCGCAACCCCACCGATCAACTTGGCCAGACGCTCCTGGAGCTTCTCGCGGTCGTAATCAGAGGTGGAGGCCTCAATCTGGGTGCGGATCTGCTTGACCCGAGCGGAGAGATTGGCCTTGTCGCCGGCACCATCGACGATGGTGGTGTTGTCCTTGTCGATGACGATGCGTTTGGCCTTGCCCAGGTCATTCAAGGTAACGTTCTCGAGCTTGATGCCTAAGTCTTCGGTGATCACCTGGCCGCCGGTCAAGGTGGCGA
>CAYSFY010000213.1:0-7572 GCA_964430285.1 uncultured Desulfobulbia bacterium
CTACCGGGTCGCGGTAGAGTTTTTCCAGGACCGCGAGGTAGGGTTTGTCCCCCTGCTGGTCGGTCAGGTCGTTATGGCGCTCCCATTTGGCCAGGGTGATCTCCGGGTCATCCAACATCTGCGTCTGCCTGAGGTTGCTGAGCAGCACCACCCGTTCATTGCCGCCCCCCTCGCTGCTGACCTGGCGGTAGAGTTTTTGCGCCGCTTCATACTCCGCCGCCTGATAATAACTCTCCGCCAGCTCGGCCAAGACCTCGGCACGGTCGCCAGTGCCAAAGCCGGTCATGGTCAAGAAGTGGAAGAGCTCCTCCCTCCCCTCCTCCACCTTGCCCAGACGGAGATTGGCGATGCCGGCATAACGCAGGATCTCGGGATCGGTAACCGGGTAGTCCGGAGTCGCGCTCAAGATCTGCTGGTAGATGGCCAGCGCCCCCTGATAATCGCCCTGAATCGACTTCAGGATGCCGTTCCCCGCCTCGCCCATCTGGCGGATGGTGGGGTCGGTCGATTTAACCCAACCCTTGAAGACCCCGGCCGCCTCTTCCCCGCGACCGGCCCTGAGCAGGGAGTTCCGGTAGGAGCGCATGGCTTGGGGCACCAGGGGGGAGTCGGGGTAGCGCTCCATGAAGAGCTTGAAATAGGCCTGGGCCTCCCGGTGAAAGCGCATGGCCTGATAGCTCTTGCCCAACTCGAAATAGGCCTCCGCCGCCCTGGGGGATTTGGGGTAGTAATCGACAAAGCGGCGGAAGTGATTCAAGACCGTATCCCAATCGGGAAGCGGGGAGGTCAGCGCCATCTCCTTGCGCAGATTGGCGGCCTGCCACAAGGCGGGTTCCCCCTTGGCGCTCTGCGGATAGTAGGAGTGCACGAGAAAGAGGAGCCGGGCGGCCCCCTGGATATCACCGAGCTGGAGAAACTCCTGGCCCTTATCCCACAAGGGCGCCAACGGCGGCGGCTTCTCCACGACCTGGGGCGCCGCTGCCTTGCTCTCCGCTTTCCCCTCCGCCTTCTTCTCCGAGGCCCGGGGGGTGCCGGGCAGCAGCAGGCCCAGGGCCAGCAGCAGACAAAAGCAGCGGATAACGGATAGGGTCAGGGGTTGTCGCATTGGCTATCAGTCGCGGTTCACGCCCCAAGGGGACAAGGAGAGGATCAGCAGCACCGGCTACGGGGAAGGGCCCGGGCATGGCCCTTGTTACCGCCGAGGCCCTTACGCGGTCATGGTCACCAGGGGTTTGACCAGGTCGAAGCGTTTCATCTTCTCGATCAGGGTGGTACGGTTGACGCCCAGGAGCGGGGCCGCCTGGTTCTTCACCCAATCGGTCTGATTCAGGGCCTGGATGATCAACTTTTTCTCGTAATCATTCACCGCCTGACTCAAGGAGAAGCCCATGGTCGGGATCTCCTCCACCCCGGGCCTGGCCACCCCCTTCTCCTGGAGGATCCTTACCGGCAGATCGGAGAGCGCGATCTCCTTGCCCGCGGCCAGGATGACCATGCGCTCGATGATGTTCTCCAGTTCCCGGACATTACCCGGCCACGAGTAGCGCAGCAGATACCCCAAGGCCTCGTCGCTAATGCCGGTGATCCGCCGGTTCTTGGAGAGATTGAATTTGTTGATGAAATAGCGGACCAGGGCGACGATGTCCGAGGCCCGCTCCCGCAGGGGCGGGGCCTCGATGGGGATGACGTTTAGACGATAGAAGAGGTCCTCCCGGAACCGCCCCTCCTTGACCTCCATCTCCAAGGTGCGGTTGGTGGCGGCAATGACCCTAAAGTCGGAGGTGATGCTCTGGGTGCCACCCACCCGCTCAAACTGCCGCTCTTGCAGGACCCGCAGCAACTTGACCTGGAGCATGGGGCTCATCTCGGAGATCTCGTCCAGGAACACCGTGCCGCCGTCCGCCAACTCGAAGCGGCCCTGGCGGGTACGGATGGCATGGGTAAAGGCCCCTTTCTCGTGGCCGAAGAGCTCGCTCTCCAGGAGTTCGGCCGGGATGGCGCCGCAGTTGATGGGCACAAAGGGGTTGTCCCGGCGCGCCCCTTGGGAGTGGATGGCCCGGGCGATCAACTCCTTGCCGGTACCCGACTCGCCATGGACCAAAATGGTGGTGTCGGTGTCCGTCACCTTGGCGATCAAGGCAAAGAGCTGCTGCATGGTGCCACAGCTGCCGATGATCCCGGCGTAGCCGAGTTCTGTGTTTACGGTCATAGGGTATGCGCGGCTGAAGGGTATGGGGAAGAGACCGGCCAGAGCCCTCCTCTCCTCTGGTTGCCATGAACAACCAAATTTATACGACCTTTGGACCACAATATCTATAAAAAAAGTGGAATTCCGGGCCTTAAGGCAAAGGTTATCGGTTTACGGCGCAAAACGAACGCGGTATGGTAGCGCGAATCATTTTCGATTCCTGTTAACCCGAGTCGTGACCGACAAAAATGGACCAAGCCCCCGCCAAGCCCCCCATCATCGACTTCTCCAAGGTGAGTAAGATCTACCCGCCGGATGTCATCGCCCTGCGCGACGTCTCCTTCGCGGTCCTGCCCGGGGAGACCCTGTTTCTTACCGGCATGAGCGGCGCCGGCAAGAGCACTCTGCTCAAGCTGATCTGCGCCATTGAACGGCCCAGCAAGGGTACGGTGGAGGTGGCGGGACACGACCTGGCCAAGGCCTCCCCCCCCCAACTCCAAGCCATCCGCCAACAGATGGGGGTCGCCTACCAGGATTTCAAACTGCTGCCCAAGCAGAGCGTGGCCCACAATATCGCCATGGCCATGGAGGTGACCTACACCCCGAAAAAGACCATCCGCGACCGGATCAGCTTTCTCTTGGATGCCTTGGGCCTCACCCCCAAGAGAGAGGTCCGGCTCGACCGCTTGTCCCGGGGTGAGCAGCAACGGGTGGCCATCGCCCGGGCCGCGGCCAACTATCCGCCGCTGCTGTTGGCCGACGAGCCCACCGGCAACCTGGACGCCACCACCACCCGGCTGGTGATCAACCTCTTCGAGCAACTACGGCGGGCCGGCACCACCCTGATCATCGCCACCCACGACCCCTCCCTCTATCAAGACTCGCCCCACCACCTGCTGGAGCTGGCCCAAGGGAAGATCAAGACCCATCGCCGGGCCACCCCTGCCCCGCAAAGCAAAGAGCCGGGAGAAGCGCCATGAAGGTCCAGCCCATCCTCACCCAGACCATGCGGAACCTCGGCCAGACCTTGGGCTCCCAGGTGATGACCCTGATCACGGTCAGCCTGTCGGTACTCATCTTCTCCTTCTTCTTTTTGGTCTACTTCAACCTGCAACGCACCGGCATCCAGCTCGGTGAATACATCAAAATCATCGTCTATCTCGACGAGGAGCCCACTGCCACCGATAGGCCCCTGTTGGAGAAAAAGATCCGCGAGTTTGCCGCCGTGGACAAGGTGGTCTTCAAGTCCAAAGCGGAGGCCTTCGAGCAGTTGAGCCGTCACCTGGGACCTGACCAGGACCTGCTCGCCGACCTCAAGCCCGACTTCCTCCCCCCCTCCATTGAGGTCTACCCGGCCCGCAGCCTGACGGCCCTCACCCGCATCAAGGAGTTCTCCGACTTTCTGGCCACCCTGCCCCGGGCCAAGAAGGTGCAGTACGGACGGGAGTGGATCGAGCGCTTGGCCAGCTTCACCCAGCTGGTGCGTCTGATCGTCTACCTGAGTGGCGGCCTGCTGGTGCTGACCTCAACCTTCATGGTCTCCAGCACCATCCGCCTCACCGTGGTCACCCGCCAGGCGGAGTTGGAGATCCTCCGCCTGCTGGGCGCCGACTCGGCCTACATCAAGACCCCCCTCTTCCTGGAGGGGCTGCTGCAAGGGATCCTGGGCTCGGGCCTCGGCCTCTTGTGCCTCTACACCCTGTACACCTGGGTGCGGAACCGCTTCACCGGCCAGAGCCTCTTGGACCTGATGGCCTTCACCTTTCTGCCGGGGACCATGGTCACCGCCATCCTTACGGCCAGCATCCTCCTCTGCACCCTGGGCAGCCTGATCTCCATCCGCAAGTTTCTGCGCGTCTAACCCATGGCACGGCCCCTCTCCACAAGACTTACGGCTAGCCTCGGCCGCCTCGCCCTGCCGACGATCTGCTGCCTTCTCTTGGGGCTCGCCCCGAGCCCAGGCCGGGCCGCCCAACAGCCCCTGTCCCAGCCGGCCCTTGCCACCCGCCTCGATCAGGTCAACAAACAGATCAGATCCCATCAAGAGAAGATCGAAGAGACCCATATCAAGGCCCTGAACCTGGAACAAGAGCTAAACCGCATCGACAGCGAGATCAAGGAGGGCCAAGAGACCCTCGGCCAGTTACAGGACGAGCTCCGCCGGCAGGAGAGGCTCATTCGCCATAAAGAGGCGGAGATGGCCACCATCGAAACAACCAAGGCGGCCACTGCCGCGCATGTGACGAACAGACTGGCCGCCTATTACCAGACCGGCGAGGTGGGCATCATCAATGCCCTGTTTTCGGCAAGCGACCTCGGCGACCTCTTGAATCTCAAGGAGTACGTCCAGGCCCTGTTCCAGTACGACCAACAGGTGCTGCGGCGGTTTCGCGATCAGCTCCAGCTCCTCGCCCGGGCCAAGGCGGAACTGACCCAAGCCCGGGACGGGATTAAGGCCCTGATCGATCAGGTCAAGGAGGGCGAGACCTCCCTGCGTCAGAGCCGCGAGGAACGGGATGCCCTGTTGGCCCGCGCCAAGGCGGAAGAGAAACTCTACCGCGAGGCCTTAAAGGAGCTGGAGGGCGCTGCCGCCAAACTGGCCAAGACCATCAGCCAGTCCCGGGCCCATGAGCTGGCCGCGGCCAAGAAGAAGCTCCCTCGCCAAGCAGGTCTGCGGCCGTCTCCGGCCGTGGACGCGGACCTTGAGTTCGCCGCCCGCCAAGGCCACATCCAACCACCGGCCAGGGGGGGCCTCCTCCGAGGCTTTGGTCCCTACCAGGACCGCTTCGGCAACACCTTGATGGCGGCGGGCATTGACCTCGATATCCCGCCAGCCACCCCGGTAACCGCCATGCACGGTGGCTTGATCATCTTCTCCGACCAGATGCCCGGCTACGGTAAACTGGTGATCATCGATCACGGCTCGCAGTATTACTCCCTGGTCTCGGGCCTTGACTCCCTGAGCAAGGCAAAAAACCAAGAGGTGCGCGCCGGTGAAACCATCGGCACCTTTGGCAAGCCCAGTGGCCTGATCAACCCCGGCCTCCATATCGAGATCCGCCATGGCGCCACCCCGATTGACCCCCTCCCCTGGCTGGACAAGAGCCAGATTGCCTTGTAAGCAATTTCGGCATCGTCCCCACGCTCCTGCGTGGGGACGATGCCGAGATGATGAAATCTTGCGCCTCCTCGGCATGAGGCTATGCCTTTGACGGAAACCTGCGGACCATAATGATCTTATTGTCCCACCTTAACAGGCGTGGTATGATGGGCCGCTTATTTGTACACCGATTTTTTCGTGGGGAAGACACTGCGTCATCCCACAACGCCATCATAAAGGAAGCCATGTCCAAGCAAATCCCCGCCCCCCTGTCGATGCCCCGTCGCCTCCTCCTCTGCTGCGCCTTTCTCGTGCTGCTCCCCGGTCTGGGCCTGGCCGCAGAGCATGACACCTACAAGAGCCTGGAGACCTTTGCCAATGTCCTCTCCATCGTGGAGAGCAATTACGTCCAGGAGATCGACAGCGACGAGGTGCTGCAAGGGGCCATCAAGGGGATGCTTGACGTCCTCGACCCCCACTCCTCCTACATGAAGGCGGAGAGCTTTAAGGACCTACAGATCGAGACCCAAGGCAGCTTCAGCGGCATTGGCATCGAACTCACCCAAAAGGACGGGGTCTTGGTGGTGGTCTCACCCATTGAGGGGACGCCGGCCTTCAAAAAAGGGGTGCAGGCCGGTGACCGCATCATCAAGATCGACAACCAGTACACCAAGGACATGAGCCTGGTCGATGCGGTTGACCTCCTCCGTGGCGCCAAGGGGACCGAAGTGACCATCTCCATCCTGCGCAAGGGTTGGACCGAGATCCAGGAGATCACCCTGGTCCGTGACGAGATCCCCCTGCACAGTGTCAAGGCCAAGCTCCTGGAGCCCGGCTACGCCTATGTCAGAATCACCAACTTCCAGGCCAAGACCACGACCGACGCCAGAAACGAGATCAACGCGATGGCGGCCAAGGGCGAGATCAAGGGGCTCATCCTCGACCTCAGGAACAACCCCGGCGGCCTCTTGGATCAGGCGGTCAACATCTCGGACCTCTTTCTCGATGAGGGGCTGATCGTCTACACCGATGGCCGGCTCAAGGATCAAAACATGGAGTACAAGGCCCACCCCGGCGGCCCGCTCTACCACTTCCCCATGGTGGTCCTGATCAATGGCGGCAGCGCCTCGGCCTCCGAGATCGTGGCCGGTGCCCTCCAGGACCACAAGCGCGCCCTGACCCTGGGCGAGCAGACCTTTGGCAAGGGCTCGGTGCAGACCATCTTCCCCTTGAACAATGGCGCCGGCCTCAGGCTCACCACCGCCCGCTACTACACCCCCAAGGGCACCTCGATCCAGGCCAAGGGGATCACCCCGGACCTGATCGTACCGCTGCAGGTCATCCCCGACGAGAACGACGCCCTCATCGACCTCACCAGGATCAAGGAGAAGGACCTGAGCCACCACATCAAAAACGGTAATGATCTGAAGAAAGGGAAGAAAAAAGAGCCGGGCCAGCTGACGCCGCCGGAGAGCGACGAGGAGAAGCGGATCAAGGCCGACAACCAGTTACAGGCCGCCCTCATGCTGCTGAAGGGGGGCAATCTCTTTAGCGGCTTGCAGAAATAATAAGGAAAAGGCGCGCAACACCCTTGCAGTTGCGCGCCTCGATTGTACCCCACCACAAACCGCCTGGCCATGACGAGGCCTTGCGCCCCTCCCTGCCACGACCAGAAAACTCTACTCCCCTTTCAACACCTCGGCGATATCCAATGCCATGGTAAAGCTGTGGGCCTCGTCGGGATAGGCCCCGGCCTTGACCTCATGCCGGAACTCCAGCACCGCCTCCCGGATGCGGGGGGCGAGGTGGGCGTAACTCTTGACAAAACTGGGGATGAACTTCTCAAACATGCCCAACAGGTCGTGGATGACCAGGACCTGACCGTCACACCCGGCTCCGGCGCCAATGCCGATGGTGGGGATGGTGAGCTGGTCGCTGATCACCCGGGCCAAGGCGGCGGGGATACACTCCAGGACCACGGCAAAGGCCCCCGCCTCCTCAAGCGCCTTGGCCATGGCCAGCTGACGACGGGCCGCGGCCAGGTCCTTGCCCTGCACCTTATACCCCCCCAACAGGCCAGCGGTCTGCGGGGTCAAGCCGATATGGCCGATCACCGGGATCCCGGCCCGGGCCAGGGCGCTCACCGTGGCACACACCTCGTGCCCCCCCTCCAGCTTCACCGCATCACACCCCCCCTCCTTCATGAAACGGCCACCGTTGTGGATGGCCTCCGGGATCGAGACCTGGTAGGACATGAAGGGCATATCCCCCACCACCAGACTAT
>CAYSFY010000214.1:0-2957 GCA_964430285.1 uncultured Desulfobulbia bacterium
GGGATCAGTTCAATGCGTAAATATTGCTTGAGATCCGCCGGCAGTTGCTCCTCCAGGCGCTCATAGGCATCTTGCGCCTCTGCTGCATCGCGGTAACTGCCGATCTGGACGGTGTAATAGAGGGGTTCTGTCGCGGTTGCCACGCCAGGGGGGGGGGCGGAGCGGGCCGGCGGGGGGAAAACAAAGTTGACCCCTAGCAGGACCAGGAGAAAAAATAGCGCGCGTAGGGGTTGTGTCATTACCAGCTGGAGTCAACGAGTGTTTAGCAAGGATGATGTAGTGGCAAAATCAAGGCGAGAAACTGGGCTTGATTCTGTCCGCCCAGCCCTGGACGGCGATTGACGGACTTCTTGCCTGTCGGTCAAACTCTGAACTTATAAAATTTAAGCAAAGAAAATGCAAGGGGCTCGGGTTTTATTTTACTTGTCGGGCAGTTGCGCGGATGGCGTGCATGGTCTGCAGAAAATGATTGGCAAAGCGGCTGGTGTCACAGATGACCGAGTGGCGCAAGCGTTCACGCAGGGATTGGCGTAGGGCCGCCAAGCGGTCGAGATCTCGGGCCAGGGTGGTCGTAATCGTGAGGTACTCTTCCGGGGTGTGGGCGATGTGTTCGGGGAGGCCGACCCCGTTCAGGACACTGGCGCCCATGCGCGCGGCGTAACGATCGCCGGCCAGGGTGATGACCGGCACCCCCATCCACAGGGTGTGGCAGGTGATGGTGTGGCCGTTATGGGGGAAGGGGTCCAAGGCGATATCGATGCGGTTGTAGAGGTTGAGATACTCCTCCATGGGCAGGGAGGCGATGAGTTCGATGCGACTTGGCTCTACCCCGTGGTTGGCAAAGAGATCGAGATACCGTCCGCTGACGAACTCATCGGCAAAGGGGGCGCCCACCATGATCAGCCGTGCCCCTGGCAGCTGGAGGAGGAGCTTGGCCCACAGGGCGATGACCTCCTCGGTGATCTTGGCGGGGTTGTTCAGGGAGCCCAAGGTGATGGCGTTGCCGATCAGGGCGGGCAAGGGGCCGATCTCCGGGGCCAGGGAGGGAGGCTCATAGCAGAAAAAGGCGTCGGGCAGGCGGAGCAGGCGTTCGCTGTAGTAGGGCTCCATGCCGGGGGGGTCGGCGACGGCATCGCTGAGGCGGTAGTCGATCACCGGCAAGCCTGTGGTGTTGACGTAGCCCAGCCAGCTGACCTGGACCGGCGCCGGCCGCAGGGCCATGATGTCGAGCCGGTTATTGGCCGAGTGACCGGCCAAGTCGATGAGGATGTCGAGCTGATCCTGATGGATGCGGCTGGCCGCCTCATGGGCGGAGAGCCCTGCCGTGCTGAACCAGGTGGCGGCCTGTGCCTTAAGGCGATGGCTCACGGCGTCCAGTTGCCGGTCACGCATCTCGGCGTAACAGTGCAGGCTGGCCTGCTGTTGGTCCATGGCCGCGAAGAGCGGCAGGAGGAAAGTCCCCACCGGATGGGTCTTGAAATCCGGGGAGAGAAAACCGATGCGCAGCCGGGACGACGGCTCCCGGGTTGGGTGGACAAAGAGCGCCGCGTGTCCCCGGGGGCGATGCCGTTGCCACCACCCCTTGGCTGCCTGCAAAAGTTGCTTGGGGGTGAAGGTCGGGTCGTAGTTCATGTGGAAGAGCAGGTCGCTGTGGGCCTTGCGATCCCCCGGGTGGCGATCGAGGTAGCGCTGTAGAGAGCGTTCACTCTCCGCGATCATGCCGTGTCCCTTGTAGGTCCAGCTCAGGTTGACGTGGGCCTCCCCGAGGTCGGGATTGCAGCGGATCGCCTCCTGATAGCAGGACAGGGCCGCGTGCAGTTTGCCTTGCTTGGCCAGGGTGTTGCCGAGATTGTTGTGGGCCACCGCCGAGGCGGGGGCAAGGGCGATGGCCTGCTGGTAGGCAGCCACCGCCTCCGTCAACCTGCCTTGGGCCTGCAAGAGATTGCCGATCTCGCAATAGGCCCCGTGGTGGCCGGGGTCCAGGCGGACGATCTCTTGAAAGGTGGCCACGGCCGCGTCCACCAGCCCCCGGCCAATCAAGGTCCGGGCCAGCAGCTCATGGGCCGGGATAAAGGCGGGTTTGCTCCGCAGGAAGTGTTGAAAGCCTTGGGCCGCCACCTCCAGCTCACCCAGTTCGAGATGGCAAAGAGCACGATTGAATTCGGACTCCAGGTGACCGGGGTGGAGGGCCAGGGCCTTGCCGAAGGCGGTGATGGCCTGCCGCTGTTGGTTGATGCCGCGGTATGCCGAGCCCAGGTTGGAGTGGTAGTCGGGGCGGTCGGGCTTCAGGGCGATGGCCTTCTCCAGCAGGGCAATCGCCTTGGGGAAATCGCCCTGCTGCTGACAGAGGGTGGCCAGCAGGTTTAAGGCGTCGCTGTGGCCGGGCTGCACGGCGAGGAGCTGGCGGTAGAGGGCCTCGGCCTCGGCCAGCAGCCCTTGCCGGTGGAGGCGAAGGGCCTCTTGCAGGGTGGGTCCGGGATCGACAGGCGCCTTTTTCATGGCGTTGGCAGGGCGTTTTTTTATCTTGTTGGACATAAGGGTGCGTCTTTAGAGGTGCCGATGATGGCTCACCGGGGCCGGTTCTCCAAGCGGATATCGATTTTGTTGAGTTTCAGGTCATGGGCGATGCCGTGGCATTTGCCGCAGCTGCCAAATTGGCCGATGATGGACTGGGAGTGGGGGGCAGGGTGGCATTTTTGACAGGCCGGGATGGTCTTGTGCTTGCCGGCATGGCATTGGGCGCACAAGACATTGCGGTGCTTGGCCCGGCTGGCGCCGAGGAGGGCGTAGACCTTGGGGTGGCAAGGGCCGCAGTATTCGGAGGGGGTGTCGGGGGGGAAGCTGATCACCAGCGGCATGTGCGGCTTGTGACAGAGTTGGCAGATCTTGTTGGCCATCCCCTCCAGGTGCGGGGCATGACAGTTGAAACAGGGGGGGCGATAGCCGTGGCTGGTGTG
>CAYSFY010000214.1:2967-5662 GCA_964430285.1 uncultured Desulfobulbia bacterium
GGTACAGTCCAGGGTGGAGTGGATGGACTGGTTCTCCTGGAGTTGTTCCAGCTGGCCGTTATGGCAGGTGGTGCAGGGGGCGGTGATGTCGCGGGTGAGGGTGATCTTCAGCGGGGTGTGGGGATTGGTGTGGCACTGGAGACAATTGTTCAGGCCGAAATGGGCGATCCCTTGGTGGCAGCGGCTACAGGGCGGGATCACATCCTTATCCCGGGGCGGGTGGCCCACATGGCACTTTTGGCAGGTGAGCTTGTCGCGGTGGGCCATGCCATCCGCCTCCAGGGCGGAGACGATGCCAGGGTGGCACTTGATGCAATCCGTCAAGGCCAACGTTGCGGCCGGAGGAGGTGGGGGCGTGTCGCTGACGGACTCAGCGGTGGCGTGGGCGCGGGCCTGGAGGATGAAGAGCACGGAGAGGAGCAAGCCAAGATATTTGGTTGCAAATATTACCTTGCCTATTATTATCGCTACGATACGGTTTCGTAAAGGTGGGCGGGGCATGGTGGAGGTTGGTCGCTTGGTGGAGGGTTTGGGCATGATCCTGAATTCGGTTGAGATTGACAGAAAAGGCATGCCTTGTCAAGGACTCTAGGCATCTGGTGGTACTGAGGAAAAAGGTTTTTCATGGTGATCCGCTATAACGTTCGCAAGCTATCGATTGCCCTGTTGCTCCTGGCACAGGTGCAATCCTCGTGCGCCACGACCAAGAAGGCCGTGGTGCAGCCCGACACCTCGCCGGTGGAGTTTAGCGGGCAGTGCGAGCAGGGGAATTGTCAGGACGGCACGGGGACCATGCTCCTTGATGGCGGGGGAAAATTCGTGGGGGGGTTCCTCAAGGGCAAATTCAATGGCCCGGGGACCTTGACCCTGGCCGATGGCAGCAGTTACACCGGGCTCTTCAATTACGGCAAGTATGAAGGTGGGGGGGCGTTGGTCACGGCTGACGGCAAAAAGGGGATTTGCCGGAAGAATAGCGATTGCCTGAACGGAGCCGGCCGCATTACCTTTGAGGATACGGCGGTGTATGACGGCCAGTTCCGCTTGGGGTTGATGGAGGGCTATGGCTACATCACCACCTTCGATGGCAAGACCTTTAAGGGGATGTATATCCAAAACAAGCTGGAAGGGAGTGGCACCATCACCACCGATAACGGTTCCAGTAGCACGGGCTTCTTCAAGCAGGGCAAGTTGGATGGCGAGGTGATGATCATCTTCCCCACCGGCACCAGATTCACCGGGTTGTTCAAGGATGGCGAATACTACAAGGATGGGGTGCTGACCTTCCCCAACGGCATCTCCGGCAAGTGCATCGAGGGGAACTGCATCGACGGCACCGGCAGTCTGGCCCTGGACGACGGCTCTTTTTATCAGGGGGGGTTCAAGGATTGCCGCAAGGATGGCCGGGGGGTCTTTACCTCGGCCGATGGCGCCATCTACAAGGGGGACTACAAGGAGGGCAAGCGTAACGGCCTTGGCACCTACATCTTCCCCAGCGGCATCAAGTACACCGGCACCTACAAAAATGACCAGCGTCATGGCCGGGGGGTCTACTTCTTTTGCAACGGCAAGACCCACTCGGTGCTTTACGAAAACGGGGTGTTGAAGAGTGAATAGCGAGCGGGATGCGGTGTCGTGCCGCATCATCCTGGGTCTGGCGCTCCTCTCCACCCTGCTGCTCCGTCTCCTGCCGGTTGGCCATTTCATCAATCCGCAAGGGGGGTTCTACTTTTACAGCGTTGACGCCTACGACCACCTTCGGCGCATCACCCTCGGGGTCAGCCGCTTTCCGGGCTTGGCCGATTTTGATTTTTATGCCGCCTTTCCCCATGGCCTGGGGCAACTCTGGGCGCCGGGTTTTGATTATCTGCTGTCAGCCGTGTGCCTCCTGGCTGGCGGCTCCAGGGTGGCCATCGAGACGGTCTGCTTTTTTGCTAATCCCCTGGCCGCGGCCCTGGCCGTGCTCGCCATCTTTTTTTGCGCCCGCGCCACCTTCCACAGTCAGAAGGCCGGGGTCGTCGCCGCCTGTGTCCTGGCCTTTCATCCCGCCTTTATCGCCTACTCCCTGCCCATGAGTTTTGATCACCACGCGGTCGAACCGCTGGTGGCGCTGCTCCTCTTCTCCCTGCCGCTTGGCGAAAGACGCGGGCGGCTCTCCGTCGTCGCCATGGTGGCGGCGGTCTTCTGCCTGCTGCTCGCCATCCTCTTGTGGCGGGGCAGTACCATCTACTGGGGACTCGCCTTTACATCGGTCCTGGGCCGGGCCTTGGTGGGCAACCATCGCCCCCTGGCCCGTGACTATGGGCTGGTCTTCGGCGTCGCGGCCTTGATCCTGGCCGGCTACTGCCTGCTGGACCCTTGGGGCGGGGCGGCACGGATCGCTTTTGGGGTCATCTCCTGGTTTCACGTCATCGTGCTAACCGCGGCGGCGGTGACCCTCTTGCTCTTTGGCGCCTGCCGCGACAGACGCTCCTTCTGGTGGTGGCTGGGCGGCTTGGGGGTGGTGGTGCTGGCCGCCATCCTGGCCGGGCCATTGGCCGGCATGGTCAGGCAGTTCCTGGGCGGACTCTCCTTTGTCCGAGGCCAAGGGGACCCGTGGCTCGACACCAACAGCGAACTGCGCGGGGTGTTCAAGAGCCGCTTTAGCTTCTGGTACTCCGCCAGCTACCTGACCCCCTTCTGGTTTCTCGCCCCGGTG
>CAYSFY010000214.1:5672-6252 GCA_964430285.1 uncultured Desulfobulbia bacterium
CGGCCTGTTGCTCCGTCAGTGGTATACGCGGCGAAGCATTGATCCCTTGCTCCTCAACTTCCTGGTCTGGAGCCCCTTGCTGGCCATGGGCTTCATCATCCGCTACAGCCCGATCGCCGGCCTGTTTTGCAGCCTGGCCGCCGGCTTTTGGGCCACCCTGCCGGGGGTGGCAGGTGCCGGCCGAAGGCGGCAGGGGTGGCTGGCCGTAGCCCTCCTCCTGCTGTTGCTGCCGGGGATCCCCCACTTTCGGGAGGCGATGACCGCTGCTCTGCCCGCCCATATGCGATACGGCCTGCACGGTGAGCAGGGGGTATTGGCCTGGCTGCGGGAGAAGACGCCCATTACCTCCCATTGGACCAATCCGCTGACGAGGCCTGAGTACGGGGTGCTGGCCCGCTGGTCGCTGGGGGCTCTGATCTATCAGGTCGCGCAGCGGCCTGCCTTGTCAACGGCCTTTGGCTGGGAGGGGTACGGCTTTTACCAGGAGGCGGGTTTTTGGGTAACGGAAGATGCGGCCCAGGCCTTAAGCGTTGCCCGCGAGGCCCGGGTCCGTTATGTGGTGGTCCAGGCGATCCATGAC
>CAYSFY010000214.1:6262-7475 GCA_964430285.1 uncultured Desulfobulbia bacterium
CATGACCTGAAGACGGATTTTGCCGTTGCCAGCCAAGGCGCGGCCAGGGGGGAGCTGCCCTCGGGGCTTGTCGGCCAACAGCTGCACGTCGAACGCTCCATGCACCAGAGGCTGATGCAGGGGGACGGCAGCATGATGCGGGCGGCAGACGCCATGTTGCCGGCCTTGGAGGCCGTGCGCCTGGTCTACGAAAGCCCCTACTTGGCGCAAACGGCCGGGGGGGAGATGAGTTATTATAAGGTCTTCGAGGTGGTGCCGGGGGCGGTGATCAGCGGCAAGGCCCCCAGCGGGGAGGCGGTGATCCTCAAACTTGACCTGCTGACCACCAGGGAGCGTACCCTTACCTACCTGACCCGGGTCCGCGCCGATCAGCAGGGGCGGTTCACGGCGCGGGTGCCCTACGCGACCGACAGCCGGCAGGGGGATACCCGGCCCTTGGGCGAGTACACCCTCTATGTGGGCCAAGCGGTGCAAGGGCAGGTCTCGGTCAGCGAGGCCGAGGTCGTTAACGGCAGCACGGTCGATCTCTGAAAATATCTCCCCCTCCCTTGGGCTAGAGCTTGAACTGATTGACCATCCCTTGCAGCTGCTCCGCCAGTTTGCTGAGTTCGCTTGCGCTCTGCTGGACCTGGGAGCTGGAGTTACTAATCTCGTTGGCCGACTCGTTGACGTCGGAGATCTCCTGGGAGACTTGGCCCGCCGCCTGACTGGTCTGGGTGACGTTGGTGTTGATCTCGCTCAACCCCTGGGAGGTCTGGTTGATGTTTTCGGAGATCTCCCTGGTGGCGATGTTCTGCTGGGTAATGGCCGAGGCGATGGCGTTGATCAGGGTGTCCACCTGGTTGATGGCGCGGACCACGTCGTTGATCTCGGCGACCGTGGTGCCGGTGGCCTTCTGGATGCCGGAGAGCTTCTGGCTGATGTCGCCGGTGGCCTCGGCGGTCTGCTGGGCCAGCTCCTTGATCTCCCCCGCGACCACGGCAAACCCCTTGCCCGCCTCGCCGGCCCGGGCCGCCTCGATGGTGGCGTTCAGGGCCAGGAGGTTGGTCTTGTCGGAGATGGCCTTGATGGTCTCGGTGACCACGCCGATGGCCTCGGCCGCCTGACCCAGGTGGTTGACCTGCTCCGCCGCCTTCTTGGTCAGGTCGACTGCGCTGTTGGCCGAGCCCTTGGCCTCGGCGACGTTTTGCGAGACGGTGTTGATGGTGGTGCT
>CAYSFY010000215.1:0-7469 GCA_964430285.1 uncultured Desulfobulbia bacterium
GCGGCGCCGAAACGTAAGCCAGCGCATATATGAAAACAAAAATTATAATTATTAAAAAAAGGGGGAAAGGATTATGAAAAAGACTCTATTGATTCTTGGTTCGGTTTGTTGGTTGCCGTGTTCCTGTTTGCCTGCGGTAAGGTAGTGGATCAGGCGGTGGGGGCAATCGCTCAGCACCCCGACCTTGTAGTGGTGATGGACCTGGGGGGTGAAGTTCAACAGGCAGATGAGGTGGTCCCCCGGGTCCGTGGCCTTTCTGGCAAAGGCGATAATGCTGTTGTTGACATCCTTGAAGTCCAGCCACTGGAACCCTTGGTAGGAGTGGTCCTCTTCCCACAAGGGGCGGTGCTCCCGGTAGAAGCGGTTCATGGCCTTGACAAAGTTTTGCAGCATCTGGTGCAGAGGCCGCTCCTCCACCAGGTGCCAATCCAGGCTGACCTTGCAGTACCACTCCGAGAGTTGGCCGAACTCACCGCCCATGAACAGGATCTTCTTGCCCGGGTGGGTCCAGAGATAGAAGAAGAGCAGGCGGAGGTTGGCGAACTGCTGCCACTCGTCACCAGGCATCTTGGAGAGCAGGGATTGTTTGCCGTGCACCACCTCGTCGTGGGAGAGGGGGAGGACAAAATTCTCGGAGAAGGCGTAGAGCAGGGAGAAGGTAAGGGCGTTGTGGTGGTACTTGCGGTAGAGCGGGTCGCGGCTGAAATAGGCCAAGGTGTCATTCATCCACCCCATGTTCCACTTGTAGCCGAAGCCTAGGCCCCCGGCGTCCGTGGGTTTGGAGACCCCGTAGAAGCTGGTGGACTCCTCGGCGATCATGGTGACCCCGGGAAAACGGTCGTAGATGACGCTGTTTAGGTGCTTCATGAACTCGATGGCCTCCAGGTTCTCCTTGCCGCCGTGGGGGTTGGGCAGCCACTGCCCCTCCCGGCGGGCGTAGTCGAGATAGAGCATGGAGGCCACGGCATCCACCCGCAGGCCATCAATGTGGAACTTGTCCAGCCAGAAGATGGCGTTGGAGATGAGAAAGCTCATCACCTCCTTGCGGCCGTAATTGAAGATGAAGGTGCCCCACTCCGGGTGGTGGCCCTGGCGCGGGTCCTCGTGTTCGTAGAGGGCGGTGCCGTCGAAGCGGCCCAGGCTGTGGCCGTCGGTGGGGAAGTGGGACGGCACCCAGTCCAGGATGACGCCGATGCCGTGCTGGTGGCACTGGTCGATAAAGTACATGAAGTCGGTCGGGGTGCCGAAACGGCTGTTGGTGGAGAAGTAGCCGGTGACCTGATAGCCCCAGGACTCATCCAGGGGGTGCTCCATGATCGGCAACAACTCGATATGGGTAAAGCCCATCTCCACCACATAGGGGATCAGGCTGTTGGCCAGCTCCCGAAAGGAGAGGAAGCGTTCGGGGTTTTCTGGGTCACGCCGCCAAGAGCCCAAGTGGACCTCATAGGTCGACATCGGGGAGCGGTAGATCGAGGCCGAGTCGCGGGCCGCGAGCCACTCCTGGTCCTGCCAATGGTAGCCGGAGAGATCGGTGACCTGGGAGGCGCTCTTCGGTCTGACCTCGGCGGTGAACTGCAGGGGGTCGATCTTCTCCAGGATATCCATGTTCTGGGTGCGGATTTCGTACTTGTAGAGTTCCCCTACTTCCAGGCCCGGGATGAAGAGCTCCCAGATCCCCGACGAACTGATGGCCCGCATCTGGTGGACCCTGCCGTCCCAGTAGTTGAAATCGCCGATCACACTGACCCTGCGCGCCGATGGCGCCCACACCCGGAAGAGGACGCCGGCCTTCCCGTTGATGGTCATGGGGTGGGCGCCCAGACGCTCGTCGACATGGTAGTGGGTACCGTTGTTGAACAGGTGGCAGTCGAAGTCGGTGAGCTGGGGCAGGATGCGGTAGGGGTCGAAGACGATCTTGACTATCCCGTTGTAGAGGGTGGTCTCGAAGTGGTAGTCCACCGGTTCGCTGAAATCGGAGATGATGACCTCGAACAGACCTTCCGCTCGCATCTTGTACATGTCGATCGTTTGGGAGCCCAGGGTCAGGCGTACCGACTCGGCCAAGGGCTGGAAGGTGCGGATGACTGCCGAGGGGCGTTGGCGGTCGATGACATGGAAACCAAGGACCACAAAGGGGTCGTGTTGGTCGGAGGCGAGGACTCGGTCGAGTTCCTTGACGATATCGATAGACATAATAAATTGGCTCGTTTGCTAGGGATGAATAGGGATGGGCGATAATTTTGATGTAGTCTAGCACAAATTGGCACGGATCGACAAAAAATAAATGGACGCTGGCGACGAGTTAGCGTTGTCGGATTCGCAACCAGCGCTTAGCCGCCGCCGACACTGCGTGTCAGCTCCTGGCGCTACGTATGCGGATGGCCTGTGTTGGGAGTTGTTACGGGACCATCAGATCTCTTGCAGGCGGACGAGTTTCAAGGCGTGGGTGGTGCAGCGGCTGACACAGGCAGGCTTCAACCCTTGGTCCAGCCGTTCCAGGCAGTAGTCGCATTTGACCGCCTTGCCGCTCTGGGGATTACGCTGCGGCACCTGCCAGGGGCAGGCCCTGGCGCAGGCCATGCAGCCGATGCAGCTCTCCTGATCGACATGGACGATGCCGTCCGCCCGTTTACGCATGGCGTTTACCGGGCAGGCCGCGACGCACAAGGGGTCTTCACAGTGATGGCAGGAGCGGAAATGAAACTCGGTCTTGGGGATGCCGCGCACCACGGTCAGCTCCGCGTGGCTGATGGCGCAGAGCATCGGTCCTGGTGGCAGCCCTTTATTGGTCTTGCAGTGCACGACGCACCCCTGGCAGCCGATGCAGCGCTTGCCATTGAGATAGAGGAGATAGTGGTTCATAGTTCAACCCTCGCTCCGGGGTTCTTGGTGCTGCGGCGCACGGAGACAAAGGTCTCGCACAGGCAGAGCCCGCCGCCGGCCTCGTCCATGTCTTGCAACTTCCCCTGCATCAACTTCTGGTCACTCATGCCGGCGTGGTAGGCCCTGGTCTGTAGGGGCACCTGCCTGCCAAAGCCGTGGACGGTGTAGACCGCCTCCGGGTGGATGAACTCGGTGACCTGGGCGCGGATGGTACCGGTGGCACCCGCGGAGCCCACCTCCAGCCAGTCACCAGTGCTGATCCCCATCTTGTTGGCCACCTGGTTGTTGATCCACAGGGTGTTTTCAGGCATGAGTTCATTGAGCAGCGGGTTGTTGATGGTGTGGCTGTGGCTATGCACCGGCGAGCGGCCGAAGAGCAGCCGAAACTGACCCGGCGGCGGTTTGGCCGGGCTGGCGTAGGGTTTTAAGGATGGGAGCCCGGCCGTGGTCAGCAGCTGGCTGATCACCTCGATGGTGCCGGAGGGGGTCTTGAACCTCCCGGCCAACTGCTCACGGTCAAAGAGGAGCGGCTCGTCCGCCAGTTCGATAAAGCCCCGCTCGTCAAATGCCTGCGCGGTGAAGCCGGTGGGCTGTAACTGCCAGGCCCACAGCTCTTCGATGGTCTGGTAAGGGAAGAGGTGACCGCACCCCAACCGTTGGGCCAGCTGCTGCACGATCTCCCAGGAGGGCTTGGTGTCCAGGGTGGGCTCCACAGCCTGGCGGCGGACGATGAAGCGGGGCCGCACCCCTTTCTGGGTGGCTATGGGGGTGGCTCGCTCCAGGTAGGTGGACTCCGGCAGAATGACGTCGCTGTACCAGCCGAATTCGCTGTAGTGGGTGTCGATGGAGACCAGGATTTCCGCCCGGTCCAAGGCCTCTTTCTGGGCCGCGGGGTCGGGGAAGCAGGTAAGCGGGTCGTGGCGGTAGCAGATGACCCCCTTGATCGGGTAAGGGTCTGCGTTCAGCATGGTCTCGTAGAAGAGATGGAAGAGCCCCGGCCCTGGGTCGAAATGGGGATAGCGCCAGCCCACGCCGTCACCCCGCTTCCCAGGCGGTTTGGGGACCTCGGCGTCCAGGCTGCGAAGGCCATTCATCCCGTAATCCCCCGGCCCCTTGGCCAGCAGCTGCCCGCCCTTGATCTCGATATTGCCCATCAGCATGTTCAATAGATGGATGGCGCGGCTGGCGTAGAAGGAGTCGCGGTAGCGGGAGAGCATCCACCCCGGATGGAAGATGGCGCGAGGACGGTCCTCCTTCAGCTCGGCCACGAACTCCTGCAGCTGTTTCAGCCGCACCCCGCACTCCTTGGCCGCCCACTCCAGGGTGTAGGGCGCGATAAAGCGTTCGAGTTCAGGGAAATCGCTGACGTGGCGGGCGATAAACTCTCGGTCATAGGCCCCGTCCCGGATCAATTGGTGGATCAGGCCGAGGGCAAAGGCGTAGTCGGTGCCGGGTCTGACCTGGAAGAAGCGAGTGGCCTTGACCCCGGTTATGGTCTGGCGGCAATCGATATAGGTCATCCTGCCGCCCGCGTCCAGCATGTCCAAGACCTGGTTGACCTCGGCCACCCTGAGCGAGGAGAGGAGGTTGCGGCCGAAGAGAACCAAGTGCTTGGTGTTTTTGATGTCGTGGATCAGCTCCGTGCGGCCCAGACCGTAGAGGGAGAGGCTGGCGTGATGGACGTTTCTGCCGCAGGTGCTGTCGTGGTCGGTGAAGTTGGGTGAGCCCAGGGCATGGATAAAGGCCTTGCACAGATCGACAAAGGGGCCGCCCCGGCAACTGAGCATGATGCTCTCCGGGCCATGGCGCTGGCGAATGGCGTCCAGTTTCTCGGCCACGTAGTCGTAGGCCGTTGGCCAGCTGACCTCGTCCCAGCGGCCGGCGCCCCGTCCGCCGCGGCGGATCAGGGGTTGGCTGGGCCGTTCCTGGTCGCTGACCAAGGCCATGCCTGCCGCCCCCTTGGCGCACAGTGCCCCGCCCAAGAGGAAGGGGTTGCCCTCGATCCCGGTTACCCGGTTGCCCTCCACCTCCACCCGGATCGGGCAGCGGACCGTGCACATGCCGCACATGCTCCAGATGGTCTTGGCCTTGATCTTCACTGCTTGGGGGGGATGGGGCAGCCGAGGAGCTTGGCCTGGGTACGGAAGTAGTCGTCGGTCATGCCGGCGATGAAGTCGCGCACGATCCCCGCCGGCGGGGTCTGGGCCAGCCGTTGCGGGTCGAGGTAGTGGGCAAAATCGTTGATGATCGTGGAGCTGACATCCTGGTTGGCCAGGTGTTTCAGGTAGGTGGTAAACAGCACCCGGTAGGAGCGGCTGATCTCCTCCGTCCCGGTCTTCACCTTGGGATTCATGTAGATCATCCGGTAGTTGAAGCGCTTCAGGGCCAAGAGGGCCTCGGCCATGGGCGGACTGAAGCTGATGGTGTCAAGGCCGCTGCTGTGCTCGATCAGGTCGGTGACCAGGTTGTAGACGATATGGCCGTTGGTGTCCCCCAGGACCTGGACACACTCCGGCGGCAGGTCTTGACGCTGGATCAGGCCGAGTTCGATGGCGTCCTCGATATCGCGGCCGATATAGGCGATGGTGTCGGCCAGCCGGACCACGCACCCCTCATAGGTCATGGGGGTCAGTTCGCTTTGCGGGGCCGCGGCCTTGCGGCTCAGGTCCAGGTCCAGATCGGCAAAGGTCTTGTCCCGCCGGGGGGACAAGGAGACCCGGTTGACCTCGCCGTCGTGGCAGAGGATGCCGTCCAGGGTCTGTAGGGTGAGGTTCAGGCCGGCCCCTTTTTTTTCCAAACACTCCAGAAAACGGATGCTCTGTAGGTTGTGGAGAAAGGGGGGGAGGCCGTGTTCCACGCACAGCCTGGAGAGGATGACCTCGCCGTCGTGGCCAAAGGGGGGGTGGCCCAGGTCATGGCCCAGGGCGATGGCCTCGATCAGGTCCTCGTTCAGACGCAGAAAGCGGCCAATGGTGCGGCCGATCTTGGAGACCAACTGCACATGCAGCACCCGATGGGTGATGTGGTCGTTGGCAACCATGGAGAAGACTTGGGTCTTGTCGATGTAGCGGGTGTAGGACTTGGCGTAGAGGATGCGGTCGCAGTCCACCGCGAAATTCTGGCGGTACCCTTGCAGACTCTCGGGCCGGCGGCGGCGGCCGTCGCTGCTGAAACAGGCGTGGGGGTGGAGGATCTCCTGCTCCCGGCGGTCCAACTCTTGTTGGATGCTGTTCAGCATCGTCCCGTTGCGGGCGGTCACCCCTGTTCTCTCTGGAATCTCTTTCGCTGACAAAATAGGAGTTGTGTGGCTGCTGTTGAATGGTTGGCAACGGCGCGGTTGCTTGGCCGTAGGCGCTTGTCGCGTGGGGTTTTACGCAAAAGTCGCCTACGATACCAACGAATGGCGGGATCGCCAACCCATTTTTTATAGGCCGAAGGGGGAGGGGACTCGCTGCCCCCGTTCCCTGTCTACTCCACCACCAGCACGGCGCAGTTTTGGGCCTGATGGAGGATCTTGTTCGAGGTGGAGCCGAAGACAAACTCCTCCTGGTGGGTGATCCCCCGCCGGCCCACCACCACGATGCAGGAGTGCAGACGTTTCTGCTCCTCCAAAATTACCTCGGCCACCGAGGTGCAGGGTCTGATCACCAGGTGGCTGGCGATCTGCTCATCGGTGAAGCCGGCGCCGCGCAGGATCTCCTGGTAGCCGGTGAGCACACCCTCCATGGCGCTCTTCTTCTCCTCAATCCAGGTCAGGCGGGCCTCGTCGGTGGGGAAAAAGTCCTCCGACGGCTCGGGCAGGATGGAGAGCAGGGTGATGAATATCTCCCGCGCCCCGGAGAAGAAGTCGGCGATATACATCACCGCCCGCTTGGAGTTCGCGGATTCGTCCACCGCCACCAGCACGTGGCGCTCGGTGTCCCGGTTGGCGAGATTAATGGCCCTCTCTGGTGCGCAATTCATATACCCCTCCCTGTGATGGTAGCGACATCGGCCCGGGCTTGGGCCAGGTCATCCAGCATCTGCTCCGTGGTGTCGTAAAAGATCTTGGCCCCGAAGGAGAAGTGGAGCAGGATGCGGTTCAGCGACTCCGGGATGTAGGGGAAGATCTTCCTTAAATTCGCGACGCGATTTTTGTATGAGATGTTCAGGTCCTCCCCCCACAGGGAGTCAAAGAGCCCCCGTTGCTCGTGGTAGAGGTCGGCGGTGAGGATGTCGCCGCCACCGGCAAGGAAGATGAGGATGTTGCCCAGCCCCTGGAGGTCGAAGCCGAACATGGCCTCGCCGTGCTGGTAGTTGTAGTCGAAGTCGATCCAGCGGTGGATGTGGCGCTCGCGGTCCCAGAGGATATGGTCCCGGCGGATATCGCCGTGCTTCTCGCCGTGGTCGTGGAGAAATTTGATGGCCCTCGTCATCTCGATGAACTGATCGAGAAAGGCCGGGAAGGCCTGATGGAAGTAGGCGTGGTGGTCGGCGGCGTGGTCGGCCACCATCTCGTCCAGACGGCGGCCGGGGATATATTCGATGATCCGCACGTTGTTGCCGGCCAGATCGTTAACCGCGTGGCCGTGCATGAAGTTGGG
>CAYSFY010000216.1:0-7338 GCA_964430285.1 uncultured Desulfobulbia bacterium
CGTGAAGCTGACCATCTGCCAATGTAATTTCAATGTGTTACGGGGCGTGCCAGCGTCGGTTGAGCGGTTTTTGCGAAACAGACAAATTTTGATGGGAGTTGCAAAAGTCCATGAACTCGCCATCCCCCTACTCAAGATCAACGAGTTGGTGATGGCGCCAAGGACGGTTGCAGGGCTTGCGCACCACCGAAAATTTGTCGTCCGGTGTTCCAGCTTGCCCACCAACAGCCGCGCCCACCCACCACGCCGTTTTTGGGGTAACTGCCCCGGGCCGCTGTGGCTCTTGGCCTTGGCCCTTTCTGCCCTGCTGGGTTTGGCCCCTGGGGCCTTGGCCCTGGAGCCCCCCCCCTTTCAGGGCTATGTCAACGACTACGCCCACCTGCTGACGCCGGAGACGGCGAGCCAGATCGAGCAGGCCTTGCGTACCTTCGAGGAGCAGGACTCCACCCAGGTGGCCGTGCTCACCATCGACTCCCTGGAGGGGGATGCCTTGGAGGATTTCAGCATCCGCACGGTGGACAAGTGGGGCATCGGTCAACAGGGCCGCGACAATGGCGTCCTGCTGCTGGTGGTCAAGCTGGAGCGTAAGATCCGCATTGAGGTGGGCCGAGGACTGGAAGGGGTGCTGACCGACCTGGTCAGCGGCCGGATCATCGACCAGGTCATCACCCCCCTGTTTAAGGAAGGGCGGTTTGACGAGGGGATCAAAGCCGGGGTGACGGCGACCATTCAGGCCAGTCGCGGCGAATTCACCGCCGAGCCCCGGCAGGGGAGGCGGGGGCGGGGCCAGGACTCTTCACCCTTTCTCGCCTATCTCCTCTTCGGAGTGTTTATCATCTCCTCCCTAGGCCGGGCCTCGCGGCCCTTGGGGGTCATCGCCGGGGCCATCCTGCTGCCGGTTTTCGCCTTTTTCGGTCTGTCGTCGATCAGCCTGCTGCTGCTCCTCTTGCTGATGCCGGTGGGCGGGCTGGGCGGACTCATCTTGCCCTTGTTGCTGGGCAACATGCTGATGCGGGGGGGCGGGATATCCATGGGCGGCGGTTTTGGTGGTAGTGGTTTTGGCGGTGGCGGCTTTAGTGGCTTCGGCGGCGGCGGTTTTGGTGGTGGCGGGGCCTCGGGAGATTGGTGATGATGGACGCGGAACATTTTTTCTCGGCAGCGGAGAAGGAGCGGATTGCCGCCACCATCAAGGTGGTGGAGGGTGAGACCGCCGGCGAGATCGCGGTGATGGTGGTGGATGCCAGTGACACCTACCCCGAGGGGATCGTCCTGGGCGGCGTCATCCTGGGCGGGCTCGCGGCCCTGGCGGTGACCGATTATTTCCTGAATGCCTCCCTGTGGCTTTATGTCCCCTGCGCCGTGACCGGGGCACTGCTGACCGCCCTGGCCTTGAAATTTCTACCCGCCGTGCACCGGCTCTTTGTCCCGGTACGCCAACTCGAGCACCGGGTTCGGGTCAGGGCCGAGCAGGCCTTTTTTGCCAAGGGCCTACACCACACCCGTGACCACTCGGGGGTCCTCTTCTTCCTCTCCCTCTTCGAACGCAGGGTCTGGGTGCTGGCCGACCAAGGCATCTACCAAAAGATCAGTCAGGATGAGTTGCAGACTTACGCCACTCAGGTCACCACGGGACTCAAGAGCGGCCGGAAGAGCGAGGCCCTGTGCGCCGAGATCACCCGTTTCGGCAAGCTCTTGGCCCAGCACTTCCCGATCCGGACCGACGATAGCAACGAACTCGCCAACGAGGTCATCGCCCAGGGTAGACGCAAGCCGTAACCGCCCTCACGGCCGGACCCTTCCCCCATGAAACCATCCGCCGCCACTATCAACGCCTTGGGGCAGACGTCGGGCAAGATGCTGCGCCACCTGCGGCCCAGCGCCCGCAAGGCCGGACTCTCCCCCGGCACCCCGGTCCATGTCGGTGCGCGAATCGACCAAGAGGTCACCATCACCGTCATTCGCTATGACGCCGAAGAGTTTGCTGTTACCCGTTTCGTCCCGGCCCGGGTGGAGGAGTGTGTCATCCCGCGTCAGGACCAGGGCATCACCTGGATCAACATCGACGGCTTGCACCGGGTGGATCTCATCGAAAGGCTGTGCGCCGATTTTCAGGTCCACCCCTTGGTCCTGGAGGATATTCTCAATACCACCCAACGGCCCAAGGTCGATCACTTCGATGATTATCTCTTTATCTGCCTCAAGATGCACGCCCTACCCACGGCCGGGGAGTTTGTCGGGTTGGACCTGGAGCAGATCAGCATGGTCCTGGGGGTCAACTTCCTGATCACCTTTCAGGAGTGGCGGACCCCGGTCTTTGATCAGGTCCATAAGCGTTTGTCGGAAAACAAGGGCCGCATCCGTAAGATGGGCGCCGACTATCTTGCCTATGCCCTCACCGACGCCATTATCGACAACTTCTTCCAGACCCTGGAGCAGATCGGCGAGGAGATTGAGGAGATTGAGGAGTTGTTGATCTCTGATCCCAAACCGGAGACCTTGCACCAGATCCATCTCTTGAAGCGCAAGGTCCTCTTGCTGCGCAAGTCGGTCTGGCCCCTGCGCGAAGTGATCAGCTCCCTGCAACGGGGGGAGGCGCCCATTATCACTCTTGCCATTGACCTCTATCTGCGGGACCTCTACGACCATACCATCCATATCATCGATACCGTTGAGACCTTCCGGGATGTGATTGCCGGCATGCTGGACATCTACCTGTCGAGCTTGAGCTTTCGCATGAATGAGATCATGAAGGTCCTGACCATGTTCACGGCGGTGTTCATTCCCTTGACCCTGATCGCCGGTATCTACGGCATGAATTTCAACACCGCGCGCAGCCCGTGGAACATGCCGGAACTCAACTGGTATCTCGGCTATCCCCTGGCCCTTGGCCTGATGACCACCTTGGGCATCGGCATGGTGGTCTATTTCAAGCGTAAGAAGTGGTTCTGATCCACATCTCCTTGCCAGCTTCACCCCCTTCGGCCCCTCCCCTGTTATTTGTCCGGAAGCTGTTACTTCTAACTGGTGATCCGGTGTAAGCCCTCCACGTCGTCCCCTCTGTCCAACTTTGTTTTGTATGTACAAATTTGTTAAGCGATTTGTTTTGAATTGACAAATTCGTACCGTAATGGCGGTGGGCTGTGTCGCCATTATAAAAAATTATATGTTGTAATCACAATGTGTTGTTATGTTTGTCTCAAGATAGGCACGGTATCTGCTTTACTGACCATCATCAATGGGTGGCGCCAGCCAAGGCGCTATCTGATAATTCCTCGAAACAAGGAGAGAGAGATGGACACTGGTGATACCGCATTTATGTTGATCGCAACCGCAATGGTCATGCTGATGACCCCGGGGCTGGCCCTTTTTTATGGGGGGCTGGTCCGCTCGAAAAATGTCCTGGGGACCATCATGCAGAGTATGGTCTGTCTGGGGATCGTCTCCATCATCTGGGTTGTCTACGGCTACTCCATTGCCTTTGGCCCTGACCACGGCGGGCTGATCGGCGACCTGAGCCTGTTGGGACTCAATGGCGTGACGCTGACCCCGGGGCCATACTCCAAGACCATCCCGGATCTGTTGTTCTGTGCCTTTCAGTTGATGTTCGCCATCATCACCCCGGCCTTGATCTCGGGCGCCATCGCGGAGAGGATGAAGTTTTCCGCCTACCTGCTGTTCATCACCCTGTGGAGCACCTTGGTCTACCTCCCCATCTGTCACTGGGTGTGGGGTGGAGGGTGGTTGGCCAAGATGGGGGCCCTCGATTTCGCCGGCGGCACCGTTATCCACATCAACTCCGGGGTGGCTGCCTTGGTGGCCGCCATGATGTTGGGCAAGAGAAAGGGGTGGGGACGTGAGTCCTTCCATCCCCACAACCTGCCCATGACCATCCTTGGGGCAGGGCTCTTGTGGTTTGGCTGGTTCGGGTTCAATGCCGGTTCGGCCTTGTCCGCCGGCGAGACCGCCACCTTGGCCTTTTTCACCACCCAAGTGGCCACCGGCGCTGCCGTGCTCTCGTGGTTGGTCATTGAGTGGTTGGTGCAGAAAAAACCCACTACCCTGGGCGCGGTCTCCGGGGCCTTGGCCGGGCTGGTGGCCATCACCCCGGCCGCCGGTTTTGTCAGCCCGCTCTCCGCCGTGATTATCGGCCTCGCTGCCGGTGGCATCTGCTACGGGGGGGTGATGGCCAAAAATAAGCTGGGCTATGATGACGCCCTGGACGTGGTGGGCATTCATGGGGTCGGCGGGCTCTGGGGGGCCTTGGCCACCGGTCTGTTCGCCTCCTCAGCCGTTAATCCGGCCTGCTCGGGGGGGCTCTTTTTCGGCAACCCCCATCAGTTTGTGGTCCAGGCGATTGGGGCCGGGGCAGCCATCCTCTACTCCCTGGTCCTGACCACCGTTATCCTCAAGGTGGTCGGTTGGGTCACCGGCGGTCTGCGCGTGGAGCAGGAAGACGAGATTCAGGGCTTGGATCTCTCTCAGCATAGCGAAGTAGGGTACACCTCATAACCTAGAGACCTGGAGAGAAAATACCATGAAAAAGATCGAAGCGATCATCAAACCGTTTGCCCTGGACCAGGTGAAATCGGCCCTTAACGAGAAGGGGATCACCGGCATGACCATCAGCGAGGTGAAGGGCTATGGCCGTCAGAAGGGCCACACCGAGATCTACCGGGGGGCTGAGTATGTCGTCGACTTTATCCCCAAGGTCAAGATTGAGGTGGTCGTCTCTTCCACGGATGCCGACTCGGTGGCGGACTGTATCCGTCAGGCCGCCAACAGCGGCAAGATCGGTGACGGCAAGATCTTTATCCTGCCGGTGGAGGATGTCATTCGCATCCGCACCGGAGAACGGGGGGAGACCGCCATCTGATCCGGGCCGCAATTCGCCCACTGTCTGCCAACCAAGAACCCGGGGGGAGTTCCCCCGGTAAGCCCCCCGACCTCTCCGCCACCGACGAGGTCGGGGGGCTTTTTTCGTCCATCCACCATCCCCCTTGACAGCGGTCCGGGTTTTGTTTTAAGTTGTCCCCTCTTGTAATAAGGCGAACCTGCGCTGGTTTACGGATTTATGGAGCGGGTGCCGAAGGGTGATGGGCATCCCCCAATCCTGACCTGGCGGCAAAGAGCTGAGCAGCGTCGGAGACCGGTGCTGGTATCTATTGATTTTTTAACCTGGAGAATTGTGATGAAAATGATCGTTATCTGTTGCCTAGGCATGATGGCCAGTGGCCTCCTGCTCTCTTCGGCCGCTCATGCCGTTGAAAAATTGGCCGACGGCCTCTATGCCAAGTTTGTCACCACCAAGGGTGAGATCGTGGTCCAACTGGAGTTCACCAAGGCCCCGATGACGGTGGCCAACTTTGTCGGTCTGGCCGAGGGCACCAAGGACTCAAACAAGGGCAAGGGTGTTCATTTCTATGACGGACTGACCTTCCATCGGGTCATCCCCAACTTTATGATTCAGGGGGGAGATCCCGATGGCACCGGTAGTGGCGGTCCCGGCTATAATTTCCCCGATGAGTTCGATCCCTCGCTGAAGCACAGCGGTGCCGGCGTCCTCTCCATGGCCAATGCCGGCCCCGGCACCAACGGCAGTCAATTTTTTATCACCCATGTCGCTACCCCCTGGTTGGATGGCAAACACACCATCTTCGGTCATGTGGTCAGCGGTCAGGAGGTGGTGAACAAGATCGCCCAGGGTGACAAGATTACTACCCTGACCATCCTGCGGGTCGGCGACCAGGCCAAGAAATTCAAGGCGGATCAAAAGGGCTTTGATGCCCTGCGCCAGAAGATCGAAGGCGCCGGTCTCGCCCAGGAGAAAGCTGCTGCCGGGAAAGATCAGGCGCTCATCAAGCAAAAATGGCCCAAGGCCATCACCACCCCCAGTGGCCTGATGTATGTAGTCACCCAGCCCGGGACAGGCGAGGCCTCCCCCAAGAAGGGTGACACCGTTACCGCCCACTACACCGGCACCTTTTTGGAGGGCGGCAAGTTCGACTCCTCGGTGGACCGCAACCAGCCATTCCAGTTCCCGGTGGGCATGGGACGAGTGATCAAGGGTTGGGATGAGGCCTTTATGGGCATGAAAAAAGGGGAGAAGCGCACCCTGATCATCCCCCCTGCCTTGGCCTACGGTTCCAGAGGCGCCGGTGGGGTCATCCCCCCCAACGCGACTCTGGTCTTCGATGTCGAGCTGATCAATTTCTGATGGCAGCACCAGGAAAGCGGATGATCTCCAACTCCTCAGGCTATAGCCTAAACCAGCCGAGCGGGTCGTAATAATTTGACATGACCGTGCGAATATGGTTAGTATAGCCGATTCTGGCGTAGGCGTTGCCTGATAGCCACTCGTCACTGTCCCCCGTCAACGGGCCTTGGGTATCTGGCGGTGTGGTCTGGAGGCGCAGGCAAAAGAGGGATGGAGTTTACTGCTAAGGGTGTTGCCCACGGACCATTAACGCGATTCCCACTGAGCAGTTACACGTAAACACGGTATGGATTACCGTAACATGAAAAGGAATACCCCATGAGCAAGAGAACATTTCAACCCAGCAACACCTCCCGTTACCGTACCCATGGCTTTCGGGTGAGAATGAGCACCAAGAATGGCCGTGCCGTCATCAACCGCAGACGGGCCAAGGGCCGCAGTCGTTTAGCCGTCTGAGTTCGCTCGCGGGATGCGGCCATGGGTCAGCCCCTGCCCAAGGATTCCCTGCTCTCCAAGACATGGCAGTATCAGGCGGTTTACCGTCATGGCCGGAGGCAATGGGGGAAGGGGCTAACCCTGATTTATGTCGACAACGATCAGGGCCAGGACCGACTTGGCATCAGCGTCAGCGGGCAGAAACTGGCGGTCCGGCGTAATCGGATAAAAAGGCTTCTCAAAGAGTATTACCGGCACAACCGGGCGTTGCCATCCTTGGTGGCTAAGCAGGCAGGGAGCTGCCGGGGCGTGGATCTGGTTATTGCCACCAACCAAAACTTTCGGCCCCGGGGGCTTGCTGATATCCAAGCGATTTTGGCTCGGCATACCGGGCGCTCCGGGGTAGTGGCAGGAGAAGCCCATGACGCCACCACTGCGACCGATTAGCTAACACGGGATACCTGTGCAAAAACAAATTGTCCGCTTGATCCGCGCCTACCAGCGCTTTCTCTCCCCCCTGCTTCCGCCCAGCTGCCGATTTCACCCCACCTGCTCGCAATACGCCATCGATGCCATCCTCTGTCATGGTCTCCCCAAGGGGGTGTGGCTCGCCAGCCGGCGGATCTGCCGTTGTCATCCCTTCCATGCGGGCGGTTACGACCCCGTGGTGAAGTAACGCCCCCCCATCA
>CAYSFY010000217.1:0-7288 GCA_964430285.1 uncultured Desulfobulbia bacterium
TCACCCGGGGTGCAACCGTTCTCGTGGGGGTAGAGGTAGCAGGCCGGATTTTTCACATTGAGTTCATCGCCCTGCACGGCCAGGGACGGCCCCGGCCGGATCCCCTTAAAGGGCAGGAACTCCAGGCGGAAGCCGAACATCGGTTCATAGCAGAGGATCTGCGACTGGCCGTGGATCAGGACATCGTTGCGGGCCATGGGCAAGGAGGGCTGCCCCGTCTCGTCAAGGCTCGCCACCTGGGTGGCGATCACCGGCGGCTCCCCGCGCTCCCGGGTCCGCCAGTAGGCCTCGACCACGGGCGCCGGGTCATAGGGCTCCTGGTGATAATAGGTGGTATCCATGGCGATGTTCCCCACCACCACCCAAGCCAGGGTTGCCCCCACCACGGAGGGGGCGAAGCGGTGCAAAAGGGGGGTCCGCTCCACGGCCACGGCCGCCAGGATGACGATGCAGGGGATGTAGATGATGAGCCAACGGATAAAGTTACTCAAATTTCTGATAAAAGGGATGGTCTTCAGAAACTGGTTCCAGGCCGGGGAGTAGTAGTTCAGGGCTAAAGGGATGGCAAGGAGCAACAGGCAGAGGGCCAGGCAGGGCAGCTGACGACGACTGCCGATGGCGGCGCAGGTCCGCCGCCAGCCGCCATTCAGCGCCAGGCCCAGGGCCATCAACAGCCAGGGTGCCCAGGTGAGGCCAAACTCGAATTCGTGGCGGCCCAAGGTCCACTGGGAGTTGGTCAGCACCCCCTCCGCATCCACGCCAGCGCCCCCCGTGGTCAGGACGTGGATGATAAAACCGATGAGCTTGACCAGACCATCGACCCCCGGCAACAGGTACGAGTCCCGGGGAAAATTTCCCAGAAAGGCCAAGGCGGCCGCGAGCTTGGCGGCGGATAGCCCCAGGGCCAAGATCCCACCCCCGGCCAAGCGCAGCACAAACCCCTGGCTATCGACCTCGGTGCCCGGGGTCAGCCGGGCCAGGGTGGCGATGATGACCACGGCGATCAACGCGGGCACGATCAGCTGGGTCATGCCCGACATGAAGGCATAGCCGAGCATGAGCCCCACGCAGACCCCGTTGCGGACCACGGCCCAGGGCCTGAGCGGGCCTGCCGCCTCGGGGCGCAAGAGAAAGTAGGCGATCAACGGGGTGAGCATGAAGGCGTGGAACTCCAGGTGCCCCACCACCATCCGCCAGGCAAAGAGACCATTAAACAGAAAGAGTCCGCCACCCAAGAGCGCCGTCCAGCGGCCACTACGGAATACCGTCGCCAACAGGAGATACATCCCCCAAAAACCCAAGGCGCCAAACAGGGCCAAGGTCAGCCGCACCGCGCTTAGCGGGTCGGTGAAAAAGGTGAACCACTGGCTGGTGGAGCAGTAGAAGGTGGCCGGATTGGCCATGAGCGGCATGCCGCCGCAAAACGAGGGGGTGAACCAAGGGAGGGACCACGGACCGTTATGGAGGAACCAATAGTAACCATCGAGCAGGAGCGGCAAGTTGTATTGGTAGTCATGGCCAAGTTTCCCTTGAGCATTGGGGAAGAATTGACTAAAAAAGCAAACATGGATACCGATCAACAACCAGCCAACCGCCGCAGGCACCATATTTCTGAGGAATGAAAGTCGTCGCGCCATGGTTGCTTAAGGGGGAACATGCCGGAAACAGAGGAGAGGCCGGAGATTAAGGCCACTATAATCTTACCTACCTATAATGAAAAGGGTAATATCGAAAAACTCATCCCAGCCATCAGCGCCCTGCTGCCTTGGCCTGCCGAGTTTATCGTGGTGGACGACAACTCCCCGGACGGCACCGCCGATGTAGTCCGCGGCATCATGGACCAGATCCCGGGGGTGCGCTTGATTGTGCGCACCGATGAACGGGGGCTGGTCAGCGCCATCCAACGGGGCATCGACGAGAGCCGGGGCCGGGTGGTGGTGTGGATGGACTGCGACTTCTCCCTGCCCCCGGCCACGGTGCCGGAGTTGATCGCCCAAGTCCTTGACCACGGCGCGGACGCCGCCATCGGCAGCCGCTATGTCCCGGGCGGGGCCGACGAACTGCACGGCCACAAAGGGGTGGTGGTGGTCATCCAAAAGTGCTGCACCCACACCTTGAACCTGCTCACCACCTGGCTGATGCGGACCCCCTTCCACGACTGGACCAGCGGCTTCATCGCCATCCGCGCCGAGGTGATCAAGACCATCCCCCTGCACGGCGACTACGGCGAGTACTTCATCATGCTCATGGCCCAGCTGATCCGCGACCGTTACCGCTGGGTGGAGATCCCCTACCAGAACGTCCCCCGGACCATCGGTGAGTCCAAGACCGCCGAGACCTTTCTCGGCCTGATGGGCCGGGGCAGCCAGTACATCCGCCACATCTTCAAGGCCCGGGCCTTGAAAAACGGGCCTCCCCGCAGGCCCCTCGGCCCCAGGGCATGACCTCCCTCATCCACGGCGCCTGGCGGAACCAACGTCTGCTGCTGCCCCTGGTGGTGCTGATCACCGCTCTCGTCTTCCTGCCCGTGTGCTGGAATGAGTTTCTCGGCTACGATGACTCCGTCAACATCACCGGCAACCCCTACCTGGAACGCTTCTCCCTCGCCAATATCCTCCATTTCTGGCAAGAGCCCTACCTAAAGCTCTATATCCCCTTGACCTACACCCTGTGGTCGCTGCTGGCCGCTCTCTCCCACCTGCTGGCCGGAAGCCCTGGCCTGCCCTTGAACAGCTACCTCTTCCACGCCGCGAACCTCCTGCTGCATAGCGCCACCACGGCGGTGGTCTTTCTCTTGCTGCGCAGGCTCGGAGGGGTCCCCTGGTCGGCGGCGGCAGGCGCCCTGCTCTTTGCCCTCCATCCCATGCAGGTGGGGCCGGTGGCCTGGGCCACCGGGCTAAAAGACCTGCTCGCCGGCTTCTGCTCCGTGGTCGCCCTATGGCAGTATACGCAGGGCAGCCAAACGGCTGAGGGCTCGGCCCGCTCCCGGCAGCACCTGGGCATGGCCCTGACCGCCTTTGTCCTGGCCATGCTCGCCAAACCCAACGCCGTGACGGTGCCGCTGCTGGCTGCGGTCATCGGTTACTTTGAGCTGGGCCAGCACCGCCGCCGCCTCATCCTCACCCTGACCCCCTGGCTGTTAAGCGCCCTGCCCATGATCCTGATGACCAGGCAGGCGCAAACCATTACCGACAGCGAACTCTTGCCCCCCTTCGGACAACGCTTCCTGATCGCCGGCGACGCCCTCTCCTTTTATGTCGGCAAGTTGGCGCTCCCCCTCACCCTGGGCCCGGACTACGGGCGCACCCCGGAGTTCGTGCTCTCCCAGCCCTTGATCTATCTCACCGGCCTCCTCCCCTATGTCGCCATCGCCTATCTCCTGTGGCGACGGCCGCAACCGCTGCTGACCGCCACCAGTCTGTTCGTCATCGCCCTGCTGCCGGTCTTGGGCTTCATCCCCTTCAACTTTCAGCAGGTCTCCACCGTGGCCGGGCGCTACCTCTATCTCGCCATGCTCGGCCCGGCCTTTGCCGTCTCCCGCCTGCTGCCCCTGACCTCCGGCCCCATGGCCAAGGCCCTCTTCCTGGCCGTCTTGACCCTGCTGGCCACCAAGAGCATGGTCCAGGAGCGGCATTGGCGGACTCGGCTCTCCTTTAGCCAACACGCCGTCGAGGTCAACCCCGAGAGCTGGTTTTTCTTGAACAACCTGGGCAGTGCCTACCACGGGGTCCAGCAAACGGAGAAGGCCATCGACAGCCTCAACCGCTCCATCGCCCTCAAGCCGGACTACGAACTCCCCTATATCAACCTCGCCGTGGTCTACCAGGAGACCGGCCAACCGGACAAGGCCATTGCCTACTACCAGAAGGCCTTGGCCATTAACCCCAACCTGGCCACCGCCCACAACGACCTGGCCATGGTCTACTTTGAGCAGGGCAACAGCCGGCAGGCCATCGCCCACCTGCACAAGGCCCTGGCCCTGCAACCCGATTACGACAATGCCTACGCCAACCTCGGCATCGTCTACTCCAACACCAACGACCGCCAAGCGGCCCTCACCGCCTACCTGCGGGCGGTCAAGATCAACCCCAGATTCGCCGAGGCCTATGTCAACCTCGGCGCCTTGTACAAGACCATGGGCGACCAGGAGAAGGCGATCGCCAGCTTCAACCGGGCCATCGCCTTACGGCCCAATCTCCCCGAGCCCTACAACAACCTCGGCCTGATCTACCTGGAGAGCGGCCGCCACGAGCAGGCCATCCCCCTGTTCACCAAGGCGACCGAGACCGGCGGCAAGAGCCCTGTTCCATGGCACAATCTGGGCCAGGCCCTGCTCGCCACGCGCCGTGCCAACGAGGCCATTACCGCCCTCAGGCAGGCCATAACCGTTGACCCGGGCTTCGCCCCTGCGTATAATACCCTCGCTGCCGCCTACCTGCAAACAGGGCAATACCGACCTGCCGTGGACGCCGTTGACCGGGCCAGCGCCCTGGGGCTCTCCGACCCGGAACAGCTGCGCGCCGTGGCGCCCTATCGCTGAACCGATGTCATCCACTCCCCCGTAAACCACCGATCCATTTCGCCCTTTCCCCATCTCTTCCGGAGAAGACATGAGTACCCAGCAACAAAAGTATCCCCAGCCCCCGATCACACCGCCGACCACCCCCCCTCCCCTGGGCAAGGCCATGTATGCGGGCCTGTTCCTGGTGACCATGGCCATGCTCATGTACGAGATCCTGCTCACCAGGATCTTCAGCGTCACCATGTACTACCACTTCGCTTTTGTCGCCATTTCGGTGGCCATGTTCGGTCTCGCCGTCGGCTCGGTGGTGGTGTACATCTTTCCCGACTTCTTCCGCCAGGAGCGCGCCCAATACCTCTTGGCCCTGAGCTCCCTGGCGCTGGCGATCTCCATCCCCGCAACCTTTCTGCTGCACCTGACCATCCCTTTTTTCATCCACCGTTCCCTGGTGGGCATCTTCTCCGTGGTCATCAACTACTGCATCCTCTCCATCCCCTTTATCATCAGCGGCATCTGTGTCTCGGTGGCCCTGACCAAATTTCCCGGCCAGATCAGCCGCTTTTATGCCGCTGATCTGGTGGGCGGCGCCTGCGGCTGTCTGCTGCTCATCGTCACCTTGAAGATCACCGATGGCCCCACCAACGTCATCATTGCCGCGGCCCTCATCTGCCTGGGGTCGATTTTCTTCCTCCACGGCACCGATTTTCGCCCCTTACGAGGAGTGGCCGTCAAGGTGTTCCTCGGCCTCATGGCCTTTGTGGTGGTCAACTCCATCCTGGTTTACCAACAGCAGGGCATCCTGAAGCCGATCTGGGTCAAAGGGGCACTGGAGGAGCGGCCGCTCTTTGAAAAATGGAACTCCTTTTCCAGGATCATTGTCTTTGGCGACCCGGACGAAGCCATCGCCCCCATTGGCTGGAACATCAGCGAGGCCTACCAGTCAGAGAAGACCGTGCGTCAGTTACGCCTCAACATCGATGCCGATGCCGCCACGGTGTTGACCAACTATAACGGCAAGGTGGCGGATCACGCCTATCTCCAGTATGACCTGACCAACATCGCCCACTACCTGCGCGCCAATGCCGATGTCTGCGTCATCGGCGTGGGTGGCGGCCGCGACATCTTGTCGGCCTTGGCCTTCAACCAGAAATCGGTGGTGGGCATCGAGATCAACGAGGATATCATTGCCACGGTGAACAACAGGTATGGTGCCTTCACCGGCCATCTCGACCAGGACCCCAGGGTCACCTTTGTCAATGACGAGGCGCGCAGCTATCTCACCAGGCAACAGCAGCGGTTCGACATCATTGAAAGTTCCTTTATCGACAGCTGGGCCGCCACCGCGGCGGGGGCCTTTGTGCTCACGGAAAATGCCCTCTATACCGTGGAGGCCTGGAAGATCTTTCTGGGCGATCTGAAACCGGGGGGGATCCTCACCTTCACCCGCTGGTACCGTGAAGAGTCCCCGGATGAGGTCTACCGCCTCACCTCCTTGGCCAGGACCGCCCTCATGGAGCGGGGGATCAAGGAGCCCAGGGGGCACATCATGATCATCCGCAAGGATCAGGGGGCCTCGATCCTGGTGAGTAACGAGCCGTTTACCCCCCAAGACGAGGCGGTGATCGCCAAAGTCTCCCAGGCGATGAATTTCCAGGTGCTGTTGAGCCCAACCACCAGCAGCAGCCCGATCCTGACGGATATTGCCTCCGGCAAGGACCTCACGACCTTTTATGATCAATTCCCGGCGGATGTGACCGCCACCACGGACAACAAACCGTTCTTCTTCAATACCGTGCGCTTCCGGGACATGTTTGATCCGAGCAAAAGCGAACAGGTACAAAACAATGTCAATAGCATCGCCTATTTTCTCCTGGCCATCCTGCTGGTGACGGTGATGGCCCTCTCCTATCTCTGCATCGTGGTGCCGCTGCGCGCCAAGACCAAGGAACCCCTGCCGCGCCGGGGGTGGCCCCTGGTGCTGTTTTTCGCCGCCATCGGCCTCGGCTTTATGTTCATTGAACTGGCCCTGATGCAGCGGCTGATCGTCTTCCTCGGCCACCCCACCTATGCCCTGAGCGTGGTGCTGTTCACCCTGCTCCTGGCCAGCGGCAGCGGCAGTTTCCTGACCACCCCCATCGCCACCCATTCCCCCAGGCGCTTGGATGTGTGGTGTCAGTTGGCCCTCATCGCCACCTTGGTCCTCTTTGCCTCATGGGCCCCGTTTTTGACCGAATCCTTCAGGGGTACGCCAACCCCATCCCGCATCCTCATCGCGGTCGGCATCCTCTTTCCCCTGGGGCTGTTGATGGGCACGGCCTTCCCCTTGGGCATCAACCGGGCCACCGCCACCATCCCCACCTTTATCCCGTGGCTGTGCGGCCTCAATGGGGCCATGTCCATCTGCGCCAGTGTACTGTCCATGATCATCTCCCTGGGCTTTGGTATCTCGGCAACCCTGTGGACCGGGGTCGCCTGTTATGCCGTGGCCGTCAGCTGCTACCTGTGGGCCCGGACACAGCCGGCCGCCACCCCCGACGCGGAGGCGAAGGCCCCGGTCATGCCGCTGGCCTGATGTCCATGCCCCATATCGCTTCCCCGCAGTGGGGATGCACCCTCCCTTTGCCACCTAAGGAGCAGCCGATGGATCCGTCCCCGACCCGACAAGAGCTCATGGAGGTCACCCACAACGGCCAGCTGCTGGCCATGATCATCCCCCATGACTACACCCGGCCAGGGGTCAACTTTTTTACGCCGGAGACCGGCCCC
>CAYSFY010000218.1:0-3785 GCA_964430285.1 uncultured Desulfobulbia bacterium
TGGCAAGGAGTTCACCGAGCTGCCGATTATCGCCCTCACTGCCGGAGTCCTCCATGATGAGCGCACGAGATGCACCGAGGCAGGCATGGATGACTTCCTGGCCAAACCCATTGTCTATCAAAAGCTGATCACCGCTGTCCACAATTGGACCCAAGGGGGGAGCCGCATCCCCCTCTCCTCCGTCGCGGATGCCCCGATGCCACCGCCCGCGGCAGCCCCGCCGGCATTATTCGATAGAGAGGCCATGCTGGCGCGATTCTCCGACGACCGCGAGTTGGCCGCCGATGTGGCCAAGGTCTTTCTCCAGCAGACCCCGAAGACCTTCGCCAAGTTGCGGCAAGCCATGGACAGCGGGGATGCCGTCAACATCCGCCTCTATGCCCATGCCATCAAAGGGGCCGCTAGAAACGTCAGTGCCCTGGCCATGCAGCGCATCGGCCAGACCATGGAAGATCTGGCCGATCAAGGCGACGTCGACGGGGCTGTCAAGCTGCTCGCGGACTATGAGCTCAGTTTTGTGGAGATCGAGAAGATCCTCGGTCAAGAGTTCAACGAATTCAAGGCGTGATCGTAGCGGCCCTGCCCCCCTCTCCCGCCCCTGTCGGCAGGGATCGCCACCAAACAATGGCCTTGCGGTCACCTCCCTATCATGCTAAGGATGGCGGCATAATTCAACGTGGCTATAAAGAATTTTCAGCCAAAATTTCCGAACTCCCGCAACTGGCGGGTGATTCGGTGGGAGCGTCGTCCACGGCGCGATTGAAGCGTGATCGCGCCGTGGACGACGCTCCCACAACAAGATCTGCTGAGAATTGTTTAGAGCCACGTAATTCAATCATCATCGCCCCCACCCCGGCCCCTTGCGGCCCATGCCCATGGTAAGGACACCCCCATGATTCATCTGACCAACATCAGCAAGCAGTACGGCTCGCAACTCCTGTTCAACAACATCAACTGCCAGATCCTGCCCGGCTCGCGGAACGGCCTGGTCGGCCCCAACGGCGCGGGCAAGACCACCGTCTTTCGTCTGATCACCGGCGAGGAGACCCCGGACAAGGGGTCCATCTCCTGCGCCAAGAAGACGGTGATCGGTTACTTCTCCCAGGACGTGGGCGACATGGCCGGCCGCTCGGCCCTGGCCGAGGTCATGGCCGCCTCCAGCGAGACCATGCGTCTAGGCCAAGAGATGCGGGAGATGGAGGCCGCCATGGCCGAACCCATGGAGGACCACGAGATGGAGGCGCTCTTGGAACGCTACGGCAACGCCACCGAGGCCTTTGAGCACCGGGGCGGCTATGAGTTGGAGAGCCGGGCACAGGCGGTATTGACCGGCCTCGGCATCGGCCCGGACGCCTACACCCGGCCGGTGGAGACCTTCAGCGGCGGCTGGAAGATGCGCATCGCCCTGGCCCGCATCCTGACCATCAACCCCGACGTCTTGCTCTTGGACGAGCCCACCAACCACCTGGACGTGGAGTCCATCATCTGGCTGGAGGAGTGGCTGGCTTCCGAGTTCAAGGGGGCCTTGCTGATGACCAGCCATGACCGCGATTTCATGAACCGCATCGTCACCACCATCATCGAGGTGGCCAACGGCGCGGTGACCACCTACGGCGGCAACTACGACTTTTACCTGAAGGAGCGGGAGATCCGGCGTGAGCAGTTGCAGGCCAGCTTCCGCCGCCAGCAGGAGATGCTAGCCAAGGAGGAGGAGTTCATCGCCCGCTTCGCGGCCCGGGCCTCCCACGCCTCCCAGGTCCAGTCCCGGGTGAAGAAGATCGACAAGATCGAACGGATCGAGCTACCGCCGGAGCAACGGACCATGCACTTCACCTTTGCCGAGCCGCCGCGCAGTGGCGACGACGTGGTCCGACTCACCAACCTCGCCAAGTCCTGGCCGCTTGCCAACGGCGGCGAGAAGTCGGTCTTCGGCGGCATCAGCGGCATGATCCGCCGCCACGAGAAGATCGCCGTGGTCGGGGTCAACGGCGCCGGCAAGTCCACCTTCCTCAAGGTGCTGACCGGCCAGACCAAGGCCAGCGCCGGCCATGTCACCCTGGGGGCCAACGTCTTCCCGGGGTATTTCAGCCAGCACTCCATGGAGGTCCTGGACCCCAAGAAGAGTGTCTTCGAGTCGGTGCAGGAGGCCATGCCCATGGCCTCCATCGGCAACATCCGCAACCTGTGCGCCGCCTTCCTCTTCCAGGGGGACCTGGTGGAGAAACGGATCGAGCAGCTCTCCGGCGGCGAAAAAAGCCGGGTGGTGCTGGCCACCATCCTGGCCCGGCCCTTGAACTTCCTGGTTCTGGACGAGCCCACCAACCACCTGGACATCCAGTCCCGGGAGGTGCTGCTGGAGGCCCTGCAAAAATTCACCGGCACCGTGGTGCTGGTTAGCCACGACCGCCACTTCCTGCGCTCCCTGGTCAACCGGGTCTTTGCCATCGACCATGGAGAACTCCGGACCTACGAAGGGGACTACAACTACTACCTGGAGAAGAGCAAGCGGGAGCAGGCGGCAGGGGCACCTGCCGGGAGGTAGCGGCAGGCCTCTGCCTGACGGCGGCAGCCGGTATACGCTTGATGAGTTGGTCAATAGCCTGGTGCACGCTACCATCCACCACGATCTCTCTTTCCTTGCCAAGCCAAGAGTCAGGTGACCACTCATGACGACCCGCACCCGCCTTAACCGCCTCCTTCTGGCCCTGACTATGCCTCTCCTGGCCCTAGGCCTACAGTGGTTGCTGTGGCCATACCTCACCCCCTTTGTCTGGTTCGCATTTTTCCCCGCCGCCTTTTTGAGTGCCCGGATCAGCGGCCTGTGGGGCGGGCTGGCCAGTACCGTTCTCTGTGTCCTCCTGGCCTGGTTCTTCTTCATCCCGCCGCAGCTGAGCCGGGTCATTGACCAGCCGGCACAGCTGTTATCAATGGGGATGTTCCTGGTCATGGGCTATTGGTTCAGCACCTGCCAGGAGCAGCTGTCGCGGGCCAGACAAGGCGCCGCTGGGGCTCTGGACGAGGCTCTGAAGGAGGTTCAGGAGGCAGCGCCGGAGGAGTCCCGCGCCGCCACCATCACCCAACCCCATGAACAGACTCCGGATGAACCGGAGATCGGGAGATCCTCCAGCACTCGCCCTCTCTCCGTAGGCGACGATGCCCCCTCCAGGGCTGAACAGCGCCAGGGTCCTCGCTCCTTGTGGGATGAGGAGTCCCTGTACCGGACCATGCTAAATGCCCTGGCCGAATCCGTCTTGGTGTTTTCTCCCGAAGGCCGCGTGCTGGCCTGCAACCCGGCGGCCGAGCGTTTTCACCACCTCGGCCTGGGCCAGATGCAGGCCATGGACCTGACTGATTGGCGGCTCTTGCGCGAGGACGGCACCCCCTGTCCGCTGGAGGAGTTGCCCTTGATGCAGACCCTGCGTACCGGTCAAGCCTGCCGCGAGGTGGTAGTCGGTTACCAACCCCTGGCCGGCGAGGTGAGCTGGGGCCATGTGAACAGCGAACCGGTAGTCGATCCCGAGAGCGGCCGCCTTTGCGTAGTCGTGTTGACCATCACCGACATTTCCGAGCGCAGGAAAGCAGAGGAGGCCCAGCACCGCTACAACCGTACCCTGCGCGCCTTAAGCGTCAGCAGCTTGGCGTTGGTGCATGCCAGCGATGAAGCCGGCTATATGCATGAGGTGTGCGGCATCATCGTCAAACAGTGTGGTCATGTGATGGCCTGGATCGGCATCGCCGCAGACGATGCCGAACAATCGGTCCGCCCGGTCACCCATGATGGCCAT
>CAYSFY010000218.1:3817-7283 GCA_964430285.1 uncultured Desulfobulbia bacterium
CACCTGGGCCGACCGCGAGCGTGGACGCGGACCAACAGGAACCGCCATCCGCACCGGCCGGGTCACCATCTGCCACAACATGCTCACCGATCCGGACCTCGCCCCCTGGCGCGAACAAGCCCTGCAGCGGGGGTATGCCGCTGCCATGGCACTCCCCCTGCTCGCCGACGGCCATGCCTTCGGCGCCCTGACCATCTACTCGCACCAGCCCGCCCCGTTCACCGACGATGAGATTCAGGTATTACAGGAACTGGCCAACGATCTGGCCTACGGCATCACCCTGTTGCGCCTCCGCGCCGACCAGAGCCGACAGGAAAAGGCGTTGCGGGCCAGCGAGGAGCGCTATCGCCTGCTGGTGGAGCAGTGGGTGGACGGCATCTTCGTCTCTGATGCCCGGGGCCATTACCTGGATGTCAACCGGGCCGGCGCCGACATGCTGGGCTATACCCCGGAGGAGATCTGTCGGTTGCGTATTGCCGATGTTATCCTCCCCGAGGAGTTGCCGCGTCTGTCCACGGAGGTTGCCCGCTTAGCCGCGGGTGCCCTCGTCACCAGCGAGTGGCATTTCCGGCGCAAGGATGGCACTACCTTTTTAGGCGAAGTGGTGGGGCGGCAGATGCCGGATGGCCGGTTGCAGGCCGTCCTGCGTGACATTACGGCGCGACGGACAGCCGAGATGGAGCTCCGCGACGCCCAACTCGCGACCCTGAACCTGGCCCAGGACGCCATTCAAGCCCGTGCCCAGGCAGAGCGGACCAACGCCCATCTGGAGAGTGAGATCACCGAGCGGAAGGCCTTGACCATCGAACTCGAGCACGCCCTGGCCTCAGCCGATGCCGCCAACCAGGCAAAGAGCGAATTCCTCGCCAACATGAGCCATGAAATCCGCACCCCCTTGAATGCCATCATGGGCATGACCGAATTGTGCCTGGCAACCGGAATGCATCCTCGACAACACAACTATCTGGTCAAGATCAAGAGCGCCTCGGATTCACTGCTGCACATCATCAACGACATCCTCGACTTTTCCAAAATTGAGGCGGGCATGCTGTCCATGGAGTTGATCAACTTCGAGCTGACCAGCGTGCTCGATAAACTTGAAGCGCTGATGACCGAGAAGGCCCGCGAAAAAAATCTAGTCCTGGTCTTTACCGTTGATCCCTCGCTCCGCCAAACGCTCAGGGGTGACCCTTTGCGACTGAGCCAAGTGTTGATCAACCTGGTGAGTAACGCCATCAAATTTTCAGAGAGGGGCCAGGTGACGATTAGCATCCACCCGGATGCCGACGAGGGGGACCGCCTGACCCTGCACTGCGTAGTGCAAGACGAGGGCATCGGCCTGACTCCCGAGCAACAGCGGACGGTGTTCTCCGCCTTTACCCAGGGTGATGCCTCCACGACCCGCCGCTTCGGGGGCACGGGTTTGGGGCTGGCCATCTGCAGGCGGCTGGTCGAGATGATGGGGGGCAAGCTCTGGGTCGAGAGCGAGTTGGGACACGGCAGCACCTTCCATTTCACCGCCAACATGGGGATCGGCAGCAGGTCGAGCCCGGAGGGGCGCGAGAAACGGCTGGCCGCCTGTGCGCCTGCCCGCGACACCGATGATCCAAGGAACTTGCGCGGCGCGGATATCTTGCTGGTCGATGATGCCGAAATGAACAAGGAAGTGCTGATGGAACTGCTGCAAGGGTCCGGGCTGCATGTGCGCGTGGCGAGCAACGGGGTTGAGGCGCTCGCAGCGGTGGCGCGCAAGCGGCCGGATTGCGTGCTGATGGACTGCCAGATGCCGGTGATGGACGGATACGAGGCCACACGGCAACTGCGGCTCAATCCTGAACTCAGCAATCTGCCGATCATCGCCCTGACCGCTAACGCCATGGTATCGGACAAGGAACGCTGCCTGGCGGCCGGCATGAACGCCTATATCAGTAAGCCCGTGCATTTTCCCGAGCTGTTTTCGGCCCTGCTCAGCTGGGTCAAACCGCGCGCCTCTCTGCCGGGGGAGAGGCTTCCCCGGGAGACTCGGCTGCCGCCCGCGCCAGGGGTTGTTGCCGGCCTGGCGCAGTTTGCCTTGCCCGGCATCGACACGGCCGCCGGGCTTGCCCATATGGAGGGCAAACGTCCTTTCTACCTCAAGATGCTGAAGCAGTTCCGCGACACTGATGGGGTGAATTTTCCCCATGATTTCCAAACGGCACTGGCCAATGACGACTGGCCGACGGCCACGCGCCTGGCCCACACCATCAAGGGCGTGGCGTTGACCATTGGCGCAAAATCCTTGGGCGAGATCGCCATGCAACTGGAGCAGGCCACGAAGGCAAAACAGGTTGAGCGGATCCGCGACCTTGAGCTCCGGATCGACGAAGCACTCAACCTGGTCATGAATGGACTCACGCACCTGGAGGAAATGGAGGTGGCAGGGGCGGTGCCCCCTGTCGATCCCAGCAGAAGGCGGGAGATGATGGAGCGCTTGGAGCAGTTGCTGCTGGCGCGAAATTACGCGGCTGGCGCCTGTCTTGAGGAGTTCAGCGCGACGATGGCAGGTAGCGAGGAGGTTGCGATGCGGCAGCTCGCCGCGATCAGCAGTGCCGTGAGCGGCTATGACTACAACGAGGCGCTGCAGAGGTTACGGCAGCTGGCTGAACTCCTCGGCATCACCTTAGCAGAGTCAAGGTGAAGAACAGGCGGGCCGTCCCCCTCATGGATGTGCGCACTGCCTGCGCTCCAAACAAAAAAAGGGACGCCCTCGCGGGCGTCCCTTTTTTTGTTCATTGACTACTGTTGCGCTTTCACATGGTCATTACTGCATTACCCGCAAGATACCGGATGAAAAACCTACCCCACGTGAATCCGCGCTGCCAATATAAAAGCGCATGCCGGTGGCGGTTGACACAACCCGTACTCTGATACCGATCTTCGCCCCAGCCATCCCCACATGACAATAATGATGGCCGGGGCGAGAGTTTCAAAAAGCAGGCAATAAGCCTTTCATTGCCCTTTACTGCAGGACTGTCAGCGAAATCGCCCCGTATCGGGTTGTATTGCCCGTGGTGTTTGGTGCCTGGCCAAAGAGGAGCGACGGTTGGCAAGAGGCGTACGTCGTCAAGATGCGCATCTCCAAGCGGTGCCCAGCCGGCAAGCTATAGGCGGTGTTGCCAAAGTTACCTGTCCAATGCTCCACCGTATCCGCAACCTGCGGGTTCGCCATGGTGATGGTCTTGTTCGTGCCGATCTGGACGCCATTACCCGCAGCCCCGGCGGGATTGTAGTCATACAAGGCCACCAGGAATGAGGCCGAATCCCCTGCCGACCGCATATACGTATCAATGGTATAGACCGCATTGGCGCCTATGGTGGTGGCAGAGGCGTAGGCCGCCGTGTACCAGCGCAACAACTCGACATTGGTGCCACTCCCGGAAGAGGTCGGACTGCAGCGATATCGAGTCGTGCCGGTGGTCGCCGTGGT
>CAYSFY010000219.1:0-2265 GCA_964430285.1 uncultured Desulfobulbia bacterium
TTTGTTTTGCCCGTCGTATGAGTTGCCGATAATACTTTGCCGCGAACGAGGAATCTACCCATGGAGCGAGTGCTGATGACGGAGAGGTGGCAGGTAAATAAAAAGAAGATCCTGGTCGTTGATGATGAACTGAGCATGCGGGAGTTTTTGAAGATCCTGCTGGAGAAGGAGGGGTATGCCGCCCAGACGGCGGCCACTGCCGCCGCTGCCTTGACCTTGCTGCGCCAGCAGCCAATCGATCTGGTCATCTCCGATATCAAGATGCCCGGCGGCAGCGGTCTCTCCTTTCTGGAAGAGCTGCGCACCGAGGGGCTACAGACCCCGGTGATCCTGATCACCGCCTACGCCTCCCCCGAGGATGCGGTCCGCGCCATGAAGGGGGGGGCCTACGATTACATCACCAAGCCCTTCAACGTGGTCGAGATCAAGGAGATCATCAAAAATGCCCTGACCACCAGCCAGGGCGGGCAGGATGTGGGGGAACAGGCCACGAGCTTCCAGGGGATCATCGGCCAGAGTCAGGAGATGAAGAGGATCTTCGACCTGATCAGCCGCATCGCCCCCACCCACGCCAACGTCCTGATCCAGGGTGAATCCGGGACCGGCAAGGAGTTGGTGGCCCGGGCCATCCATGACTTGAGCAAGGCCGCCAGCCACAAGTTCGTGCCCATCGTCTGCAACGCCATCCCCGAGGGCCTCTTTGAGAGCGAGGTCTTTGGCCATGTCAAGGGGGCCTTTACCGGGGCCACGACCAACAAGGCCGGGCTGTTCGCCGAGGCCAACCATGGCAGCGTCTTTCTCGACGAGGTGGGTGAACTGACCCCTTTGATCCAGACCAAGCTGCTGCGCGTCCTGCAAGAGCGGGAGTTCAAACCGGTGGGCAGCAGCGACACCGTCAAGGTCAAAGTGAGGATCATCTCCGCCACCAACCGTGACCTGGAAGAGGAGGTGGTGGACAAGCGCTTCCGCGAAGATCTCTTCTACCGCCTGGCCGTGGTGCCGATCCGGGTGCCGCCGCTGCGGGAGAGACGGGGCGACGTGCCGCTCTTGGTCAACCACTTCCTGGCCAAGTACTCCGCCCTCTTTGGCAAGGAGATCACCGCCCTCTCCTCCTACGCCATGGAGGTGCTGATGGAGTATGATTTCCCGGGCAATGTGCGCGAGTTGGAGAACATCATCGAGCGCGGGGTGGCGCTCGAGAACTCCAACATCATCCTGCCGGAGTCCCTGACCCTCTCCGCCCATAAGCGGAGGGCCATGACCTCCTCCCCCACCGGCACTGACCCCACCACCAACGGCTACTTCGCCATGGGCTTGGATGAGGCGGTGGCCCATCTGGAGAAGAAACTGATCACCGAGGCCCTGACCCAGTCCAAGGGCTCCAAGATTCAGGCGGCGGAACTCCTTAACGTCAGCTTCCGTTCCATCCGCTACAAAATCAAAAAGTACGGGATCAACTAAGTGGCTCTCCCCATCCGTCTCGACCAGGAGCCTACCACCCTCCTGAACCAGGACCGGCTGCGGCATCAGGTCAAATGGCTGCTGCTGCTGCGGGTCTTTCTGCTGACCCTGTTTCTCGGGATCAGCTCCATCCTCCAGTTCACCTTGCCGGGTCTGAACCTGCCCCAGGCCTGGATCATCGTCTTTTTCTTTATCTTTATCTATCTGTTCAGCATCGGTTCGGCGATCATGGCAGGCCGCATCAGCCACTTCGTGACCTTCGCCTACGGTCAGATCCTGGCCGATTCGGCCCTGGCCACCCTCATCGTCTACCACTCCGGCGGCAGCTACTCCATCTTCACCTTCATCTACTTCTTTCCCATCATCACCGCCGGGCTCATGCTCTTCCGCCGCGGCGGCATGGTGATCGCCGGCGTCAACATCATCAGCTACGGCCTGCTCCTCTCCTCCGAATACATCGTGCTGGCCTCCCAACTCCCCGCCGCCATCCGCGCCAACACCATCACCGCCCCCACCATCCTGCTCCAGAACTTCCTGATCTATGGCCTCTCCTTTGTGCTGGTGGGTATGCTCAGCGCCTTTTTGGCCGAGCGCTTGGACGAGACCGAGGTGGCCCTGAGCCAGACCTCCCGCCACTTGGACTACCTGAGTCAACTCTATAAACAGATCTTTGATGACATCACCTCCGGCATCATCACCGTGGACGCCAGGTCCACCATCACCTCGTTCAACCGGGCCGCGGAGAGGATCACGGGGCATGCGGCCTTCGAGGTGCTGGATCGCAACCTGGTGCAGATCTTCCCG
>CAYSFY010000219.1:2275-7257 GCA_964430285.1 uncultured Desulfobulbia bacterium
TGTGCACCACCACCCAGGCCGATGACCACCCGACCCTGGAACTGACCAGAAAAGATGGCACCACCATCCCGGTGGCCTACTCCTGGTCTCGCCTCAACATGCCGGACGGCTGCGAGGACTGCCGGGTCTACACCTTGCAGGACCTAAGCCGCATCCGCCAGATGGAGAACCAAATCCGCCAGAGCGAGAAGATGGCGGCCATTGGCAAGATCGCCGCCGGCATCGCCCATGAATTCAGAAACCCCCTGGCCGCCATCTCCGGCGCGGCCCAACTCCTGGATCAGGAGATCACCGCCCCCCCTCCTTTAAACCGCGAGGGCCAGCCCGCTCCCGCAGGCAACGCCGGTTTCGCCAACTCCTCGGCCAACCACAGCCTGCTCAACATCATCATCCGCGAGTGTTCGCGGCTGGAGGCCAACATCACCGACTTCCTCCACTTCTCCAGGCCCGCTATCCCCGAGCAGACCTGGGTCCCCTTGCAAGGTCTGGTCAACGAGTGCTGGACCATCCTGCAGCAGAGTTCCAAGTTCAAAGAGCACTGCCGCCTCCAAACCACCATTCCCGACAACGTAGACTGCTGGGCCGATCCCCATCAGTTGAAGCAGGTGTTTTTGAATCTGATCCACAACGCCTGCCTGGCCATGGAGGTGGGCGGCACCATTGAGGTCAGCGCCCACGAAGCGACCTCGGACGATGGCATAAGCACCATGGTCATCCGGGTCCAGGACAACGGCTGCGGCATCCCGGCCGCCATGCTGCCGGACATCTTCGCCCCCTTCTTCACCACCCGTGAAAACGGCACCGGTCTCGGTCTCGCCATTGTCCAGCAGATCATGGAAGGCCATCAGGGGCGCGTGCAGGTGGAGAGCGTTGTCAATCAGGGGACACTGTTTACCATTACCTTGCCCCTGCCCCAGTAATCGTGGTAACTACCAAGGTCAATAGGCTGCCGACGTGGCGCCGGTCGGCAACCAACGCGAGAGGCAAGGCCTTTCCCTCCGGCCCGTGGTCTGTTTTAGCTAACCGCCAGCAGCCAACACGCCAAACAACCTTAACCCTGCGTTACCGTGATGCCTAGCTGTCCCACCCCGCTCATCCCTGCCCTGCTCCTCCTGGGGCTGATCCTTTTCGCCCCGCCAGCCCGGGGAGAGGGGGGCGTGGTTGCCCCCCTTGATCACCTTTTTGGTAGCCGCACCCAGGTGAATCACGACTTGACCGATCTGCCCCAGTGGCTGAAGGCCCTGACCCGGCACAAGCTGGAAGACCGGCCGGAGAGGCCGGTGCTGAAGGAGTGGTTTGCCCTGCTTACCCAGTTGCGGGACAAACCGCGACTCACCCAGCTGCAACAGGTCAACTCCTTTATCAACCAGAAGCCCTATATCCTGGACTCGGTCAATTACGGGGTCGATGACTACTGGGCCGTGGTCAGGGAGTTCATGGCCCTGTCCGGCGACTGTGAAGACTATTCCATCAGCAAGTTTTTCTCCCTCAGGCAGTTGGGTTTTCCCGCGGACAGTTTGCGGATCGTCATCCTGCAAGATACCAATCTCGGCATCGCCCATGCCGTCCTCGCCGTGGCCCATGAGGGGGGAGCCCTGATCCTCGACAATCAGACCAATGAGATCATGCCTGACCAACGGATCATCCACTACACCCCCCTCTATTCAGTGAACGAACAGCAGTGGTGGTTGCATCTGCCGCCCATGAATTGATTACCTAACCATAGCCCCGCACCCAGGCAGCCATGAACAGACCCGCCATCCCCCTGCGCCATCCCCTGTTGACCTCCCTCCTGGTCATCGTCCTCCTCTTTGGGGCCAGCCTCATGGCCATCCGCTCCTTTATCCGCGAAGAGCGACATGAGGACCACCGCAGTTGGCAGGTGATGCTGGAGAGCCTAGCCGATGCCAAGGCCAATGCCATCAATGGCTGGCTCGGCGAGCAATTCTCTATCCTGGAGCAGTTGGCCACCAACCCATCCTTGATGCTCTACAGCCAACAGCTGCAAGTGGGCGATCATGGATCGGATCCGGAACGGGCGGAACTCGTCTTCTTGAAGAACCTGATCCTGACCACGGCCGAGCGCCACGGCTTTGTTCCCTCCCAGGCCACCGCCGCCATCGAGGCCAACGTGACCATGCACGCGGACAATGGCCTGGCCCTCTATGACGCCGGCATGAGGCAGCTCTTAGCCACTCCGGGCTTCTCCGTTCCGCCCACCGCCTTGACCGCCAAGGCCAAAGAGGTGATGGCCACGGGTCAGGCCGCCATCCTCGACATCGCCGAGGTCGATGGCCACCCCGTGGTCGGATTTATCACCCCTTACTCCGGGCTCAGGACCATGACCCCTGGCGCTTCCGCCATCGGCGTGGTCATCGGCTACAAGGGAGTGGCCACCACCCTCTTCCCCCTGTTGAAGGCCAGGACCAACACTAACGAGGAGGCCGTGCTGCTGCGCCGGGATGGCGAGGTCATCACCTTCCTGAGTCCGCTAGCCGACGGCACCCCGGCCTTGGGGCGTCACACCCAAAGCCAAGGCCAGCAGGCCGAGGCCTTTGCCTGGGCCCACCCCGGTGCCTTCAATGAGTTGCCGGACCATGCCGGGACCGCGATTCTGTTCACCAGCCGCGCCATTAAGCACACCCCCTGGCTCCTGCTCCAACGGATCGGGGCCGAGGAGGCCTTGGCCGAGTCCAGGGCGCACCAACGCTCCCTGATCATCACCTTGACCCTGACCACCCTTTTGGTCGCGGCCCTGCTGGCGGCAGCCTGGTGGCATGGCGCCAGCGTCAGGAGGGCCGCCTATGCCCAAGAGATGCGCCTTAAGAGCGAAGAGCTTACCGCCAAGAGCCACCTGCTGGACGCGGTCAATGCCAACACCTCCGACCTTATCCTCCTGGTCGACCCCAGCGACCAATGCCTCTTTGCCAATCCGCCCCTGGCCCGCCAGGTGGGAGCGGATGCCGCCGACCTCACGGCCAAGAGTCTCACCAACATCTTCGGCGCTGCCCCGGCCACGGCCCTGCATGCCGGTATGGCCCAAGCCCTCGCCCACGGGGGGGCCTTCGCCACCACCTTGACCATCGCCTTCCAGGCCAGCAGCCACCAGTTTCACGCCATCTTCACCCCCTTGGGTCCAGGCCCGGATGACCCGCAGGGGGGGCTCGCCCTTCCAGGTTCGTCGGCTGGTGGGGTGCTGATTACCCTCCACGACATGACCGAGATCATTCAGGCCCAGCGTCGGGAGTCCCTGCTCTTCCAACAACTGATCCGCGCCTTGATGAAGGCCATCGACCTCCACGACCCATACTCCGCCAACCACTCGGCCAAGACCGCGGCCCTGGCCCTGGCCATGGGACGGGCCATGGGGCTCGGCGCGGAGGAGATGACCACCTTGGAGATTGCCGCCAACCTCTGCAACTTGGGGAAATTGTCCATCCCCAGGGAGGTGCTGACCAAAGACGGGGGTCTCACCCGGGAGGAGATGGATACCATCCGCCAGGAAGCCCAATACGCCGCCGACCTCCTCCGTGATCTGGAGTTTCCGGGACCGTTGCAGATGACGATTCTCCAGAAGCATGAGTTCCTGGATGGCAGCGGTCACCCCTTGCACCTGCAAGGAGAGGAGATCATCACCACCGCCCGGGTGCTGGCGGTGGCCAATGCCTTTGTGGCCATGATCAGCCCCCGGGCCTATCGGGACAAGATGGAGGATCGGGAGGCCCTCCGCAGGCTCATGGGCGAGTGCGGCACCCGTTACGACCGCAAGGCCGTGGCGGCCCTGTTTCAGGTGGTGGAGAATGAGCAGGGGTGGGAGAGTGCCGCTGGGACATGGATCGCTGGCAACGAAAAAGGATGAAATCGCCAAAAGTCGTGCAGCTGACCATCTGCCGATGTCATTGCAAGGTGTTGACCGGGCCTGCCAACGGCGGTTGAGGGCTTGTTGCGAAACCGTAAACAAGGTTACGGCAGTAGGTCATAAACAGCAGAGAGAACTGCTTCCGCCAGTCACCGGCACTACCACAGAGTAACTTTTTTTTCATGCCCCCCTGTTGGCCCTTGCACCCCAAGTCAAAATTTTAGTATGTTGTTTCAGCTTTTGTAAATTGACCACTCAAACCCTATCAGCCTGCACAGGAGACATTCATGAAAATCAGCATTGCCAACGAGTCCGGCAAGGTCATCATCACGGTCGATGGAGACATCAACGAAAAAGGCTCGGAAGAATTGAAGAGCACCTTCAGTCAACTGCAGACCGCTCCGACACCGTATGTGGTACTGAATCTTGGCGGCGTCAGCCAGATCGGCAGCTCCGGTATCGGTAAGATCCTGCTCTTTTACAAAAATCTGGCCATCAAGAACTCCCGCCTTGAGGTCATCGGCCTCTCTCCCCTGCTCTATGAACTGTTCCGCGAACTGAAATTGGACAGTCTCTTCTCGATTGCCAAGCGCTAACGGCCCTAACCGTATCCAGTAAGATTATCCTAGAAGGAGATTGTCATGCGCTTCCAGCAACTCACCATCGGCAAAAAAATTACCGCCGGTTTCGGGGCCATACTCGCCCTGGTCATCGTCTTGGGCCTCTTCAACCTGCTTGGCACCGACTCTATTGTGCAAAAGGCGACCGAGGTGATCTCCGGCAACAAGCTTGACAGCATCCTCTCCCAGAAGGTGGTTGACCACTTGACCTGGACCAACAAACTGACCACCGCCCTGGTGAATCCCACCGCCACCACCATCGAGGTGGAGACCGATGACCACAAGTGCGGACTGGGCAAATGGCTCTACGGCGAGGGTCGCCAACAGGCCGAGGACCAGACCCCCTCCCTGGCCCCCCTGTTCAAGGACCTGGAGGCCCCCCACGCTGCGCTCCATCAGACCGCCATCGTCATCAATGGTGCCTTGCAGGCACAGGGAGATCGTGCCCAAGCCGCTACCATCTATCTCAACCAGACCCTCCCGGCCCTCAAAATGGTCCAAGG
>CAYSFY010000220.1:0-1461 GCA_964430285.1 uncultured Desulfobulbia bacterium
TGGGCGGCGGCATCTACCCCTTTTGTCTGTCGCTCCTCTTCTTTGGGACCTACTTGGGCTTTGCGCTGCCCTGCCGGGAAGTCACCCTAAAACGGGCGCTATCGCTCCTCCTGGTCCTGGGCCTGGGCACCCTCATGCTGGGCGCGGTCAAGTTTTTGCCCGCCATTGAGTTTACCAGCCAGTATCCTCGGCACTCGGACCTCTATAGCGGCTTTAGCGTGGAGTCCTTGGTCTATGGCCTGGTGGGCCGAGATCAAAGGATTAGCGCCATTGCCGACAAAAGTGAGGCGGAAGGGTTCCTCAATGGATTTTCCCATGGCATGGACGAAGTGGGGATGTATATTGGTTGGCTGCCCCTGGCCCTCTTCTTGCTTGGTCTGTGCCGACGGGGTGGCCAGCACCACCGCCCCCTGGCCTTGAGCCTTGTTGTCTTTCTGTGGTTGGCCTTGGGCAGCCGCAGCGCCCCCTTTAGCCTGTGGCAACTGGTGCATCGGGTGCCCCCCTACAGCATCCTGCGCACGGCGGAACGGTTCCGCTACGTCTTCATGCTCGGCGTGGCGGTGTTTGCCGGCATCGGTCTCCAGGGCTTGAGCGAACTCGCCCACGAGAGGCTACGGCTCAACCGGCAATGGGCCGCGCGGCTGGCAATGGCCGTGGCTGGCCTGATCGTCATGGATCTCTGTTGGGTCAATAGCCCGGTGTGGCGGGATGCCTTTCCCATCCCGCCCTTGGAGCTGCCGGCAGCCGGACCATTCATGCAGATCAGCGGCTGGCCCGGCTATGATGAACATGGGCCGCAGACCCCCGAGTCCAACCCCTATCACCTGACCTATGGGGCCGGATACCCGGCCCTGTTGGCCAACCGGGGGACGCTGTTGGCCTATGAGTCGATTCCGGTACCCACCCGGGCCTTGCCGATCTCGGACCCTGGCTACCGGGGCGAGGTCTTCCTCGAAGGCACCGGTGGTGAGGTCTCCTACCGCCAGTGGACCCCCAACCGCTTGCTTGTCGATGTCCGGGCCGATGGTGATGGCCTGGTGGTCGTCAATCAGAATTACTACCCCGGCTGGCACGCCAGCGGTGGCCGGCTGGTGGAGGAGGTGGCCGGACTCCTGGCCGTACGGGTCAAGCCGGGGGTCACGCAGGTGGAGCTTTACTACCGGCCGCTCTCGGTGGTGGTGGGGGCGCTGCTCTCCCTGGTCACCCTGATGGCGATGGCGGGGTGGTGGTGGCGGTCAACTCGGCGACGAAGCGGGGCAGGGGTGGGGCAATGAACACGATGGGCACCAGGGAAGGAAGGGGACAGCGATGTCCCGGCAATGATACCAACAGGCAGGGATTGCATGCTTAGCTCCATTTTTTCGTACCTCGATATCCGGCTCAGCCGTTGGTTGCAGCGGGCGCCACGGACCTTGCCCATCATCCTGCTGTGGGTCACCGACCGCTGCAACTTGCGCTGCC
>CAYSFY010000220.1:1471-7234 GCA_964430285.1 uncultured Desulfobulbia bacterium
CACGCTTCATCTTGGGTTCGCATAGCGGGCAAAACCACTTGCCCTTCGGCTCCTCGGTGATGCCGACGCACGCATAGTGGAACCACTCGCGCGGGCAGTTCTTGTTGTCGCAGGCCACCATGTTGCCGTGGCTGAATTCGTTGCACACGCAGTACCGCGGCTCGTTGGCGTCCAGTGGCGGGCCGGGCAGCAGCAGTCGCGGCAGACCTTGACGCTGACCGACATCGCCGGGATCTGCCAGGCAGCGGCGCGGCTGCGGACCATGATCATCTCCATCACCGGCGGCGAGCCCCTGCTCCATTCCGATATCTATGCCATCCTCGAACTGATCCGTGACGCCGGGATCGCCGCCCACATGTGCACCAACGGCACCCTGCTCAGCGCCGAGCGGGTGGCGCGGCTGGCCCGCACCGGGATCAAATCGGTCTCGGTCTCCATCGACAGCAGCACCCCTGAACTCCACGACCAGCTGCGCGGCAAGGAGGGGGCCTTTGCCGAGACAATCGCCGGCATTACCCGCCTGCGGGCGGCCATGCCCGAGTTGCGGATCAATATCAACACCACCATCTCCAAGGTCAATGTCGCTACCATTGTCGAGCTGCTCTCCTTGATCAAGGGGCTGGGGTGCGACAAGATCAGTCTGGCCCCCATCCACACCAACCTCCAGCACAAGCACAAACCCAAGGACGAGTTCGCCGGCATGGTCTTTGCGCCGGATGAACTGGGTGAGCTGCAGGCGGCCCTGGACCAGGTATCGGCCCATGCGGCCAAGCTCGGGGTCAGGACCTCGTCGGCCCGCTTTCTGCAAGGGATCCCCCGCTCCTTTGTGGAGCCCATGCGTTGGCATACCTGCTACGCCGGCTATGCCTCCTGCGCCATCTCCCCCTGGGGCGAGGTCTCCCCCTGCGTGGACATGGATAGTGCCTTGAATGTGCGGACCACCCCCCTGGACGAGATCTGGAGGTCAGCGGCGTTTAACGGATTGCGGCAGAGGGTGGAAACATGCCGCAACCCGTGCTGGGATACCACCAACACCGAGATTGCCATGCGTTTCTCCCTGGGCGGCATCCTCGGTGAGGCCCGGGCCATGTTTCAGGACCTCACCCACTACCAGCGGAGCAAAAAATGATCATCCCCCGCAGGTTCATCGATATCCTGCCCCACGAGTTGGCCCGCAGCATCAAGGCGCCGGCGCCGGAGGCCGGGGCGGCCCTGATCCGCCGCTGGCAGGAGGAGTTCGCCCGCTATGCCGGGCGCGAGGCGGCCATTGCCGTGGGCTCGGGCCGGCTGGCCATGAAGTTGATCCTCTCCGCCTTGCATCTCCCCACGGGCAGCGAAGTCATCATCCCGGCCTATACCTTAAAGGACCTCATCCCCATCATCTCCGCCCTGGGGCTGGTGCCGGTGCCGGCGGACATCGACGCGGTCCACTGGAACATCACCGCCGCCACCATCCTGCCCAAGCTCACCCCCCGCACCCGGGCCATCTTGGCCCTCCATCTCTTTGGCGCCCCCTGTCCCATGGCGGAGATCATGGCCTTGGCCGCGGTCCATGACCTGAAGGTGATCGAGGACTGCGCCCACTCGGCGGGCAGCACCATCAATGGCCGCCAGACCGGCTCCTTTGGCGATGCCGCCTTTTTCAGCTTCGAGGCCATCAAGCCCATCAACACCTATGGCGGCGGCATGGTGGTCAGTGACGATGCTGCCTTGATGGGGGAGGTGGGGGCGGCAGTGGCGGCGCTGATCCCGCCGGTGTTGACCAAAAAGATGCTGGCGGTGCGCTTGGAGCGGCTGCTCTTTGCCAGCGGCCTGGCCCTGATCCCGCTTACCCTCCTGGCCTCCAGCTGGGGGGAGGGGGTGATGACCTGGCTCTACCGCCAGCTTCAGCACCCCCCCCGTCAGCCGTGGGGGTATGCCCCGCTACAGGCCGCCTTGGGCCTGGAGAAACTCGCCACCCTGGACCGGCGCATCGCGCGCAAGCGCGGGCAGGCAGAGCGGTTGATTGCCCTGCTGCCGCCGGGATATGAGCCCCAGGGGACCTGCCCGGGAGGGCTCGCCAACCACTACTTTTTTGTGGTCAAGGCCCCGGCGGGGGTGGAGGTGCATGAGCTGCGCCGCCGCTTGCTCTTCCGTGGCATTGACGCCGGGGTGGGTGATGAACTGGCCGATGACTGCGCCCTGTTGCTGCACGATTCCACCTGTCCCCAGGCTGCCGATCTTGCCCGGCGGGCCATTCACCTGCCCTTGCACGAGGGCATGAACGACCGCGACGCGGTGCGTCTGGCCCGGCTCCTGGGGCAGTTCGCGTGATCGCGCCTATCCTTTCCCGCTTGCCACGAGGTATTCAGTGAAATTTACCCCCCGCACCATTGCCATCACCGCGATCAAGCTGGTGTTGATGGCTGTTCTGCTGACCATGGTCCTGCGTCAGGTCCACTGGCATGACACCGTCACCGCCACCGGGCAATTGGTGCCGGGCCTGGTCACCACCATCCGCGAGGTCAACGGGCTCTACTATGCCATGGCCTGTCTGGGCATCCTGGGATCCCTGGTGGCCTGTGCCTTTCGCTGGCAGCGGGTGCTCGCCATCCTCGGGCTCTCCTTTCGCGGGAGCGAGGTGTTGAAACTTGTCTTTATTGGCGATTTCTTTAATAATTTTCTTTTGGGCTCCCTGGGGGGCGATGCGGTCAAGGTCTTCCTCGCCCTGCGCCAACGCCCCAACAAGACCATCATCCTGGCCAGCATCTTTGCCGACCGGCTGATTGGCCTGATCGGCCTGTCGGTCCATGCCGCCATCATGCTCATCATCCTGGTGGCCCAAGGGGCGATTCGCGGCCGATCGCTCTGGCTGCCGGTGACCCCCATCGCCCTGGTCTGCGGCGGGCTGATCGGCGGCGGGGTGCTCCTCTTCTCCACGCGCTTACAGCGGCTGTTGCGGGTCAGCGCCCTGGCCAGCCGGCTGCCGTTCAGCGACCAGGTGCGGCAGGTGGGCGATGCCCTGCGGCTGTTGTTCGGCAGGCCCGGACCGCTCGTGCCGGTCTTGGCCATGACCCTCTGTTGTCAGGTCTGTTCCATTGGTGCCGTGGCCTTTTTGGGCGGCAGCCTGGACTTGGGCATCCCGGTGTCCAGTTACCTGGTCTCGGTGCCGATCATCTTCATCCTCTCCGCGGTACCGGTGACGCCGGGTGGCATCGGGGTGCTGGAGGAGCTCTGTCTCCTCTATTTCGCCGCTGCCGGCAACCCCAACAAGGTCCTGGTGCTGGCCCTGCTGATCAGGCTGACCATCCTCCTCTGTAGCTTGCCGGGGCTGGTGGTCTTCTGGGGGTACGGGTCCAAGGTGGGGGAGATTCGCTCCGGTTTGGAGGCTGAGGCCGACTCCGGACCTCAATGATCTGAGCCGAAGGGTAGCAACCGTATGTACGACACTGACTTTGATCGCCAGAAATTGATGTTCCACCCGGAGGCGGTTGGCCACTGGCTGACCCGTGGTCAGAGCCGGGGGCCGCTCTACACCGAGATGGAGTTGACCAGGCGCTGCAATTGCCGCTGTTTTTTCTGCGGGGTTGACCATCAGGTGAACGCCAGCGACGACCGCGTCTCCATGGCATTGGCCCACAGGATTATCGCTGGCCTAGCGGAGTTGGGCAACAAATCCCTCATGCTCTGCGGCAACGGCGAGCCCCTGCTGCACCCCGAGGCCGAAGCGATTATCGCCTTTGCCGCCGAGCGGATGAGTGTCTCGGTCACCACCAACGGCGGCCCCTTGACTGCGGAGCGGCTGCCGTTGATTGACCAACTGGAGTGGATACGTTTTTCGGTGAACGGCGGCAGCCCCGAGAACTACGCCGCCATCCATGGCACCACCCTTGGGGCCTTTGACCGGGTGTTGGCCAACATCGCCGGGGCGGTGGCCCGCAAGAGGGCCATGGGGCTTTCCGTGACCATCGGTACGCAGTTGGTGCTGTTGCCGGACAACGCCGCGCTGGTGGTGGCCTTGGCCCGGCAGCTGAAGGAGATTGGGGTCGATTACTTCAGTGTCAAACCCTACTCGCAGCACCCCCTGAGCCACAATCGCCAGCTTATCGACTACCACGACTACCTGGCCCTGGCCGATGCCCTGGGGCCGTTGGCCGATGAGCGATTTAACGTCATCTTCCGGGCAACGGCCATGACCAAGGCCGGCAGAGCCAAGTCCTATGGCAAGTGCTACGGCACCAACTTCATCGCCTTTGTCTCGGCCAACGGCGACCTGTGGGAGTGCAATGTCTTTGTCGGCGATCCCCGTTTTCTGATCGGCAACATTGGGGACGAGCCCCTGCCCACCCTGTGGCATGGCCCGAGGCGGCGAGAGATTGTCACCTTCATCGACCAGGGGCTCAGTCTCGACCACTGCCGCGACCTCTGCCGCATGGATGCCTGTAACCAGTACCTGTGGCGGCTCAAGTACCCCTGGCCCCATGACAATTTTATTTAGGTCAACCCCCGTTATCCGCCCTTGGCCATGCCAACGAAAACACCGACGACCCTGCTGACCGCTGACGGCCAGCCCATCACCCTTCCCCAGCAGGCCGAGGCTGATCGGCTCGATCTCACGGTCATGGTGACCTGTTTCAACGAGGCCGCTCTCATCCGCGACACCCTGGACACGGTGCGCGCCGTGCTCACCCCTTTTCCCTATCGTTACGAGGTCCTGATCTATGATGATGCCTCGCAAGATGATTCGGTGGCGGTGATCAACGACTACATCACTGCCAATCACCTCGGCACCACCTTTTTCCTCATTGCCAATGCCACCAACCAGGGGATCGGGGTCAACTATTTCCGGGCCGCCGAGCGGGGCCGGGGGGAGTATTTCTACATCGTCCACGGCGACAACGCCAGCCCCCCCGAGGCCTTGACCCGGGTCCTCGGGCTGATGGGCCAAGCCGACATGATCGTGCCCTATTTTCGCACCCGGCTGTTTGCCACCCGCTATAACTGCGATCATCGCCCCTTTAGCCGCCGCTTGCTGTCGCTGCTCTTCTCTTGGGCCATCCGCCTGTTGAGTGGCCATGAACTGCGCTACTTCAACGGCTGGGTGTTGCACAAAAGGGCCAACGTCCTGGCCCACCGGGTACAGGCCTATGGGCTTGGCTTTCAGGCCGAACTGCTGTGTAAGATCTTGCGGGAGCCAACGGTGGAGTATCTGGAGGTGCGGCAGCACAACCTGGATGAGTCGGGCAGCACCACCGCCTTTCGCTTGAAGAATGTGGTCTCGGTGCTGGGGTCCCTGGGGAGGATTGCGGTGGGGAGGATCTCGTAAGGGGGCACGGTCATGCCGCGCCCCTTGTCCTTACTCGAAGTAAATGAAGGAGTAATCGCCGCGATAGCCGGCAAGGGCAAAGAGATACTCCCACTCGGCCGGGGTGAAGAAGCTCTCGCAGGTGAGCTGCCAGTGCAGCAGGTTGGCCTTCTCCGCTTCGTTGCGGTAGGACTCCACCACGATATAGGCCGCCCGCCCCACCCGCTGGATCTCCTTGAGGGCCGCCTGCAAGTCGAAGAGGTAGAGGTTGTGCAGGGTGGTGACGGAGAGGATCAGGTCAAAGGAGCCATCGCCATAGGGAAGCTTCTGGGCCTGCCCCTGGTCGAGGTAGGGACGCATCTCCTCCTTGGCGTGGGCCAGGGCATACTCCGAGATATCCAGGCCCCGGACTATCAGGCCCGGCAGCAGCTTCTTCATTTCAAAGAGCAGAAAGGCCTTGCCGCAGCCGACATCCAGCA
>CAYSFY010000221.1:0-7060 GCA_964430285.1 uncultured Desulfobulbia bacterium
GCAACGGCGTACGAAGGCAGCGGGGAGTTCTCTCTCCTCGTTGGTGGTAATAACCACTAAGGGCGGCGGGGTCACTGACCGGTCCAAACCAATGGCCTCATCCAGATAGGGCACATGGAAGGCACCGTTACCCAGGGTCTCCAGCAGGCCGTTAGGCAGGTCGGCATCGGCCTTGTCTATCTCGTCAATAAGCAACACACTGCCTCTGTTAGGGGTCCAGCCGTTGCCTATAAGAGGATGGCGGCGGTAGTGAGGACAGTTAGTGTATTGGCGAACCGCTGACTGCCAGTCGAATACCCACCACAAAGCCCCAGGCGCGAGATAACGTAGCGGGTCAAGCCGCCGCATTACCTCGGTCGAACTGCCGCACGAAGCACCCAGTGCCTGGGCCTCGCCAAGTCGCGCCACTGCATCGAAATGCCATTGTAAATCTTGGCTCTCGCTACGGGCGTGGACCACTTCGGCGACAAACAGACGGCCCAAGTGTTGGGCTGCGGCACGTGCCAATTGGCTCTTGCCAGTCCCTGGCTCACCACGGACCAAGAGTGGACGCTGCGCTGCAAGTGCGGCGGTGATGGCGTTGGCGCTCCGTGCGTCAAAGATGTGCACGGACGTCGGCCACGATCCCTGGGCAGGAAGGGTGATCTTTTGGCCGATGGGAAAGGCTGGAATTTCCGGTATCATTTCTGCTCCTCAATAGCTTTTAGAAAGACGCGAATTTTCGCACCTAAATCGTGTTCACTTAGCAGCAGGGCTTTACCTCTGCCGGGGATGCCGATGGCAATGGTCTTGAGAGCGGATAAATCGTGTTTTAGCTTTTCCATTACGACTGGATTGTTCAGCGGGTTATGCGACAACTCTCCTTCGCGGATGACGTAATACTCCTGAAGCCATTGCCCTTCTTCCTTAAGATTGGCGTTGAGCCAGTCGTCATCTTCCGCTGTGAAGGACGGTGGGTACTTATCCTCCTTGAATACCATCTTCCAAATGGCGCACTTAATCTCTTCCGTCTGCACGGTTGGACCGAAACCCATTTTTTGCAACCTATTCAAATCAAGTCCGCCCTTGGAACGTACCTGTGCTCCCTCCGGGCAATTCCATGTTGCACATCGCTGTCCGGCACGAGCAATGATCAACTCCACGCAGGCAGGATTCCGTAAGGAAACCTCAAGGTCGAACCCCTGATTTGATGCAAGTCCGGCAAGCTGTTCCATTACCCATCCATCGTTTACAGCCCGTATGGCTAACCAGCCTAAAATTCGGCGGACACCATCACAGAAGTCGTTGATGGTTTGAGCGTCGATTCCTGTCTCCTTCAATTCGCCGAGACTCTCAGATACAGCTTTGTGCAGGAGGTCGATAGCTTCACCGACATCCATTGCTGCACAGAGCGCCTCTGCAAGAGGGTGCTCTGGAATTAACGCTTGCAGTCGGTTGTTAAGTGATGCCATGGCTTTACGTTCCAAAGCAACACGAATATTAATTATTATGATCTGTTCAAACTCATTTAATTTCTGGCTATGGTCGTTACCCTCCGTGGCACAGCGGATAGGAGAAACGGGGCTGGGTGGCGCGGTGGGCAGGAGGTCAGAAGTTGATAAAGCTGGATATTTTTTTGCCACTGTGCGGAGCTTTTGCCAGAGCTGCTCGGCGAACTCTTCTTTCTTCCTTCCGCTTAATTCGCTGAAAAACCGTCCTTTGTTGTCCAAAAAAATCTGAAAATTTTCTAGCCCTATCAGGTTTGTCGACCCATCCATAGCTACCTTGCACAATCCAATCGGCAAAGCCTTATAACGCCCTGTTGACGGACTTTCTGTTACCATCGAAGGAAGCTCATGCTCCGTTATATACTTTCTGTTGAAAAATTCGTAGCTGATGAGCAGCAGCCCAAAATCACAAACCTGAATCGCCTTTTGTATCTCGGCGTGCCACTGTTCACCAATCAGAATATCGTTGTCCGTCCAGACCTGAAAGTCAAATTCGGCGTCGCTGGAGAGGCGCTTTTCCAGTAGTTCCATCAGGTCCGTTTTCTGTTTTTTGTTTTGCCGGGCGTAAGAAAGGAAATAGCGCACCACTCGTTTTGTCTTGAGAGGATTTGTTGTAGTATTGACCTTACTTGCATCAATGTGGCTTTTGGAGAGATTCAATATAGTGGAGTCAGTCATATATCGCGTTTTTGCTAATCCTTCGTTTTTTTGATCTCCGCCCTCAAATATCATTTTCTCCGCTAAGGATTCAATTGACGAAATCTTGCTCAGACTGCTTGACGCAGGAAGTACAGAGCAGAGCGACATCCGCGTTAAGGATGTGGGCATTGGAGTATAGTTTAATTTTAAAACAACAATCAAGCAGTTGTGATTGCCTGACTACTGCCTGTTACCATAAGAAAACAGAGCGTGTCAAGAACAGGAAAGCGGCTACGGCTTGATTGAACAAGATGGCGGATGTGCCCAAAATCGATGACGGAGTTTCTTTGTTGCATGCAAGTGAAAGAATTGGGGTGAAGCAGACTGAACTCCTCCCCGGCATCGAGTTGCCCCATGTGCAACCCGGCCAGTTCAAAGAATTGGCCCAGGAGGTCAGGCGCTTGTGTGCCCTGATTGCGGTAGGCCATGGCGGCGAGACCATCGTCGAACCAGTGGCCCCCCGGTACCTGGCCGCCATTGAACGGGATAGAGGTGTTGGCGCACTCAGGGTTTATCACCGAGGAGGAGGTTACGGCTGGCCGAAGCTATGGGGTTCCTGCTGGAGCTTTCAGGAAGCAATGGGCCATGGCCAGGATGGTGGCCCTGGGTGCCGGGGTGACGGCGGCGGGGTATGAGCAGATCCGCCGCAATATGAGGGAGTTGGTGGAGAAGAAGACGGGGTGTTGACGGAGGGTGGATTTTTCAAGGGTGGAGGTGCGTTGCGGGGCAAAGCCAACCCCATTTAGGCGACCTTGGGCACGTAGGCCACCACCTGATTTTTGCCCTGTAACTTGGCCTGATACAGGGCTTGGTCGGCACGGTCGATATAGGTGGTCAACAGGTCCTCATCTTCATGGTCGATTTGGCTGATCTCGCCGGCCCACACCCCGAGACTGGCAAACAAGGGGATCTCCGCCCCCTGATAGACAAAACCGCCACGGGCGATACTCTCCCGGATCCGTTCACCCGCCTGCATCGCCCCTTCCAACTGAGTATTCAGCAGGATCACGCAGAACTCCTCTCCCCCCATGCGCAGGGCATACTGCTCGGTCTTGCCGATGTTCTCCAGATCACGGCCCAAACCCAACAGATCACAACTGCGGATGGCCAAGCGCAGGACGTTGCCCACCTTGCGCAGGGCGGCATCTCCGGCCTCATGACCATAGAGGTCATTGACCTTTTTAAAGTCATCCAGATCCACCATGATCACCGCCATCTTCATGGTCACCGTCATCGATCTCATCAGTTCGACCAACAACACCTTCATCAGGAAACGACGGTTGTAGAGCCCGGTGAGCGGGTCGGTAATCGCCTCCTCCTCGGAGATAATGGCCCGTTGGTGATAGAGGCTGTTTAAGATCAGCTGCACCATCTGGGTCTTGAAGATCTCAAGCAGGCTGCGGTCGACCCGTGTCTCCACGGAGTTCTGGGCCTCGATATACATGCCGCCGTATCGCTGGTCCCCATGGACCAGGGGAACAAAGCACTGCTTGCCGACGATATGACAACGGTTCTTGGTCAATGAGGCCTGGAAGTTGTCATCCTGCTCGATCAACTGGTGGAGCTCCTCCTGATCTTCGAATCGGCCCACCCCATACTGGAGTTTCGAGCCGTCCTTCTCCGGCCAGAACACCGCGTAGCCGTCTTCCGCCTCAAGAAAGGCCATGAACTGAAAGAGCAGCCCCGTCAGCAAGGATTGCAGGGAGTGGGGAGGCACGCAGGAGAGGATACCCACGGCATGGAGGATATGACTTAAGCCATGCTTATGTTTCTCAATGGCCCGCATATACTCATCCAACCGCCGCTTGTTGTTCCAGGCGCTGACCATGTTCAGGGCCGACTGCTCAAGCTCCTCCGGGGCAAAGGGCTTTTTGAAATAGAGGAGTTGATCCTGGTGGTCGCCGCAAAAGAGCTCCCTGATCTGGTTGACGCTGCGGTCGGTATAGGCGGTCACCACGGTGCAGACCAAGTTGGGGTCCAGGGCACGAATGGCCTTGATGGTCTCATAGCCGTCCATCCCCGGCATGCGCATGTCAAAGAAGCCGGCCGCCACCTGCCGGCCGGCGGCCAACTCCTCCTGGACCAACCGCACCGCCTTGGCCCCGGATTCGGCCAGCAGCAGCGTGTATGCAGGGTGAGAATCATCGCAGGATGAGGCGGTTTCGCCCGAGCGCTCATCCGCCAAGGCCAGGATGTCGGCAAGCTCCGTATCCTCTTCCGACACCGTCAGAATCCGGCGGTACGCCTCCAGGACCGACTCTTCGTCATCCACGCAGATAATCGTGCTGCAATACCACTGACTGTTCATGATTTCTCCTCAATGGCAAGAAAGACCTGGAAGGTTGACCCCTTGCCAGGCATGCTCTCCTTGACGATGATGTCCCCACCGAACTGACGGGCCAGCTTGCGGGCAAAGCTGGTGCCGATGCCGGTCCCTTGCCGCCCCTTGGAGGTGAAGCCGGGGGTGAAGATGGCCTCGCATTGGGCGGGGGCCATGCCGATGCCGGTATCCGTGATCTCCACCAGGGATTGCTGCTCGTTTCTGCGATCGAGGAGAACGGTTATCCTGCGCTCTACCCCGTCCGGCTGTTTATCAATGGCCTGCATGGCGTTTTTAATGAGATTGGAGAAGATGGAGTAGACCTCCATGTAATCCGCCATCACTGTCGGCGTGGCCCGATACTCCCGTTGCAGTGCAATGCGTCTCTTTCTCAGCCCATCCCCCAGGTCGTCCATGACCTCATCAAGCAGTCGGGCCAGTTCGACCCGCTCAATGGTCTTCTCCTGGCGGGACATCTCCCGCAGATTGTCAATAATCTTGATGACCCGCAAGATCTGGCGGTCAAGGAACTCCAGATCGCTGATGCGATCGATTTGACGTTTGACCATGGTCTCGCTGATCTTAGCCAGGATTGCCAGGTCCTTTTTCCCTGAAGCGGCAAAATAGCTGGCAAAGGTACCATTTTTTTCTTCAGTGCGCCAATCGTTAATGATCCGGCCCAAGACCTCAATGACCTTGGCCAACTCCTGGGCCTTGGGCAAGGCGAGGTCCACCCGGACCTTGACGGCACTGATGGGGTTCAACACCTCATGGGCCACCATCCCGGACATCTGGCCCACCACGGCCATCTTCTCGGTCTTGAGCAACTCCTCCTGGGTATCCCGCAGGCGGCTCTCCGCCTTCTCTCGCTCCTGTTCCAACCGTTTGCGTTCACGGATATCGGTCAAGATCACCAAATAACCGTCCGCCTGTTCCTCAAGGTCAAAGACCGTGGAGATGGTGCAGGAGACCGGAAGCCGGTCGTCGCCACCCTTCATCGGCGCCGAGGTGTTGTCCACTCGCAGAAAAGGGTGCTCATCGTTCATGGCAATCCGCCTGCCGCCATCCTCCAGCACCATGATCGCCTCGGACGGCAGGATATTGACCACCGGCTCGCAAAACAACGCATCCTGCGCATAGCCGAGCATCTCGGTCATGGCCTTGTTGGTCCTGATGATCACGCCATCCACACCGCAGATGGCCATGCCGTCCACCACCGAGGAGAGGACATTATCCACAAACTGCTTTTCAGAGAGCAGTTGGGTGTGAGACTCCTCCACCCGATCCAGCATCAGGTTGACCGACTGGGCCAGCTCACCCAACTCATCCGTGGACTGCCACTCCACCCGGTCGGAGAGGCGACCGCTGTGGACGATGGCCTGGGCCAGACGATTGAGCCGGGTGATGGGTTCGGTGATCTTTAAACCGATGAGGCGAGAAGAGATTTCACCCAAGATCACCATCAGCAAGGCAAAGATGATGATCTTGTTCCTCATCTTGGCGATGGGCGCGTTCCAGAGGCCGAGATCGGCGGTGACCAGCACCTGCCAGCCAAGTTTAGGCACGAACTGGCGCAGATATTTATGGGACTCACCGGCAAAGGTGTCCTCGCCAAAGGTCTTGCCATCGGCCAAAAGCCTGCCCAACAGGCCGCTGACCTGTTTGATGTCCTTTCCCAAGTCCTCCTGGTGCTGACTGCTGTAAATTACTTTGCCGGAGGGTTCGATGATGACACCATTATTAACCGTACCCACATTCGAAGTGGCAAATAAAGCCCCGAACCTGGTCAGAGCGAAGGTGCCGCGGACAAAACTCAAGCGCTTGTCGAAAAAATCCCGGGTCATGCAGTCAAAGATCAAGGCATATTCATGCAAGGCCTCGACATAGCGGGGCTGACTGACCACGGTTTGGCCCGCTTGCGCCTGCAGGGCCACCAGATAATCGGGGTCCTTCAGCAGATTGACGCTCTCCAGATCGGCTTGGCCACGAACGAGGTTGATGTCCATCATCCCCTCGTCGTCCACCAACCCCAGGCTGTCAAAGGAGTTGGGCATCTTTTCCAGATACCCCTGGATCATATTCAGACTGAAATTCTGAAAATATTTTTTTATCGGATCGGCGGTGGCGATTTCATGTAGGGCGTTTTGTTGATCCTCCACCTTCCTGGTCACCAGATCGATAATGATCTGGGTGTCCCGTCGCAGGTCATCCTCCCGTAACTCCTGCATGGAGTGGGTCATGATGGCATAACAATAGATGCCCAAGGCAAAGGCCATGGCCAAGCCGATCCCGATCCGCAGAAAAAAGAGCTTGCTGCGGATCGAGTGCAAGGCCGTGAACTTGTTCATTCTCCGCTCCAGCATGCCCCCCCCCCCTAACCGTTAGTTGAGCGGCAGGGTGCCATTGGCCAGCAGGATCGACCGCCCCTCGGGGGAGAGGGTAAAGTCAATGAACTCCTTGGCCAAGGCGGAGGGGGTCTCGCTGGTGACCAGGTAAAACGGAATGAGGTAGGGATAATCGACTGTACCCTTGGTGTCGAGGATCGGACTCTTGC
>CAYSFY010000222.1:0-7019 GCA_964430285.1 uncultured Desulfobulbia bacterium
GCGATCAAGCCTGAATCGCGCCGTGGACGACGCTCCTTGGATTCACCAGCCAGCGCTGAGGGCACGGACAGCTTGGCTGAGAATCCTGTATAAACACGATACCAAATGATGATGAAGTCGGAAAAGGGCTAACCGACCCCGTGCTCGTGCTGGGCACATCATAATTTAGATGCAATATGTAACATTGCCTTGATAAATGCAACATTATGTATATAGTTGTTTTATCAGGAAAATATTTGATTGGCGGTTGGTCTGTGTGTTCCGTGCATCACCAGCGCCCATGGGAGCGGTGATGCGGCTGTGGCTTAAAATATGAATGATATCAATCTGTTGGTCTGTTTTGTCTGGTGTGGCATGCCTGTTGCTATATATGCTAGGCAAAGAGAGGTGTGACACCCCACGGGGTGGAACGAACAGGAAACAAAGCCAGCTACCGCCAACAATAGGGAGAGGAGATCGTCATGGAAACAAGAATACCGGTTATCACTACTTGGGACAAAATCATGATGGCCATTACGTTTGCCGAGGTCGGCGAACATGATACCGCCAGAGAGTTACTCACCAGAAAGGAGAACGAGACCAGGCCTGACGCCAGGATCAGAAAGAGCGAGCAGAGGCCGGAGATCAGGGCCTAAGGGGTTTCGTCCCTGGCCCGGCCAGGGGGAAAGCGAAAAAGGAGATGCCGTCTTCTCAAGACGGCATCTCCTTTTTTTTTGCCTGGTGGGCACGGGTGCGGGTGGGACGGCTAGGGTTTGGCCACCAGGACGGGACAGGAGGCGTAGCCGATAATCTTCTCGGCCACGCTGCCCAGCAGCAGGCGGCGCATGCCAGTGCGGCCATGGGAGCCGACCACGATGACTTGGGCGTCAAGGGTGCGGGCCAACTCGGGGATGACCTCGTAGGCCACCCCTTCAACCACGTGGGAGTTGGCCTTGATGCCGTTGTCGATCACGGTCTTGACGGCCGCCGCGGCGTAGCCTTTGGCCTTGCCGATCAACTCGTCCACCAGCCCCGGGGCATCACCATAGAGTTCCGGCAGGACATCGACCACCGACACCACCTCGATCTCGCCGCCGTAGGAGAGGGCGAAGCGGATCGCCCGATTGACCGCGGCGTGGCTGAAGGAGCTGCCGTCCGTGGCCACCAGGATCCTCTTCCAGGCGATGGGGGCGTTTTCCGGCACCACGAAGACGTCGCCATGGCTTAGGCCGATCACCCGTTGGGTGACGCTGCCGACAAAGACCCGTTCGAGGTTGGAGAGCCCCCTGCGGCCCATGATAATCAGCTCCCGGTTGTGGGCATCGGCAATGTCGATGATCCGGCTGGCGGGCTCGCCCTCTTCCAGGATGGTCTTGATGATGTACCCTTCCTTGGCGGCAATCTCCTTGGCCTTGGCCAAGGCCTGTTCGCAGGGGCGGTGCATCTGCTCCAGGATATTGCTGCCGGTGACCAGGGAGTCAAGGTCCCCCTCGTACTCGGGGGAGACACAGACCACCGTGATCCATGACTTCTCCACCGATGAAAATTGGAAGGCCTGACGCAGGGCGTGGAAGCTTGATTCCGAGCCGTCTATCGGGACCAGCACTTTTCGATACTCCTTCTTTGTTGGCATGGGCTAACCCTCTCCTGTTCTGTTTGATGATGGTGATGAAAGCATGTGTTTCACTTTGTATCATAGCGAATCGCAGGCCGGAAGACAAGAAAACGGATTGGTTCTTTTGCGGATTAGGGAGGAGGCTGGAGGGTGTTGGCGGAGAAAATGGCCCGGTTGAACTGACCGGTTATCGCGGGCCACTCTCCATGAGGGGGAAAGTAAGCTTGCAACCACGAAGAGCACGAAGGGCACGAAGGTTTGTTGGTCCCTTCGTGCCCTTCGTGGTATGAACTGCCGTGGTGCTGCCTGGTCTCTCCGCCACTGACCGTTTGGCTCGGTGGCGGAGAGATCCCGATGGAAAAAATACTATGTACTTTTATTTGCGGTTTGGCCGCTGTTGTTAGCTGTGGGCCAGTTTGCCCAGCATCTTCTGCTCGGCCTTTTTGCCTTGCCACATGGCGCCCAGAACGATGGCGGCGCCCAGGGTGAGGGCAAAGATCATGATGGCGAAGCTGATGGTCTTCATCATGCTGACGCTATCCGGGGCAATGGGGCTGATCAGGTCGAGTTGCGCCATGTAAATCGGCACCATCAGGGCGCGGCTGAAGAGCACGGTCACCATGATGACGCCCATGACCATCTTGATCATGAAGGGCTTGACATAGGTGGTGCCCATGGCCCCCAGCTGAATGCCGAAGAGGGAGCCGCCCAGGATGATCATGGCCAAGCGGATGTCCACCATGCCGTGCATGGCGTACTTGAAGGTGCCGCCCATGCCCATGACAAAGGCGATGACCAGCTCGGTGGCGGAGGCCATCAGGCTCGGGGCGCCCAGGACATAGATCATGGCGGGGACGCCGACAAAGCCGCCCACGGCGATGGTGGCGGCCAGCATACCGGTGGCAAAGCCTAAGGGCAGGGTGAAGAGGATGGAGATCTTGGCGTTTAGGCTCTTAAAGTAGACCATGGTGCCGGGGATGTTGATCGACTGCACCCAGCGGGCCAGGGGGGTTGCCTTCTCCTCGGCGCCGGAGTCGCCGGAGCGGTAGGACTTGATGGCGTCCATCAGCACGATGCCGCCAACCACGCCCAACACCACCACAAAGGCCACGCTGACGTAGAGGTTGGAGCCGGCATCGCCAAAGGCCCGCTTGATGTTCTCCTGGACCTGAGCGCCGTAGAGGACGCCGGCCTCGGCCGACACGCCAAGGACCAGGCCCAGTTTGACGTCAACCTGACCGTATTTGGCCCTTTTGATGGAGCCGATCAGGGCCTTGGGGAACTTGTGGCACATATTGCTGGCCACGGCCACCAGGCCGGGGACGCCCAGGCTCATCATGCCCGGGGTAAGGACGAAGGCGCCGCCCGAACCGATAAAGCCGCTGACCAAACCGCCGACAAAGCCCACCAGAAAGAGGTAGGTCATGTTCATGGCATTCAAATCGATAAAGTTGGTAACTGTCTGCGCGACGTCATGCATGGCTATTTGCCCTCCTTTTTCTTGGCTGCTTCAATACCGAGGACTGTCCAGAAGTCACCGGTGAAGGCCCCGTGGAAATATGAAAAGATGAATGCCGTGAGCACGGGCAGAAAGGCGAAGGCCCCACCCCTGGCAAAATTGTTGTTGACCAGATCCTGATGGGTGAACAACGCCACATAGAGGCCCAGCGACAAGGCCCCCATGATGATCATTCTGCCGATCGGCTTTTTCTTAGTGCTACTTGCCATGACTTCTTCTCCTTGTGTTAAATGATGTTGTTATGCTTTTAGTCCTTCGGCCACAACGACCAAAGGGCACTTCAGTTGTTGCCACAATTTCGACAGGCGTCTGTCCCTGGTCTCGCAATTCTGCTCCAGGGTGCCCTGGGACTCGATCACCACAAAGACGATGTCGTTTTCGCTCTCGGTATGGTGCAGGATCGCCTGTTTGATGCATCCGGCCGTTCTCTCCAGCGAGAAGGAGATGGAGTCGTCCTTGAGCCGAGCCAGGAAGGGGGTGATGCTGGGGTGCAGGGCTTCGCGCTCGGTCTCACCAACCACCAGGAGGTCCAGGCCAATGCCGATACGCTTGCAGGTGTTTAAGGCATAGGTGCAGGTCTTCAGGTCGATGACCCCGTTGCGCATGGCCAGCAACCCCCTTTTGCGGGTGTTCATCAGGGTCTTGGCGGTCTCGAACTCACCCTCTTCCGCAAAGGTGATTGCCGACATGATTGCTTCTATTTTTTTGCTGAGACCCGACATAACCGTTGCCAATGAAAGAAAAGAGAGATACGTGCCAAAATGAAGATGGGGCGTCGTGCAGCCGTGTGGGGCAACTGCTTGGATTTGTTCGCCCTTCCCATGCGCAAGGGGGCGAAAACCATGGCTCCCCTCTTGCGAACTTCGAAAGCATGTTATACAATTAGTGTGCCATTCTGAAACATGCATGATAACATGTTGATATCACATTATTTTGATGGCACTGCCACGGCCGGTCCTGCCTTGCCTCCTGGTGATTCAAAATGTAACACTCCTGGGTTGGTATCCCTGAATCAGGGCCTGGAGAGGGATATTGCGGCAATGTTGCATGGCAATTTTATTTTGTTGCTTTTTGCAATGAAATGCCATTATGTGAGGGCGTTACAAGGCGCGCCGCGGGCGCAAAAGGACTGATGGATGGTGAAATTTGTCGGTTGAGCCGTTGTTGCGAAACGGACAAACTCTTTTTTTGAACAGGCGGATCTCGGATTAGCTCTATGCTCCCAACCAAGACAGGCATCAGGCAGAAGATTGTGCTGGGGTACTACAGTATCCTAGCGGTCATCCTCGGCTTTTCGTTCTTCACCTTCATTGAGTTGAAATATATTGAAGAGAAGGTGATCTTCAGCAGCGTCATTGCCGAATTTTTCGATACCACCCTGGAGATGAGGCGATTTGAGAAAAATTTCTTTCTCTATCAGCAGGAGACCGATTTCACGGAGAATATCAAGTATGTCGACAAGGCGATAACCATCCTCGCCGCCAATGTGGCCGGCATGGCCACGGTCATGACCGCGCAGGATATCGCGACCGTGCAGCAGAGCCTCTCCCAATACCAGACCTTGATGAAGCGGTTCGACCAGGGACATGATGCCCAGCTGGAAATGAAGATTCGGGATGCGGGCAAGGAGATCGTCACCATCGCCGAGCGCACCGCCGATACCGAAAGGAAGAACATCAAGACCATGCTGCGCACCGCCCGGCAGTGGATCGTGCTGTTGATGATCGTTCTGGCCGGCATGGGGGTGACCATCGGCCAGATCCTGTCACGGATTGTGGTGCGGCCGTTGAAGCAGCTCGAAAACAGCATGGCGATCATTGCCGAGGGCGGGTTTGACACCATCTCCATCAACTCCAATGACAGTGAGATCGTCTCCCTGACCACGGCCTTCAACAAGATGCTCAAGGAACTCGAACTGCGGCAGCGCCATATCATGCGCTCGGAAAAGCTCGCCTCCCTGGGTACCCTGCTGGCGGGGGTGGCCCACGAACTGAACAACCCCCTCTCCAATATCTCGACCTCGTGCCAGATCCTGCTGGAGGAGTTGCACGACCCGGATATCGCATACAAACATGAGCTCTTGACCCAGATCGAGGACCAGACCGACCGCTCCCGCAACATCATCCGCTCGCTGCTGGAATTCTCCAGGGAGAAGGCCTTCACCAAGCAGACCTGCTTCGTCAGGAGCCTGCTCGCCGAAACGATCCAGTTTACCAAGGGTCAGATCCCCACCCAGGTCACCATCACCCTGGATGTCCCGGAAGACCTCTATATCCATGTGGATAAACAGCGGCTGCAGCAGGTCATCTTGAACCTGTTGAAAAACGCCATCGAGTCCATTGCCGGCGAGGGCACCGTCACCATCCGCGCCCGGCACCAAAAGGCCATTGACAAGCTGGGTGAGGAGAATGGCGAGATTTACAACTACTTGAAGTATCGGGGGAAGTGCACCCTTGAGGACGACACGGTGGATATCGAGATCGCCGATACCGGGGTCGGCATGGAGCCTGCGGTGGCGGCCAAGATCTTCGACCCCTTTTTCACCACCAAGGACGTGGGCAAGGGGTCCGGTCTCGGCCTCTCCATTGTCCATGAGATCATTGAAGAGCATGACGGCTGCATTGCCGTGGACAGCACCCCCGGCCAGGGGACCCGGTTTTTTATCCGGCTGCCGGCCAAGGTGGGTGGCGGCGGGCTGGCGGAACAGGTTTGACGGTTTCGTAAAAACCGCTCAACCGTCGCTGGCACGCACCGTAACACATCGATATTACATTGGCAGATGGTCAGCTTCACGACTTTTTGCGATTCCATCAGGTTTAGCGTGCATTAGGCAGGAGAGGAGAGATGACCAGAATACTCATCGTTGACGATGAAAAGATAGCCTTGAAGAATCTTGAGCATATCCTCAAGAAAGAGGGGTATGAGATCACCATGACCCAGAGCGGGCAGAACGCCATGAAGCTGGTTGATGAGCAGTTTTTTGATGTGGTGCTCACCGATCTGCGCATGGACAAGGTGGACGGCATGCAGATCCTGAAGCGCTGCAAGGAGGTCTCGTCGGACACCGAGGTGATCATGCTCACCGGTTTCGCCACCCTGGACTTGGCGGTGGAGGCCATGAAGCATGGGGCCTTCCACTTCATTGCCAAGCCCTTCAAGCTGGAGGAGGTGCGCCGGGTGGTCCATGAGGCCCAGGAGAAGGTGCGGCTCAAGAATGAGAACAACCTGCTGCGTGAACAGATCGAGAACTTTCAAGGCCGGATCAAGATCATCACCCAGAACCCGACCATGCAGAAACTCCTGGCCACGGCCCAGCAGATCGCGCCCACCGACTGCAACGTCTTGATCAGCGGCGAGTCCGGCACCGGCAAGGAGCTGTTCGCCAAGTTCATCCACTTCCACAGCAGCCGGGCCAATGGTCCCTTGATGGCCATCAACTGCGGCGCTTTTCAGGAGGAGCTCCTGGCCAATGAACTCTTCGGCCACGAGAAGGGGGCCTTCACCGGCGCCTTGACCATGAAGCGCGGGTTGATCGAGATGGCCTCGGGCGGCACCCTGTTTCTCGATGAGGTCACCGAAATGTCTCCCACCATGCAGGTCAAACTGCTCAGGGTGATTCAGGAGCGGGAGTTGATCCGGGTGGGCGGCACCCAGGCCCTGCCGGTGGATGTCCGTTTTGTCGCCGCCGCCAACCGTGACTTCCAGGCGGCCATCAAGGCCGGCACCTTCCGCCAGGACCTCTATTTTCGGCTGAATGTCATTGCCCTCCATATCCCGCCGCTCTCGGAACGGAAGGATGATATCACCCTGCTGGCCTACTACTTTGTCAAAAAGTATTCGCTGCTGATGAAGAAGGAGATCGCCGAGGTCTCGGCGGATGTGCTGGCGGTGATGGCCAATTACGAT
>CAYSFY010000223.1:0-2755 GCA_964430285.1 uncultured Desulfobulbia bacterium
AGGACATCTCCTCGATGGAGGAGGAGGCCTCTTCGGCGCTGGCCGCCTGCTCGGTGGCCCCCTGGGACATCTCCTGGGCGCTGGAGGCGAGTTGCTGACTGCCGCTGGCCACATTGTCCGACGAGGCCTTGACCTCTCCCACGATCTCGCGCAGCTTGAACACCATGGCGTTCATGGCCTGGGCCAGGTCACCGCACTCATCCTTGAGATCAATGTCAATGGTGTTGGTCAGGTCACCCTCCGCCACCGCCTTGGAGAACTCCACCCCCTTTTCCAGGGGCAGGCGAATGCTACGGGCCACGATGATGGCCAGCACCACCCCCAAGACCACGGCCAGCAGGGCAATGCCCAGGACCAGCCAGATTACCCGTTGGGTGGCCTGGAGGATGACCCCCTTCTCCTCCTGCATCACGGTATTGGCCTCCTGGGCCATCTCCTTGGCGGTGTTCTCCATCTTATGGGTCTCGTCCTTGAAGGCGGTGACGGCGACGTTGGCCTCCTCCGGGGTAGTGATGGCGCCATCCTTGATCATGCCGACCACCTTGTTGAACCCGGCCACATAGAGAGGCAGGTTCTCTTTCATCACCTTGATCTGCTGCCGCTGCCCATCCTCATGGGCCACCTTCTCCAGATCGGCCAGCCGTTCGTTCACTGACTCCAGCTCCCCCGACCACTTTTTGTAGTACTCGTCGCGCTTCTCCGCGGACTTGATATTCAGAAAGAGGTCTTTTTCATAGCGCCGCAGCCCCAGGATGTTGGCCCGGCAGCGGGCCGAGTGTTGGGCCAGCTGGGCATCCTTCTCCAGCATGTCAACCGTGGTCTCTCTTCCCTCCACCACCCCCCACAGCCCCACCCCGGCCACCACGGCCAGCAGCAGCAATACCGCACTGAAACTCACCATCAACCGTTTGCCGATCCGCATATTAAAAAACCATTGCATTGCCGTTCTCCCTTATTTTTTTAGTTGTACGCCGGGTGGTAAAAACCAGCTTAGCCACTTACCGTCCCTTCGGCCTCGGCACCACGGATGGCGGCCTTCTCCCCTTCCGAAAAGACCTTGTCGATATCCAAAATCATCATGAACTGCTCGTTGTGCTTGCCCATCCCCACGATGAACTCGGTATTGAGCTTGGTGCCGATGCGGGGGGCCGGTTCGATCTGTTCCGGTTCCATGTCAATGACCTCCTGCACCGAGTCGGCGAGCACCCCCAAGACCATGGTCTCCCCCTCCACCACCAGCTCCGCCACAATGACACAGGTGTTCACCGTCTTTTCGGTGGCGCTCATGCCGAACTTCAGGCGCAGGTCCATCACCGGCACCACGCTGCCCCGTAGATTGATCACCCCACGCATGAAATCCGGGGTCTGCGGCACCTTGGTCACCGTGGTGAAATCCAAGATCTCCCGCACCTTGGCCACATCCAGGGCAAAGATCTCCTCCTCCAGCTTGAAGGTCAGGTACTGAGTGGTCGCGGTTATGGTCGAAACGCTCATGATTCTCCTCCCCATTGAATTAAAGAAAATTACGAATTAGAAATTACGAATTATGAATTACGAATGGTGGAAGCTTACGTGGAATTAGGGGATGGCAGGGGGCAAACAATTCGTAATTCGTAATTCATAATTCGTCATTGGTTCACTCCCCCCGCCTCCACCGCCTTGACCAGTTGCGGGATGTCCAGGATCAAGGCCACGCTGCCGTCGCCCAGGATGGTGGCGCCGGACATCCCCTCCACATTTTTATAGGCCCTACCCAGGGATTTGATCACTGTCTGGTGTTCGCCGATGACATGGTCCACAACAAAACCGACCCGGTTACCATTCACCTGGGTGATAACCACCTGCTCAATCTCCGGCACCTCCCCGGGGATGGCAAATTTCTGGCGTAGGGGGATGTAGGGGATGAGGTGACCGCGCACCGTGGCCATATCCCGGCCATGGGCGGAGGCCACATCGGCCCTGGTCAATTCGATACACTCATCCACCAGGGAGAGGGGGATCAGGAAACGATCCTCGCCGATCTGCACCAACAGGCTCTCGATGATAGCCATGGTCAACGGGATCCTGATGCTGATCACCGTCCCCTGCCCGGGACGGCAACCGATCTTGATGCTGCCACGCAGGCCGTCGATGGCCCGTTTCACCACATCCATGCCCACCCCGCGGCCGGAGACGTTGGTGACCTGCTTGGCGGTGGAGAAGCCGGGGGCGAAGATCAGGTTGTAGATCTCATGATCGGCGGGCTCGGCCCCGGGCAGGACCATCCCTTTTTCCATGGCCTTGGCCAGGATCGCCTCCTTGTTCAGGCCGGCGCCATCGTCTTCGATGGTCAGCAGCACGCTGTCCCCCGAGTGCATCGCGGCCAGCACCACCTGCCCCTGCCGGGGCTTACCGGCCGCCTCCCTCGCCTCGGGCCGCTCGACACCATGGTCGATGCAGTTTCTGATCAAGTGGACCAGGGGGTCGTTCAACCGCTCGATGACCGTCTTGTCCAGCTCGGTATCGGCGCCCTCGGTGGTCATCTCAATCTCCTTGCCCAGCTCCGCGGAGAGGTCGCGGACCAAGCGCTTGAACTTGTTGAAGGTGGTGCCGATGGGCAGCATGCGGATGTTTAGGGCATTGTCCCGCAACTCCCCGGTCAAGCGCTCCACCTCCTCGGCAATGGCGATCAGTTCCGCATCCTCGCGGCCAAAGGCGGTCTGGGTCATGCGGGCCTGGATGGTCACCAGTTCGCCCACCAAGTTGACCAAGACAT
>CAYSFY010000223.1:2765-6018 GCA_964430285.1 uncultured Desulfobulbia bacterium
GGCCTGGGCCCGCTCCTCCTTCTGCTTGCGCTCCTGGCGCACCTCCTTGACATGCTGCTGCTCAACCAAGGCCGCTTCCACCTGCAGCGGGGTCACCAGGCCATTCTCCACCAGCAACTCGCCCAGCTTTTTTTGGGTGGCCAGGATGGAGAGGATATCTTGGGTGGCGATATCCCCGCGCTCCCGCAGGATCTCGCCCAGCTTTTTGTAGGTCTCCTCGTTGTCCGCTTGCCCGCCGCGATCGATGATGTCGATTTTGAGTTCGCAATCATCCTCCACAAAGATAAAGATATCCTTGATGGCGTTGAGCCCCTGGTCCGTGGTCACAATCACGTCCCAAAAGAGATAGCACTCCTCCGGATCCAAATTCGTCAACAGAGGGACATTGCAGGTGTGGGCAATCATTTTGCAACTCCCCAAGGCCCGCAACTCGTTCAGCAGGGTGAGCGGGTTGGTGCCGTTGGCAAAGACCCGAGGCTGGGGGATGAAACGAATCCGGTAGGTGATCATTTCACCATCCGCCATGGCCGCGGTCGGCGCCGGGGCCGGGGCCGGGGCCGGGATGGGTGACGGGGGGACTGCCGCGGCCGGGGTGATCGCCGGGGGCTGAGGGGTCTCCTGCTGCTCCATCTGCAAGGCCTTAAAACCCGCAATCAGCTCAGTGGTGACTGCCGTGTCCACCGCCCCCTCCACCCCAAAACCATCCAGCATGGCCTTGATCTGATCCCGGGCCGCCAGGGTCAGGTTGATCATCTTGTTGCTGACCTTAAGCTTGCCGCTGCGCACCTGATCAAAGGCGGTCTCCACCTGATGGGTAAAGGCGGCAATGTCATCAAAACCAAACATGGCGCCGGAGCCCTTGATGGTGTGCATGGACCTAAAGACCCGACCGATCAGCTCCGGGTCATCGGGCCGCTCCTCCAGTTCGAGAAGTGAACTCTCCAGCTCCGCCAAGAGTTCATAGGCCTCTTCCTTGAACGTATCCGCGTATTGATTGTCCATCATCCCAGCACCTTTTTGACTACCGCTAAAAGTTGTTCGGGTTTGAAAGGCTTGACGATCCAACCGGTGGCGCCGGCGGCCTTGCCCTCCTGTTTTTTGCCGTCCTGGGACTCGGTGGTCAACATGATGATGGGGATAAACTTACAGGCAGGCAAGGCCCGCGCCCCTTTGATCAGGCCGATACCATCAAGATTCGGCATGTTGAGGTCGGTGAGCAGCATATCCACCTGCTGGTTGGCCAGTTGCCGCAAGGCATCCTGACCGTCCACCGCCTGCACCACCTCATAGCCGCTCTGCTTCAAGGTGAAGGTCACCATCTGCCGGATACTGGCCGAATCATCGGCCGTCATAATCACCTTGGCCATCATACCCCTCCTTCGACCCAAGCACAGGTCCGTCCACCCCCCTTGACGCAACCGGCTGAGCGCGACACGCCGGCCGCCCGCACCATCTCCTCGATCACCCGATTGCCCACTTTACCAACGGAAAACTGTTTTCCCTCGGCCAAGGAGGTGCGATGGGCGGAGCAGATAAACTGCAGACCGATAAGGTCGATCTCCGTTACCGCGTGCAGGTCCAGAAGCAGGGTGTCGCCGGCCGCCATGGCCTCCATCAGGGCCGCCCGGATCTCCGCCCCCTGCTGGATGGTCATGCTGCCCTTGATGGTGACTACTCGCGTACCAGTCTGGTCAGGGGGCGTGGTTTGTGAACAGGAAAAGTTGTCCATATGCGTTGTTCCTCTCAAGGGAAGGTTAGTGGCCGGTTAAAACAGCTCCACATTGTCACCGAGCGCCTCCCCATCGCCCCCTGGCGATGACGGGGCACCCCCGGCCACCAGCGCCAACGCTGGTGGGGCCTCGTTATCCGCGCCACTTAAGCGATTGACCACCGCGGCATGGATATTACGCTCGCTGTGCATGGTGTAGCGGTTGTCCGCGGCCCGCAGCCGCTCGGTTGCCGTCAACCACTCTGCCTCGGTGGTCATGGCCTTGGCCTCCTGGGCCATGCCTTCCAGGGTGGTCCCGCTCTCGGCCAGACTGGCCGAGAGCCGCCGATGCACGGTAATCCCGGCGGTGAGTTGCTCGATATCGGCGGACAACTCCCGGGCCATGGCATTGGCCAGGGTGAGACCTTGCCCCACGCCGCCACTCATCTCCGTGAGGGCGGAGAGCATCTCCTCCACCCCCTGCCGCATGGTGGAGATCGTGGGCTCCACGCCGAGAGAGTCGGCCACGGCATCCCGGCACATGCCATCCGTCACCGCCTTGACTTCGGTGAGGATGCCGGTCACGCCCGCCGCCTGCCTCCGGGCCTCCTCGGAGAGCCGCTTGATGGCATCGGCCAGCACCCCCAGCCCCAGTCCCTCTTGGCCCAGGGCGCTGGCCTGGATCAGAAAGTTCAAGGCCATGAGCTTAATATCGTAGGCAATGGTCTCGATGTCGTCGACAAAACGAAAGATCCCGCCCACCGTCTCGGCCGCCCTGGTCATGACTGCCGACAGTTGGCGGTTGGTGGCGACGGTGGCGGCGAGCTGGGCCATCACCTCTGCCAAGTCCCGGCCCAACTCGGTGAAAAAGGAGCTACCGGCCTGGTCGGTGACGCCGACCAACTCGCCGGTGCCGTTGGCCATGGCGCTCTCTTTGTTCGCGATGTCTCGCAGATGGGCAACAATGCTCTCCACGGCGTTCATCAGCTCCGTGGCCGCATGGCGGAGTTGCTCCGCCTGGATCTGACACAGGGCGCCGGTTTCCACCAACAGCTCGCCCCTCACCGCCGGCCCCTGTCGGGAGAGAACCCCTTGCCCCGGCATCCGCGGGGTCAGTTCATCCAAGGCTTCAACCACATGCTCGATCTGCTGCCTGACCGTATCGTGGGTCTGGAGGGAGACCACCACCTCCCCCAGATCCGCGGTCACCTCCTGGGCAGTGGTGGAGATCATCCCGGTAGAGTGCTCACAGCGGGCGACGATGGAGGTGAGCAGCTCCAGGCTCTGCCGGGTCTTATCCAACAGGGCGAGGGTCTTGGCGCGCTGTTCAGCCCCCATGCCCACCGCCGTGGCCAAGGCCTCTTGGATCACCGAGGCCAATTCATCCTTGCGCCTGAGCACGGTATCGGCCTTACTCCCCACCTCGGCGGACAACTTGGTGACCCCCACGGCCAAGGACTGAAACCCCGCCGCCCTGGTCCCCAGTTGGGCGCTTTCGATCTTGGTGTACATCCCGAACATGCCCAGCATCTTGTTCATCTGACC
>CAYSFY010000223.1:6028-6900 GCA_964430285.1 uncultured Desulfobulbia bacterium
CCAAAGCCGGTGAGTGGTGCCGTCACCTGATGGAGCCGATCGAGGATTGTCGTCAGGGCCTCTAGCCCCTGGCTTTGCGCCCCCTGCTCCAGATTCTCCTGCAAGAGTGCCACCATGCCGCCTAGGCCCTGCATGGCGCGTTTACTCTTTTCGCCCCCGAGCTGGTCGACCAGGGTGGTGACGGTGGTGGTGATGGTGGTGGCCCGTTGATAAAAGCCCTGCAGGTGTTCGCCGATGGACAGGAACTCCCCTTCGCTGGAGGCGGAGAGTTGCCGCAGTTGTTGGGAGACCAAGAGCAGTTGCTCACCCCAGGGGAGATGGCCCTGGACCCCGGCTTGATCCCCATGGGCCGGGCCGGTGGTGTCGACCAGGGCCTGTCCCGCACCCCCCGGCGCCCAGGCCCCGTTGTCTTGCGGTTCTTGGCCAGCAAAGGCAGCAACAGGCTTTTTCCAAAAAAAATGAAGATCCATGAACACTCCCTGATAGCTAACCGAGACCGCCAACCAGCCCCTCCCTTCTCCCCTGGCCTCTTCCCTCTCCCCCGGATTCCAGGGGATAGCGAGCCCCCCGAAGGGTTACCAACAAACCGGGCATTATGGTATTCTCGGGAAACGAGTCCACGTTGTCAAGGACTATCTAAGCAGAAAATGAAACGGCCAACCGCTCCCCATGACCGGATAGCCGTGGCCCGGATTGACGAGCCAGAAATTGGCCACCGTGGCTAAAAATGACTGTTTACCCAGGGGAGTGAAAGTGACCGGTTGCCTTCGGACAGGGTTGGCCATTTTACGCCACAAACCAAAATACCTTTTGCCATTGGGCCGGCGGGACGGTATTCTATGCCGCTTGGAATTTCACCCTTGCCCCCTTTA
>CAYSFY010000224.1:0-222 GCA_964430285.1 uncultured Desulfobulbia bacterium
AGGCCAGCGTCCTAGACCGCTAGACGATGGGGCCATGCAGTTATTTTGAAGCGAGCTGTTTAAATGATTGTCACTCTTTTGTCAAGCGCGAATTGACACTATCGACAAAAATGCCTTACCCCCTCTCCTCACAGCAAATCCGATAACCAAAGGCCTCCGCCTCTACCAGCCGATCCGTCATTTTTTTCATCTCTCCCCGTTGGTCGACGCCACGCACCAAAA
>CAYSFY010000224.1:271-4851 GCA_964430285.1 uncultured Desulfobulbia bacterium
CATGGCATCAAAGGTATACTGGGCCGTGAGCTGCGCCCCGACAAAGACTTTCTCTCCCCGGGTAGCCGCCACTGAGACCAGGTACCCTTTTTTGGAGGGATCGAGCCGCCATTGATGCGCGGCCAGCAACAGCTGTTTCCTGGACCACAGGGCCTGATTGCGATCAATAAAGATCTTGGTCTGAGCCGTGAGTCCGTAAAAGTAGATGGGCGAGGCGATGATGACGGTCTGCGCGGCCAAGATCTTAGGATAAAGCCCCTGCATATCGTCGATGATCACGCAGTGCCCGCTCTTCTGACAACCGCCACAGCCGATGCATGGCGCGATGGCCAGATCCGGCAATCTGATCGTCTCCGCCCCGGCCCCGGCCCGGGCAACCCCGTTCATCACCGCCGCCACTAAGGTCTCGGTGTTGCCTCCCTTTCTGGGGCTGCCGGTGAAGGCCAAGACCTCTCTCCTCTCCATCTTAGTTTGCCCTCCCATAGAATTCACACTCATCCCGCATGCGTGCGGCCAGGTCCCGAGTCAAGAACGGTGCCGCGAAACGCCATAGCCAGTTCCCGGGAACGGTGCCGGGCAGATTCATGCGGCAATCACTGCCAAAGCCCAGCAAATCCTGCAGCGGGATGATGGCGGTGGCAGCGACCGACGACAGAGCCAAACGGATCAGATCCCAATGGACCTCGTGGCCATCCGAGTGGGTGTAGCGCCTGACCCGCGCCCGAGTCTCCTCGCTACACTCCCCCAGATACCAACCCAGGGTCGTATTGTTGTCATGGGTGCCGGTGAACACCACGCAGTTGCAGGAGAGATAGTTGTGGGGCAGGTAGAGATTCTCCGCATCCGAGTCAAAGGCAAAGTGCAGGATCTTCATGCCCGGGAAACCAAGCCGATCGCGAAGTTTGCTCACCTCGGGGGTGATGACCCCGAGATCCTCGGCAATGATCGGCAAGTCGGCAATCTCCGGGGCCATCTCGGAAAAAAACTTACTGCCGGGTCCCTTGACCCATTGCCCATTTATCGCCGTGGTCTCTGCCGCCGGGATCTGCCAATAGGCTGCAAAACCGCGAAAGTGATCGATACGGACCTGATCGACCAAGCGGGCCATCTGCCGAAAGCGCAGGCGCCACCACTGATAGAGCCCTTGGTTATCCTGCTCCCCTGTTTTCCAACGGTAGATGGGGTTTCCCCACCGCTGCCCGGTCTTACTAAAATAGTCGGGAGGGACTCCGGCCACATGGGTGGGTAGGGAGGTCTTGGCGTCAAGCTGAAAGCAGTTCTGATTGGCCCAGACATCGGCGCTGTCGAGGCTGACATAGATCGGCAGATCGCCGATGAGCGCCACCCCCTGCTCATGGGCGTAAAGTCGTAACGCTTGCCATTGCCGAGAGAAAAGAAACTGTTCAAATTGGTAGTAGGCAATCGTCTCTGCCATGGCAGTGCCAATCGCGGCCAGGGCAGCTGGGTCACGACGAACAAACGACTGCTGCCACTGATACCATGGCAGCCCTTGCGTCTGTTCCCTAAGGGCCATAAACAGGGAGTAGTCCTTGAGCCAAGCCTCCTCCTGTTGACAAAAAACATGGAACTCCCCCTTCAAATCCGAGACCCCCAGGCGCTGAAAGGCCCGGGAGAGCAAGCTCTTTTTAAAGGCCATGACTGAAGAGAACTCCACCTGGTAGTCCGAGAACGCGGGAGGTGTATCCACATCGCTCCTGACCAACAACCCCTCCTCCAGCAAGAGGGCCGGACTGATCAGCAACGGGTTGCCGGCAAAGGCGGAGAGGGACATATAGGGCGAACAGTTGGCGCCTTGGGTCACGGGCCCCAGAGGCAACAGCTGCCAATACCGTTGTCCGGCCTCTGCCAAAAAATCAATAAATTCCAAGGCAGCAGGGCCAAGATCACCAATTCCGTATGGACCGGGCAGGGAGGTGATATGGAGCAGTACACCACTCCCCCGCTCTCTCTGCCAACTCTTTTTTTTCTGTTTCACTTTGCTTTCCACCCTAACCGGACTTAGTTTAACTCCTCAACAGGAGAGCCGACACGTTAACCTATCCCTAAAGACCATGCCCTGTCAAGTTACGAGCGCCCCTGGTCATCGTCCTACATCGACGGCACATACGTTATCGGCCTTTAACAACCAATCCTGGTGGTGGGAACAAAACAATTGACAATCTCTTTTCCCCCACCATAAACTGTATGGATGTTGGACGCTCCCCCCCAGGACAACCGTTTTTTCTCTTGCTTTTCAACGATGTTAAATTTATAGTAAAAAATTTTCGCGTACAGTTCTCAAATCATTATAACCTTATAAGCCTAAACTCCAACCATCGGGAGAAAACACTCTGTGCCTGCCGAGATCAAAGCCAAACTCCTTGAGATCAGTAAAGAAGAGGGGCAAATTTCCATTGCCTACCTTAACAGCCTGATTCCAGAAGAAAAGACCGCTGAATTTATTGATGAGATCTATGATTTCCTAAGCCAACAGAACATCGAAGTCGTCAGTCACGAAAAATCAGACTCCAAGAAAAAGGACTCAGACGATTTCTCCGATGATGACAGCGACTTCCTGATGTTTCAGGCGGAGTCCGGTCCCGACAGCCCGGATCTCCAGGAGCCGGAAGAGACCACCACCACCTATCTGCGGGAGATGGGGCGCTTCGAACTGCTGACCCCGGAAGATGAAGAGAAATACAGCAAGGCGATCCGCAGCGGCTTTGATGCCATTATTGACTCCATCCGCACCGACGACTCCGGGGTCCCCGAGATCCAGCTCATGGTCAACCGCATCGCCGTGTGGGAGAAACGCGACCCGACCTTAAAGCCCAAAAAGCAGCATCTGAACTTCATGGTCCGCACGGTGGCCTCCACCACGGCCAAGTATCCGGAGATCGGCAGCCTGCTGGGCATGAACCAGAAGATCGCCAGCTACACCCGCAACATCGAGTGGGCCAAGGACGCCATGATCAAGGCCAACCTGCGGCTGGTGGTCAGTATTGCCAAGCGTTACATGCACCAGGGTCTGAGTTTGGCCGACCTCATCCAGGAGGGCAACCTGGGCCTGATGCGCGCCGTTTTTCGCTTCGATTACACCAAGGGTAACAAGTTCAGCACCTACGCCACCTGGTGGATCCGCCAGGCCATTACTCGGGCCATCCTGGACAAGACCCGCACCATCCGCCTGCCGGTCCACTTTCTTGAACTGCGCAGCCAATTCTTCAAGGCCTTTTACTCCCTGTTGAAAGAGCTGGGCCGCGAACCCACCCCGATTGAGATCTCGGAGAAGACCGGCCTGCCCATGGACAAGATCCTGGCCATCCTTGAGGCCTCCCGGGAGCCCATCTCCCTGGAGACCCCGGTAGGTGACGACGACAGCACCCTGGGCGATTTCCTCGAAAACAAGGAGTCGGCCTCTCCCTACGAGGCGGTCAAAAACAACGAACTCGCCGACCGGGTGAAGAGCATTCTCATGACCTTGAGCCCCAGGGAGGAGAAGATCATCCGTCTGCGTTTCGGCATTGGCGAGGAGGCGGAATACACCCTCGAGGAGATTGGCAAACGCTTCAACGTCTCCCGGGAACGCATCCGCCAGATCGAGAAAAAGGCCTTGAACCGGTTGCGCCACTCCACCCGTCGGGACAAGCTGAAGCCCTACACCGATTCACAAACCATCTTCTAGCCAAATCGCCCTGCCCATCTCCTTTATCCCCACCGCTCTCGCCTTAGCCGCCGGCATCACCTGGGCCAAATTCGCCCTGGTGCCGGTGGCGGCGTGCAGCGCGCTCCTTATTTGCCTTGCCCTGTGGCTGATCATTTATCGGAGGCACAGACCACGCCTCACCCCCTACCTGCTTACCCTCCTCTTCTTCCTCCTGGGTGGGGTCCATGGCACCCTCTCCCTGCAACCACCGTCCTCGGCCACCGACATCTCCATCCTTGCCCAACAACGCCATGAGGCCTCCGTCATCGGCCTCCTGGTCAGTGCCCCGGAGATCGGCCCAGAGCGCACAACCTTGCAGATGGAGGTCACGGGCATCATCAATGGCGAGGCTGAAGAGTTAGGCCCGGCGCGCGGCCGAATCCAGCTGGCCATGGCCGATCCGCCACCACCCGGTCTCCTCCCCGGAGACCTCTTTATCGCCCGCGCCACCATCGGCCCGGTCTTAAGCTACCGGGTCCCCGGGGCCTTCAACTATCAGGCGCACTTAGCCTATCAGGGGATCAGGGCCAGCGGCTGGATCCGCTCGCCGGCCTTGATTATGGAGATCACCCCTCTGCCGCCGCCAACGCTAATAGAGAAGATCCGCTCCCTGCCCGAGGTCATCCGCTACCGGCTCAGCCGCTTGTTACAGGCCAACCTGCCGCTGCAGACGGTCGGGGTCTACCAGGCGATTCTCCTGGGGCTGCAAGGGAACATATCGCCTCGGGACCGGGAGGCGTTTCAGGCGAGCGGCAGTTACCACCTCCTCTCCATCTCCGGCCTGCACATGGCCTTGCTCGCCCTATGCGCCACGCAGCTCCTCTCCTGGCTCTTCAAACGCTCCACCTGGCTGCTGCTTCACCTCCCGGCCACC
>CAYSFY010000224.1:4861-5073 GCA_964430285.1 uncultured Desulfobulbia bacterium
AAGGTCGCGGCCCTGCTTGCGCTCCTCCCCCTGAGCGCCTACGCCATGATCGCCGGCTTCGATCCGCCGGTGGTCCGTTCCCTGATCATGATCACCGTGTTCATCGTCGCCCTGTTGGTGGACCGGCAATGGTCAATTGGCAACAATATCGCCATCGCCGCCCTCCTCCTCTTGGCCTCTAACCCGGCCCAATTGTTCACCGCCTCTTTCCA
>CAYSFY010000224.1:5083-6868 GCA_964430285.1 uncultured Desulfobulbia bacterium
CTAATGCCGACCCCCAGGAGAACCGACTGCTGATCAAGAGTTGGCTTGGCCTGAAAAAATGGGGTCTGACCTCCCTCTTGGTCTCCCTGGCCGCCACCCTGGGCACCGCCCCGATCCTGGCCCGGCAGTTCCACCAGATCTCCCTGGCCGGCCCCCTGGCGACCCTGCTCATCGAACCTTTCCTCTGCCTATGGTCCCTCATCCTGGGGCTCATGGCCTGTGTGACCAGCGGCATCCCGTACCTCCCCCACCTCTTCTTGGCCCTGGGGAGCCCGGGCATCACCCTGTCCATCAGCCTGGCCAACCTCTGCGCCCATCTGCCGGGAAGCGTTATCCAGGTACCGACCCCGGGCATCCCTGCCATGGTGGGCTGGTACGGATTAATGCTCCTCTGGGCCAAGCACCGCACGTGCTCTCGCCCCCTGATCAGCATCGGGGTCATCGTCGGTCTTGGCCTCTTGGCCACCGAGTTCCTGCCCATTGCCAGACCCGACCATGAGACCAGCCTCACTATCCTGGATGTGGGCCAGGGCAGCGCCTTGATCATCGAGATGCCTGACCACCAGGTGATCCTGGTCGATGGCGGCCGCAAACAGACACCCGGGCGTAGCGGCTTCGATGTGGGCAAGGAGCTAATCGCCCCCTATCTGTGGCACCAAAAGATCCGGCGCCTGGCAGCGGTGGTCTGCTCCCACCCGGACGCTGACCACTACAACGGCATCCCCTTCATCCTGCGCCACTTCAGGCCCCAACTCCTGTGGATCAACGGCCATGAGAGCGCGGAACAAGAGTACGCCGCCATGCTGCGCTTGGCGACAGAACTTACGATTGAGACCAAGATCCCGGCCCCGGGCATGACCCTCTACCAGAGCGAGGAGGCATCCTTGTCCGTCCTCTCCGGCGGCCAGATCCAGGCACGAGAGAGAGAGAACCGGCCCGGCGGCAAGCCCAGCAGCAACAACCAAAGCTTAGTCCTGCGCCTGAGCTTTGGTAAGACCTCGTTTCTGCTGCCCAGCGATATCGAATACGAGACGGAAGAGGCCCTGCTTGCGCAAAGCGAGCACAGGACCGATCTCCAGGCCGATCTTCTGGTGGCCCCCCACCACGGCAGCGCCACCTCCAGTTCAGAAGGCTTTTTGCGGGCCGTAGCGCCCCGCTTTATTGCCATCTCCGCCGGCCAAAACCAGGCCGGCAACTTCCCGGCCCCAGAGACGTTGGCCCGCTACCGCAAGCTGGGCAGCACCATCCGCAACACGGCCGAGCAGGGGACACTCTTTTTTCACAGCGATGGCAGGCAGGTTTGGGAAGGGGAGTGAAGGGGGAAGGGTTTGGGGATACAGCAGGTAACGGTTCAGGCAGGGCAGGTGGGTTTTAGACATTGGAGTGCGGCGGCAAGCCACCGCACTCCAAAGCATACACAAACAGGCGTTCGCGAGTCCCCCCTGCCCTTTCAACCCTTGGCTTCTCCCTCAGGCATCGGCGAAGTCAAGGGGCGGGTTTTTCAGGAATTTTACGAACTTGGCCTTATCGATGGCATTGGTGTAGGCGTCCTCGGCAGCGATCCACCCCTTTTCCAGAAACTCCAGGATGGCGTCGTCCAAGGTCTGCATCCCGTACTTTTTGCCGGTCTGCATGGCGGAAGGGATTTGGAAGGTCTTCCCCTCGCGGATCAGGTTACGCACCGCCGGGGTGCAGATCAGGATCTCCAGGGCGGCACAGCGCCCCTTCTTGTCGATGCGCTTGAACAGGGTCTGGGAGACCACGGCCTTCAAGGCATCGGCCAGG
>CAYSFY010000225.1:0-2283 GCA_964430285.1 uncultured Desulfobulbia bacterium
GGTTGTTCCTCAGGGGGATGCACCCGTTGAAGGAGGAGGTGCATATCTTGCCGATATGATAGGGTTGTTGGTTCTGCCCTTTATGCCATAGCAAGAAGGTCGTCCAGTTCGGCGAACTTCTGCGCGAGAACACTATCTATCCCGTGCCGCACTGGCAATACGTCTTCTCTGTACCGACCCCCGTCCGACACCAGCGGTGACTGAACTGAGTCATTCTGCGTAAATATTTTCTTTACGACCGCAAGCTCCTCTCTGAACTCTGCCGTTCGGCCCACGAGAGTCTGCGTGTGTTTTTAGAACCACACTCGGCAGGCCCGATGGTGTCCTTGCCACCGTCATGGCGATCCAGACCTTCGGCAAGTAATGAAGATCCTCAGCTTCATTTCCGAACCGAAGCTCGTCCGCAAGATCCTGGAACACCTGAAACTTTGGGAGCACCCACCCGCCTCCGGGCGGCCGCCACCGGCCTGGGCCGCCCCGCCTCTTTGCCGGATCATGACCTGGACCCGCCGGAAACGATCACCTACGTGCCGATCGATGATGACTGGCCCCAGTGGGAGGAGCCATTCTTTGCGGTTGATTGATTATTGATTGCCCCAAAGCCAAGGGTCTAGCCTTCGTTTACCCCGGGAAGTGCTCTTCTCCCGGGATATCCAACCTGCCGTTTCATCTGGATTTGTTCCGAATCAAGACTAGAGAATCGGAATGACATTGACTCCCAAAAACGGTTCGGCTATTGGCTTTCTATCTGCTGGAAGGGCAGTCGGGCGTTTTTTGGAAGATGGACGTTGGTGGAGCAGGATAACTTGGACCTGTTTTGTCGTACTGCCGACCTCGCCCGGCCTTCTGGTCCGCCAAAAAAGTGGATTTGCGAAGGAGTATTGGGCTGTTTCCCGGGCTTTGCCGAGACCCCCAAAAAAACAAATTCCTATCACCCACCTCACCTATCAACTTCCTATCACCTCCCCTATCACCCAACCTGCCGTTTCATCTTAATTTATTTCAAATAAAGTCAAAAACATCGAAAAAAAATTGACTTTAATAAAAGGGTTGGCTATTAACCTCCTATCATTTGATATCAATAAACCTGTCGTTTTTTTTAAGGATGGGCATTGGTGACGACGGCAAATTGGTCCACTTTTGCGACCTACCGACTCCCACCCGACCTTCTGGCACCCCGAAAGAGTGGATTTGCGAAGGGGGGGTTGTGCTGTTTTCCGGGCCATGCCAAATCTACGGCTGGTGGAACAACAAAAAAGCGGCTTAACCCTTATTCCACTTTTCCGGGGCATGATCACTCATGGGGAGTAGCACAAGTTAAATATGGGGAACAGAGGGGCGGTATTGGTAAAAGCCAACACCGCACAAATAAATAAAAAATAAAATCAAAAAGGGGCAGCAAATGAAGTCAGCAATTGCAAAGTTGTGCGCGGCAATGGTGGTGACGATGGTTCTCGGCGCAGGATTCGTTCCGTTAAGCTATGCGGTATCTGGAGGAAAGGGGCAACAAAACACTCAATCTTTCCAGAAAGGCGGGGCCACAAATAAGAGTAAAAAGCATGAACGAAGGGAAAAAAAGGTCCTGAAAAATTCGGCCGGACATGAATATGCCGCCGAAGAGCTGCTGATCAGATTCAAAGAAGGGATCACCGAGGCCCAGAAAAATGACAGACACAAGAAACATGGTGCGACGCCTCTAAATAAGTTCAGGCGATCAAGGGTCCAACTCGTTGAACTCGAACCCGGTGCTGACGTTGAGGCTATACTCACCCAATACGCCAATGATCCGACGGTCGAACGGGTTGAGCCCAATTATCGAATCCATCTAGCCCAAGCCGCTCCCAACGACCAGTTCTTCGACACCTTGTGGGGGTTGGATAACCAGGGGCAGCACGGCCAGTGCGACAACACTTCCTTTGGTACTGAAGAGAGCTGCACATCAAACACCGGGGCTTGGAACGACCAAAAAGGATATTGTGACAATCGCAACTTTACTACCAAAGCCTCCTGCATAGGCCACACGGGCATTTGGTCGTTATCGACCGCCGATGCGGATATCGACGCCCCCGAGGCGTGGGAGATCACCACCGGCGATCCCTCCGTCGTCATTGCTGTCATTGACACGGGCATGGACTACAACCACGAAGACCTGAAAGCCAATATCTGGTCAAACCCTCTTGAGACGTCTGGCGATGCCAATGGTGATGGCTGCCCAGGGGTGTGCAATCAGGATGACGATGGCGACGATCAGAAGGACGCCGGTCACCAGATTCATAACACGGC
>CAYSFY010000225.1:2293-6819 GCA_964430285.1 uncultured Desulfobulbia bacterium
CGCCGCCTGGAATAACGATATGGCGGCCGACGATGATGAGAATGGCTATATCGATGATTTCCATGGTATCAATGCCATTCGTAACACAGGCGACCCCATGGATGATGTCGGCCACGGCACGCACTGTGCCGGTACGATTGGCGGGGTAGGGAGTAACGGCAGGGGCGTATCGGGAGTGAACCACAGTGTCCAGCTCATGGGTTGCAAAGCCCTTGGGGATGGGGGGAATGCTTCGGAATTACTGACCTGTTTAGAGTATGTCGCCGACATGAAGGATGCAGGGGTCAATGTCGTCACTACCAGTAACAGTTGGGGATTGGTGTCGTACTCGAAATTCGTCGAAGATGCCTTCAAAGAGCAGCAACAAAAGGGGATTCTTGCCATCGTCGCTGCTGGCAACAATGGTACGAACAATGACACGGCCCTCTATTATCCAGCAGACTTCAATGTGGCCAATATCATCGCCGTGGCTGCGACCGATCATGATGACCAGTTGGCCTGGTTCTCCCAGTGGGGAAGACAGACCGTGCATGTCGGTGCGCCTGGGGTCAATGTCGTGTCGGCCAGGGCGGCAGGGACTTTGATGTATGCTGATGGCAGCCATTTGATTCCAGATGCGGATCCAAGTGCCAAATATTTACGCCTGAACGGAACCTCGATGGCGACCCCCCACGTTGCCGGACTTGCGGGACTGCTTAAGGCGGCTGACCTCAATAGGGATTGGCGGGAGATAAAGAACCTGATATTGACCGGGGGCGATTCCATCACCGCCTTGAACGGGATAACGATTACCGGCAAGCGGATCAACGCCTATGGATCGTTGACCTGCACCGACCGACAAATCTCAGCGCCACTACAAGTTCAGCCTGCCAATGCTCAGATCACTGCCGGAAATACATATGTTTTCTCCGCCTTGAATGTCAACTGCGGCGATTCCGTTGGCGCGGTTAGGGTTAATTTTTCAACCGGAGAGACCCTGGATCTTCTCGATCATGGACCGGTAGTCGGCGCTGATAGCTCCATGGCTCCCGACCAGGCCGCCGGCGACGGCATATTCACCGGCAAATGGGTCGCCACGGCCAATAACGCTACCTACAGTTACGAATTCAGCAAGGGTATCTCCTTTGTCGAGACCCCAACGCACACCAGGGAGGGTGATCCTGCCCTCCAGGGAATAGTTTCGCTTGGAGACACCCCACTGGCCGAGGATGTTGTAGTGACAATCACATCCAGCGACCCTTCCCAACTCGATGTCGAAGATGCATACATCACGATTCCGGCAGGCAGTCTAACGGGGACCTTCTCCTTCCTTGCCATTGACGACCCGCTTGTGGATGGCAGCCAGCACGTCAAATTGACCGCTACTGCTACCCTGGAGGGCAAGGTGGTGTCCAGAAATATCCCTGTTACCATTGACGACAACGAAATCAATGACACCTTGGCGCTCTTGCTGCCGCAGTCTGCTACGGAGAGTGATGGCCTGATGATCGGTAAGGGCAAAATTCTCCTGGGTTCTCCAGCCGACACCGATGTCCAGGTGCTGTTGACTTCAAGCAATAATGCCCTGCTGCGAGTCCCCACCCAAGTCATTATTCCGGCAGGAGCCACGGAATGGGTCTTTGATTTGACGGTCAGTAATGACGGGGTGTTCGCGGGCACCCTGCCAGTCACAGTGACTGCGGCAGTAAGTGGCTGGGGCCAGGCGGTGGCTGAGATGACGATTAGCGATAACTACGAAATCTCTTTGTCCGTGCCCAAACAGGCAAAAGAGGGTGACGGCGTATTGGTCAATGCCGGCTCCGTTTCTATCGACGGCACCCTTGATGCCGATCTGGTGGTTACCCTCTCTTCGAGCGATACGACGGAAGTTACGGTCCCCGCCACTGTAGTCATTCCCGCGGGGCAGATGAGTGCCAGCTTCGATGTCGAGATTCTGAACGAAGGCTCCATTGATTTTACCCAAACGGCAACTATTCAAGCAGGTGCAACAGGTTTCAGCAATGGGACTGCTACCATAGAGATCCAAGATGCAGGAATTGGCAACGTGCAATTGAGCCAATACATCTACTATGCCGACGAGCATGCCGAGAATGTCGTGGTAACGGTGGAAAAAAATCCCGCCTCGGCAGAGAACTTCACCCTGCACTACACCACGGCTCCGAGCACCTATGGCTATTTTGGAGTTGCTGAGAAAGGACTCGATTATCAAGAGACAACCGGCACCATCGCCTTCGCCCCTGGGGAGACGATGAAAACCTTCGTTGTGCCGATCATTGACGACTCAGTGGCCGAGGAGAGGGAGGCAATCGACCTGATCATAAGTGCCACTTCGGAAGCCGGCATCACTGTTGATCTCGCTTCTGGGATGATATTCATCGAGGATAATGATGTCATCTCCGTTACCCCTCCCCGCCCTCATATGTTCGCCTTGGCCGGCGCTGCATTTTCCGAGGCCTTGATGATTACCGGGGGAGCCCCCCCCTATACCTGCACACTTGAGAGTGGACGTTTACCGAATGGCTTCACCCTGAGCGATGGCAGCGATTGCTGGATTAAAGGCCAGGCAACTGTCCCCGGCGAAGCGACCTTTCGGGTTGCTGTCTCCGATTCGACGGGCCTGCACACATCGGCCGACTACAGTCTGAAAACCTACCCCAAGAATGGCCTGACCGAGACGATCCGTTTCACCTACACGGATAGCAATGGGGTGCCTGCCAACTGGAAGGATATTGCCGTTGACTCGCATGGGAACATTTATGCGGTGCTTGAGAGAGATGGTCGCACAAACTTGGATCCCACGAAAATTTACAAATTTTCATCTACGGGGTCTTTGCTCTCAACAATCAGCACTCTCAATTACCCTGCAAGCTTAGTTAGAGAGAGTTACAATTGGATAAATGCGATTGAAGTGGATGGCAACGACAATATTGTCGTTACTGGCTCAGGACGTCGTAGCGCCATGCATTCCACCATACAATCTTATATGTATTACCATCGGACACTCAAACTGAGCCAGTATGGTTCGATTCAGTGGAGCGCCAATGCCTATGATTCTGGCTATTATGATGACAGTACTATAAATGAGGCAAGGGATATCGTTGTGGATGGACAAAACAACGTCTATGTGTTGGGAACCAAAGATGTGTTCAAATACAACAGCTCTGGCGCAGGAATCTGGACTATCCCGAATGGGAATGGGGTCTCGGCAGATCAGATCGGAGTGGACCAGAACCAGCGCCTCTACGTTGTAGGGGCGGAGAGTGGAAGTGGCGCGACTTCATACTTTCTGAAGCAGTATGACACCGACTCATCGCGCACCAATTACGCGCTACTCTGGCAGATACCCATCTCTTCCAACCTGAGCAATCCGACGTTGGCAGGTTTTGATGTCGACCCCGCAGGCAATGCTACCGTTGGGATGGGGGCGATTAATTACAGCAACAATAGCGGCTCGCATTACCAGACTTCGGCCGAAAAGCAGGTTCTCCGGTTTAATGCGGCCGGCACTCAAATCGGCGACAAGTCTCAAATGGGTAATTTAAATTTTGCCGATACCAGCATCGACGCGAGTGGCAGAATTTACACGGCCGGAGTTATGTCTGTGGCCGATAAAAATGTGGCGGGCGTCGTGGCGGGCGTCTCTGTGGCTACCATGCGGTCATGGCGTAAAGATTGCCTGGTTCTGGTAGATTACGACCTTAGCAAAGGCAACCATGTCGGTGGCATGTATGTGTCTGATCTCACGGCAGATGACAACGGTAACTCCTTGCTGGCGCCTGTGTCGAAATTAGATAAATATGGAAACTTTTACTTGGCAGGCAACGGCGCAATCATCAAATATGCCCATAACGCGGCAGGGATAGACTTTGATCCACCGGTGATCAGCCAGTTCGATCTTGCCTCTTCGGCAAATTCCATGGTGGTCGCAATCAATGCCTTCACCGCTTCGGACAACGTCGGCATTGCTGGCTATCTGATCAGCGAATCCTCGACCAAGCCTTTCGCGGACGACACCGGTTGGTCGGCCACGCCACCGACCAACTACACGGTTAAAAATGGGGCCTCCTCGAAGACCCTTTATGCCTGGGTCAGGGATGCTGCCGGCAACGTTTCGGCCATGGCGAGCGATACCGTGACCATGGTCTATAACGACCTCGTGGCCTTACCGTTTACCACGCCGGCCTCGGCCAACTCCGAGCAGACCATCTCTGTTTCCTTCACTACCAAGAATCAGGGGGCAACCACTACAGGCACCGGCTCCTACACCGCATACTACCTCTCCAGCAACAGCACCTTTGAAGCCAGTGACAAGGACTTGAACTTTAGCAACATCAGCCCGTTATCTGGCGGTGCGTCGAGCATCAATAACGTCTCGCTCACCATCCCTGTCGGCACGGCTTCCGGCACCTACTATATCCTTGCCGTGGCCGATGCAGCCAATAACGTCGGCGAATCCGTGGAGAACAACAACGTCACGGTCAGCGACCCGATCCAGATTACCAGGGTCTACCCCGACCTCGTGGTCT
>CAYSFY010000226.1:0-4940 GCA_964430285.1 uncultured Desulfobulbia bacterium
ATCTCCCCGCATACCGTCCCCGGGCAGAGGGTACTCAAGCGCAGGGTGGTGGCGTCGGCAAGGCGCAGCATCACCCGGGTCCGGCCCCGGAGGACGAAGAAGAGGTTCTGGTCGTCCGCCCCCTGTCTGATGATAACCTCCCCACTCTCATAGGCATGCCGGGTAAAGAAGGGGCGGAGCCGCGCAAACTCCTCAGGGAGGATCTGCCGTAAGGCGTCGATCTCCTCCACGCCGATCTCCCGGTCATAGCGGCCGCGACCGATCAAGCTGTCCAGCAACCGGTCTTCCGCCACCGCCAGGGCGATCTCCATATCCGTAAAACAACGGCGCTGGATCTCCTCCGCGCCGAGAATGTTGCGCAGCTCGCCATGGGCCTGATTGGCCCCGGTCAGGATCACCGAGCTGAAGAAGAGTTCCAGACCGTGTTTGCCGCACTTGCTCACCAGCTGGCTCATGATCTTGGCCCCGGTGCTGTCGATCTCCGAGACCCGCTTGAAATCGATGATCACAAACCCCGCCTCCCGGCCCAGCAACTGCTCCACCCGGACCGCGATCTTGTCCGCGGTGCCGAAGAACAGGGAGCCCTCCAGTTCAATAATCCGGATGCGCGCCCCAAACTCCTCCAGCAGAGCGGCCTCCCGCTCCGCCCGTTGGGTGTTGGAACGGATCACCTCCCCCGAGGAGTCGCGGCGGATGATGGTCTTGCTCAGTTGGATGACGAAAAGGGAGATGGTGACCAATAACCCCACCCCCAAGGCCTCGAAGATGCCAAAGGCGACAATGGTGATGGTGACCAGGCTGACCACCAGGAGATTGATCAGCGGGCGGTTGTCCTTGGCGGCCAAGGCCGGCCGCACCCCGGGCAGCAGGGTCAGGCTCCACTGGTCCAGGGATTTGATGGCGATCATCACCAGCATGCCGGCCAGCACCACCGTGGGGATGCGGGCCACCAGGGGGTGGAGGGCAATCAGCACCGCCAGGGTGAAGAGACCGCTGGCCACCCGGGAGAGGGAGGTGCGGCCGCACCCCCTGGCTCATCAACTCGCGGTTGGCGTTGTAGCGCTCCTGGGTCAGGGTCTCGCCCGCGGTGCAGACAACCAGGGAACGGAGCGAGACAATGGCCGAGATGCCCATGGCCATCAGGGTGAGGTCGCCGATCACCGCATGATGGCCGCCGGCAGAGACGATGCGCAGGAATTCCAGACCGTAGCGGGGCAAGGGGACCGCGGAGGGGATGCGGCCGATGAGCGGTCCCAAGGCCTGGGCCGGGCACCAGAAGCGGCACAGGGCGTAGGCGGCGGAACCGGCCACGATCCCGTAAAAGGGGGCGGGGATCTTGTGGTTGATCTTGGGCCCGGCCCAGATGGCTAGGCAGACGAGCAGCCCCAAGAGCAGGGTCATCACCTGGGTGTCGCCGATTTGGGCCATGAAGGTGGCCCAGTGCAGGGGTTTGGGCAGACCCAGCAGCAGATGGAGCTGGGAGGTGATGATCAGGATGGCGCTGCCGTTGAGCAGGCCGGCCACCACCGGGTAGGGGATGTACTTGGCAAAGTTGCCGATGCGCAGCAGGCCGAAGAGGAGTTGAAACAGCCCGCCCATAAAGACGGTAAAGAAGAGCAGGGCCATGGCGGTGAACACCCCCTGGGGGGTATGGGGCACGCCCCCCAGGTAACGGACGATCAGTTGCATGCCGCTGAGCAGCATGAACGAGGAGAGCGAGTAGGGGGCGTTGTTCATGAAGGGCATGCCGCCGATCCCGGCGCCACCCAGGTTGGAGATCGCCAGACTGACCAGGCCGGCGACCAGCCCCAGGGGCATGTACTCCGCGCCCAGGGGGGCGAAGACCAAAGCCCCCAAGGCCATGGCCTTGGGCAGGGGCACCAGGGTGGCGGTTATCCCCCCGGCCAGATCACCTTTCAGATGGGTTATTTTCATCATGCCATTCCCAGAGGGTATTTTTTGCCATTCCCATGGTGATGCTTGACAGGTATCCGTGCGAACGGTTTAAGTATGGCATGGCGCCCAGATACTAATCACATTTTTGCGCGCACTTCAAGGGGAACCTGCCCCCGGCCAGCTGGGCGGGATCCACCCCTCCCCTGCCCCTGGGCCTGGGGAAGTTTAACAACACCGACGGGAGAAATCCATGGCGCACGGCAAAGCGACCCCAAGCGGGGTAATCAGGACATCGGTTTCAGCCCTTGGTTGGCAATCGTTCGCCAACATCCTCTCCCCGTTCGCCAGCGGCCAGGAGGGGCCAACACGGATGCCACGCCCTACCCCCTGGCGGCGCTGGAGCCTGCTCCTGCCCTTGTGGCTCGGGCTCTCCGCCTGCGCCTCTCTGCCCCAGGCAGGCCAGCGCACCCATGCCGCGGCCGACCCCACCCTCTACCGCTTTGTCTTTACCGGCGACTCCCGGGGCGACTACAAGGCCAAGCCGCCGGTCTATCTGGAGGAGGAGCTGCTCTCCCGCACCGCCGGTTACATCCAGGCCCTGGAGCCCAGGCCCGAGTTCGTCATCTTCAACGGTGACATGGTGGCGAAGACCACCTTTACCCAGGCCCCCCAGGTGATCAAGCGCTGGCACCAGGTGTTCCAGGAGCCGCTTAAGGCCGCAGGCATCAAGGTCTATATCGCCCCCGGCAACCATGTGGTCGATCAGAAAAAGCCCTGCCCGCCTGGGGAGACCTGCTACATCTCCCTCTTCAACCGCTCCTTCCCCTCCGATAGCCCCAAGAACGGACCGGCCGGCTATGAGGGGGTGAGCTACTCCTTCACCCAGGGGAACGTCCATTTCGTCACCGTCACCTCCTTTATGAGCCATGACGGCCCTGACCATAGCGAACTGACCCCGGCGGAGTTTACGCAACCCAAGAGCCAGTTCGAGTATTTCGTCAACGAGGCCAACCGCAACTGGCTCCAGCAGGACCTGGCCACGGACACCTCCCCCTTCACCGTCTTCTTTACCCACGTCCCCCCCTATGCGGTGGGCCCACACCATGAGGACAAAAAAGGGATGGATGCCCACCCGGCCAACCGGGACGCCCTGGCCGGGATCCTGGTGGACAACGGGGTGGATATCGTGCTCGCCTCCCACGAACACCTCTATGCCCGGGCCGATCTCGGACCGGAAAACCCCGTGGGCTCCGGCCCCAAGGGATCCCTGCCCGAGGTGGTGGTGGGCTCGGTCAGCGCCCCCTTGAATACCGAGCCGGCCAGGGCCGACATGGTGTTTGCCAAATATCTGGCCACCTATGGCTATCTGGTGGCCGATGTCAAAAAGGATCGCATCGAGTTTCAGATGTTTAACGGCGACAACCAACCCATCGATTTCTTTACCATTAAATCAAAACGTTGATTTGTAGCCCTAATCCTTGTCACCTTTGTCGGTTTCGCAAAAACAGCTCCACCGACGCTGGCACGCCCAGCAACACATTGAAATTACATTGACAGATGGTCAGCTTCACGACTTTTCGCGATATCATCACCTTTCGTTTGTAGCCGCGCGCGCTGAGCGCGGACGAGTTGCAGGGGCCTATAGGCAGACCGCTGTCACCGCCAGCGGCTACAAACGAGGCAAACGGAACTAATCACCTGGAGAAGAAACTCATGGATCGAAGGGATTTCATCAAGAGGGCCGGGGCCGGCGCCGCCGCCCTGTCCACTGCCCTGCTCGCGGCGCCCGCCATCCATGCCCGGGAGTGCCATGAGTGGACCATGGTCACCTCCTGGCCCAAGGGGTTCCCCGGCCTGGGGGCCGGTCCCTTCTATGTGGCCCGGGCCTTGGAGGCCATGAGCAACGGCCGCATCAAGGTCACGGTCAAGAGCGCCGGCGAGTTGGTGGGGGCCTTGGATGTCTTTGACGCGGTCTCCAGCGGCAAGGCCCAGTTGGGACACTCCGCCCCCTACTACTGGCAGAAGAAGCACCCCGCCATCCAGTTCTTCTGCACCGTGCCCTTTGGTCTCAACGCCCAGGAGACCAGCGGCTGGCTGCGCTATGGCGGCGGTCAGGAGTTGTGGGACGAGCTCTATGCCCCCTTCAACCTCAAGCCCTTTGCCGCCGGCAACACCGGGGTGCAGATGGGGGGCTGGTTCAACAAGAAGGTCAATGTCACCGAGGACTTCAAGGGGCTGAAGATGCGGATGCCCGGCCTGGGTGGCGAGGTGTTGAACCGGCTGGGGGCCACCACCATCAACCTGCCGGGGGGGAAGATCTACGAGGCCTTGAAGTCAGGGGAGATCGATGCCACCGAGTGGGTGAGCCCCTACAACGATCTGGCGGCCCGTCTCCACGAGGCGGCCAAGTATTACTACTGGCCGGGGTGGCATGAGCCGGCCACGGTAATCGAATGCATGGTCAACAAGCAGGTCTACGATGCGCTTCCCACGGACTTGCAACAGATCGTCACCCATGCCATGAGTTCCGCCTACCACGACATGCTGGCCGATTACACCCGGCACAACAACGAGGCCTTGGTGACCCTGGTCACCAAACACCACGTGCAGTTGGAACGCTTTTCCGATAAGGTCCTGGCCCAATTGGGCAAGATCAGCCAGGAGGTGGTGCGGGAGGTGGCTGGCCACGACACGCTGTCGCAAAAGGTCTTCACCTCCTACAACGCCTTCCGCCAGGAGTCGGTGTGGTGGATCAAAATCGGCGAGGAGGGGTACAGCCTGGCCCGCTCCCTGACCTTCTCGTATAGCTAGGAGTCCTTAGTGTTCAAGAGTTTCCGCCTTACCCTGATGCTCATCATCCTGCTCTTCGCCGTGGTGCCGGTGGCCTTGGTCGCCGCCCTGTTGACCCGGGAGATCTACGAGCTCACCACCACCAGCGCCACCAACGAACTGAATCTCCTGGCCAAGGGGATTGCCGAGAGCCTCGACCATGAGATCGACCTGACCGCCACCCGCACCCTCGATATCGTGGCCAACCCGGACAT
>CAYSFY010000226.1:4950-6809 GCA_964430285.1 uncultured Desulfobulbia bacterium
GACATGGTGCAGGCCACGGCCCCCTCCCCCTTCGGCATCAAGTCCTCCGCCAGTTATCAGGCCGTGGAGTTTATGCGGCAGTTCCTAGACGATGCCCCCCTGGTCTCCGGGGTCTACCTGTTGGGCCAGGGGGGCAAGGTGATCGAGGCGGTGCCCGCGACCCTGGCCGACATCCCCCCGGCCCCGATCCAGGGCAACGTCGACACCCTGCTGGCCAAGAGCTATACCGGCGCGCAGCTCCCCTGCTCGCTCTGCTCGTTTGCAGGAGAGGCGTTCCTGAAGCGGATGCAACAGGCGCTTGCCACCGATGGCAAACCGGCGGTGGGCCGCTACGCCAATCCCTACGGTCTGGCCCTGCTGGTGCCGCTGCTTGATGCCTCCGGCGAGACCCGGGGCGCCCTGGCCGCCATCCTGCCCATTGCCCGCTTGGCGGCCTATGCCGCTCGGCAGGCCGGCACGGCCGTCTCCGTGGCCATCGTCAGGGATGAGGTTGACCTCGGCCATCAACGCTCGCCCACGGGGCAACGGGAGATCGCCAGCGAGGCCCCTTTCCTGCAAGCGGGTTCGCTCCACCTCTCGGGCCCGGAGTACCGGCTGCGGGTGGCCGAGCCCCATGCCGTCCGCTTTGCCGGGGTCCGGGCGACCATGTTCGACCTGGGCTACCTGCTGCTGGGCAGCGGTCTGGTGTTGGCCATGGTCGCCTATCTCATCGCCCGCCGCTTGGTCCTACCGATCAGCAGCTTAAGCGAGATCGTCCGCTCCTATGCCAATGGCCACTATGCGCCGCCGCAACAGGCCGTGCTGTTTACGGAGTTCCGTGAGGTCAAGGAGGTGCTCGGCACCATGGGAGAGCAGATCGTGGCCCAGTTGTCCGCCTTGCAGCAGTTAAACGAGACCCTGGAAGAGAAGGTGGTCCAGAAGACCGCCGAACTCCGCGAGCGCTATGACGACCTGAAACGGGCCAACGAAAAGATCATGCAAAGCATTCAATACGCCGAGAGGATCCAGCACTCGCTGCTCCCCGAGACCCCGGAGATGGACCGGCTGCTCAACAACTTCGTCATCTGGCAACCCCGGGATATCGTCGGCGGCGACCTCTACCTCTTTGAGAAGTGCCCCCACGGCTACCTGGTGGCCATCATGGACTGTACCGGCCACGGGGTACCCGGGGCCTTTGTGACCATGATCGTCGGCTCAAGCTTCAAGACCATCCTCAAGGAGACCGCCCCCGACGACCCGGCGGCCCTGCTCAGCGCCCTGAACACCCATGTCAAGAGCGCCCTGCACCAAAAGGGGGAGGGCTCCCTCTCCTCGGATGACGGCCTGGACGCGGGGATCTGTTTCGTCAACCTGGAGAAGGGGGCCCTGACCTTTGCCGGCGCCAGGATCCCCTTGTGGTACAGCCACCACGACGAAATCCGCGAGATCAAGGGGGACAAACAGAGCCTGGGCTACGTCCGCTCCGATCCCGCCTTCCGCTTTACCAACCACGAACTCCCCTTGACCCCCGGGGCGGTCTTCTACCTGGCCACCGACGGCATCCTTGACCAGATTGGCGGACCGGCCCGCTTGCCCTTTGGCAAAAAACGTCTCTTCGAGGTGCTGCTGAACCACCGCCAACTGGCCCTGGCCGGGCAACGCGAGATGCTGCTCTCAACTTTCTCCGAGTACATGCACAGCGAAGAGCGCCGGGACGACCTCTCGGTGGTCGCCTTCATGCCGCTGAGCCTCCCCTAACGTATTGACAGGCGTAGGCGAAACAGCGTAAATACACCATGCACCAGACCATTATCCTCATCGGCTACCGGGCCACCGGCAAGAGCAGCGTTGGCCAACGCCTGGCAACACGGCTGGGTCTC
>CAYSFY010000227.1:0-5540 GCA_964430285.1 uncultured Desulfobulbia bacterium
GCCGAGGTCTGCATGGCCCCTTCAAAACGCATGGCCATGAACCGCTCTTCCAGGGAGAGTGCCCCGCAGTCGTGGAGGAAGCCGGCAACCAGGAGATTGTTCTGCTCCTCCTTGGGTCTGTCCGCCGCCATGGCCAGGCGTTGGGCAATATAGCCTACTCGCCGCTGGTGGTTGACCATGGCCGGATTGATCAGGTCCATGGCCGTGGATAGGCAGCCGACGATGTCAAGGATGGAGATCTTGGTCTGGTCCATGGTCACTTCCCAACGGCAGCGGTTGCCGTGGCCAGCTCTCTTTTGCGGGCCCGTTTGTCATGGTACATGGCGTCATCCGCCAGCTTGAGCAGTTCTTCCGGGGTGTCGCCATCCTCGGGGAAGCAGCTGATGCCGATACTGGCGCCGATGCGGCAGCGATGCTCCTCCAGCCGGAACACCTCGCCCAGGCGCGCCTGAATCTTGTGCGCGACCGCCAGGGCGTCCTGGCGCTCGTTTAAGGGGGCGATGATGATGGCGAACTCGTCACCACCCATCCTGGCCACCGTGTCCCCGTGGCGGACACAGGCGCACAGGCGCTTGGCCGCGTTCTTCAACAGCTGGTCCCCCACCTTGTGGCCCAGGGTGTCGTTGACCTGCTTGAAACCGTCCAGGTCGATAAACAGCACCCCGAAGAGTGTCGTCTTCTCCCGGGCGGTGGCAATCGTCTGCCGCAGCCGCTCAAAGAAGATGACCCGGTTGGGGATGTCGGTGAGGGTGTCGTAATGGGCGAGATATTCGAGACGCTCCTCGCCCAACTTCCGTTCGGTCACATCCCGGCCGCACTCGATGATGCCGTCAAAGGCCCCCTGTTCGTCGAAGATGGGGGCGGCCAGTAGCTCCACATAGCGCATCTCGCCGGACAGGGGGCCGTGCTGGTGGAGGACGTTCACCTCTTGGTGGCTGGCGGCCACGGCCTGGAGCGGGCAGGGGTGTTCGTCGCTGGCGCAGGGGGTCTCTTGGTGGTGGGAGGCCTGGTAGCAGTGGAGGTTTTCGGGGTCCAGCCCGGGGGGGATGGAGGCGCGGATCACCTTGTTCATCAGCTTGATGCGGTAGTCGTTGCCGATGACCATGATCGCCTCGGGCACGGCGTCAATGACCATTTGCAGAAAGGCATGGGCCTTCTCCTTCTCTTGCTCCGCCTTTTTTTGGGCCGAGATGTCGAGCTTGACCGCGACAAAGTTGATGATCTCGCCATCCTCGGCAAAGATAGGGGAGATGGCGGCGAACTCATGGTAGCAGGTGCCGTCCTTTTTGCGGTTGATCAACTCGCCATGCCACTGCCTTCCGGCCATGATCGTGGCCCACAGGCCGCGGAACACCTCTCTGTTGGTCTTGCCCGACTTGAGGATGCGGGTGGATTTGCCTCGCACCTCGGCGGCGGCGTAACCGGTGATCTCGGTGAACTTGGGATTGGTGTACTCGATGTCACCGCGGATGTTGGTGATGATCACCGAGGCCGGGGTTGATTCCACGGCCTGCAACAGTTTGCGGTACTGCTTTTGTAGCTGGAGGTACTCTTCCTGGCTGATGGTTGGCGGCTGGGTTGCGTTGTTCATGCGTGGCAGGTGCTCCGTAATCGGTTCTTTTGGGCGAGCAAGGGGCCGTGATCCTGGGTGGCTATGCCCATGTTACCAAATAAAACATACGGTGCAAAAGATTTGATCAGTGGCTGGTGGCGGCAGGGGGCGCTGCCGCCCCCTCGCCGGTTGTTCACATGCGGATGGTGCGCAAACGGATGACCCCCTCTTGGCAGCGGATCTCGTTCAGCACCTCTTCTGAGATGGGGCCTTCCAGATCGATGATGTTGTAGCCGATGGTGCCGGTGCTCTCGTTCAGGTAGCTGGTGATGTTGATGTTGTGGCTGCCGATCACCCGGGAGGCCAGGCCGATCATGCCCGGAATGTCGCGGTTGACCATGATCAGCCGGGTGTGGACCTGGTCACCGGGGATGGATTCGACCGTGGGGAAGTTGACGCTGTGGCAGACATTGCCGTACTCCAGAAAGCTCTTCAGCTCCTGCACCGCCATGATGGCGCACTGCTCCTCGGACTCCTCGGTGCTGGCACCCAGGTGGGGGGTGGAGATGACCTTGGGGTGGGCCAGGAGCAGGGGGGAGGGGAAATCGGTGAGGTAGTGGTCGAGCTGGCCGCTCTCCAGGGCGGCCAGCACCGCCTGCTCCTCGACGATGGCGCCCCGGGCGTAGTTGACCAGGATGGCGCCCTTGGGCAGCTGGCCGATGAGCTCGGCGTTCACCAGATGCTTGGTTTTGTCGCTATAGGGGACGTGCACCGAGAGGACATTGGCCTGGCGCACCAACTCGGTGCGATTCCGCACATAGGCCACCTCAGGGGAGAGCTGGTGGATGTTCTCCATGGCCGGGTAGGGGTCAAAGCCCAAGACCCGCATGCGGCGCTCGATGCCGCCGTTGGCCACCCGCACCCCGATCTTGCCCAGGCCCAGGACGCCCAGGGTCTTGCCTGCCAGCTCGAAACCCTTGAAGGCCGCCTTCCGCTCCTCCACCTGGCGGGCCAACTCCTTGGGGTCCAAGCCGGCCAAACCGCGCACGAACTCGATGCCGCCCATGATCTTGCGGGCCGCAATGCCCAGCATGACGAAGACCAATTCGGCCACGGCATTGGCATTGGCCCCCGGGGTGTTGAACACGCAGATGCCGGCCTCGGTGGCCTTGGCCACGGTGATGTTGTTCACTCCGGCCCCGGCCCGGGCCACGGCCAGGGCCGAGGGGTAGTCGGCGATATCCACGGGGGCGCTGCGGACAATGAGGGCGTCCGGCTGGGCCTCCTGGGCGTTGACCGTAAAGTTGTCGCCAAAGAGTTCCAGCCCTTCCTGGGCGATGCGATTCAAGACGCGGATGCGATAGGGTTGCATGGTCTGCTCCTGGTTAAGGTTAGTGGTCAATGGGTCCCCTCCGCCGGGACCTTCCCCGCCTGATCCTGGTCGATCCCCTGTGCCGCCCGCTCCACCTTGTTGAGCTCGGGGGCCATCAGCGGCTCGCTCTCCTTGGTGATCAGGTAGGGGGTGATCAACACCACGGTCTCGGTGTTCTGCTGGATGTCCTTGCTGTTGGCGAAGGCGTGGCCCAGGACCGGGATGTCCTCCAACACCGGCACCCCATCCTTGGTGATCTCACTCTTCGTTTTCAGCAGGCCGCCGATAAAGATGGTCTGGCCGTTGTCCGCCAACAGCGAGGTGTTCACCTCGGTGGTGGTCTGCGACGGGATGCCGGCGGTGACGCTGCCGGAACTCACCTCCGGGTGAATCTGGAGCAAGATGCGGCCCGCGCTATCCACCGAGGGGGTGACCTTCAAGATGACGCCGGATTCGAGAAACTGCACGCTGGTGGTGGTCACCTGGTCAATGGTGGTGGTCACGGTGTACCCCTTGCGGTCACCGATGATCACCGATGACTCCTGATTTTCGATGCTCAGGATCTTGGGGGTGGAGAGGGTCTTGACCTTGCCCTTCTGATTCAAGGCGTCCAAGGCGATGTTGACGTTGTTGTTGACCAGCTTGAAGATGAAGCCGGATGCACTTTTGGAGAGCCCTTTGACACCGGCCGAGCTTAGGCCATCATCGTCGGCATGGAGCAGCTTGTCGCTGCTGGTGAAGATCTTCCACCAGTTGAGGCCAAAGGACTCCGACTCATCCAGGGTGATCTCCAGGATCTTGGCCTCGATGAGGATCTGTCTGGGTTCGCGGTCGATCTCCTTGAGCAGCAGCCCCAGCTTGTCCAGGATCGGCGGGGTGTCCTCAATGACCACCATGCCCCGGTCCTTGAGCGCGGTGGCCTTGCCGTACTTGGAGAGGTGCTTGGTGAGAATGGCCTCGACCTTCTCCGGCTCGGCATACTGGACGGGATAGGTGCGAATCTCGGTGGCAACCAGCGGCTCCACGGCCGGACCCGGCGGGGGTTGTTGGGTGATGCGATAGCCGAAGGTACTCGCAAGGGCATCATAACCGGCACTGGCGGCGATGGTGGTGATGGCCTCGTCCAGGGTGACCTCATAGAGATTGACGCTGACCAGACCGGCGACATCCTTATCCAACACGATGTTGGTGCGGTGTTTCTTGGAGAGCATCTCAAAGACCTCGGCAATCTCCACCTGGCGTAGGGAGAGGGTGATGCGCTCCTCCCTTTGGGCAGGGACGGCCGGTGGCGTCACTCGCGGCTGGGCGGCCGGCGGCGGGGCCGATGCCGTTGCGGAGGGGGTCTGGTCTTCGATCTCCACCCGGATCTCCACCCGGCGGTTCATGGCCTGACCCTGGGCGGTATCGTTGGCCGCCACCTCCCCGCTATCACCATGGCCGGTGGTGGTGAAGATCTCGGGGTTAAGCTCGCTCTCTGCTTGCAGGGCGCGGGAGACCTGCTCGGCCCGGGCCCGGGTCAAGGCCTGGTTGTCGGCAAACGGGTTCTGGGCGGAGACCTGGACGCTGTCGCTGAAGCCGGCAATGCGGATGGCCCGCACCTCCTTGCCGCGCAAAAGGGCGGCCAACTCCTGGATCTGTTCACGGCCGGCGCGGGTGATCTCCGCCGACCCCTTGGGGAAGAGGATGGTCACCGGTCCGTAGGTGTAAGGGGCCGCGGCCAGCAGAGCGGCGGTCAGCAGAGAGCAGGCGAGGGCCATGGCCGCTAGCAGCCATGGCCGTGGTCGAGGATTCGTTCTATTGTTCACGGTAACGTCCATGGGTTATTGGTCCAGTAACACGGTAAGCTGCTTGCCTCCCTTCTCCAAGACCACCTTGTCTTCGCCGATCTCTCGCAGATGGTAGCCGTCGATCTCGTCGCCCACGCCCAGGATCTCGCCGTTCAGGTTGGCCAGGGAGTGTTTTTTTGCCACCAGGGTGGCCCGCAACTCAAAGGTCGAGGCCTGCTCGGTGGGGGTCGGCTCTGGCGCCATCTCCGGTGCCGGCGGGATGATCGCGGAGAAATCAAAGGGGTCCCGGCGCAGTTGGTGGAGGGAGGCATCCTCTTCCGCTTGGCCGCTGGCGCACAAAGGGCCAAGGAGCATCAGGGCGAGGAGCCAATATCGGGCGTGGGTGTTCACCGCTTATTGTTCCTGGGGGACATAGGAGACCATCTTCAGGTTCATCACCAGCTCCTTGTTGGCCATCTTGGGCAGCACGTCGAACTGCTTGACCACCATTGGCCCCAGCTCTTGCTCCACCTCATGCAGGAAGGCGTAGAGATGGAAGTAGGTGCCCGACACCCGGATGGCGAGCGGGATCTCGGCAAACATGCGCACGGTCTGCGCGGCATCGGGCTTCACACTCTCCAGGCGCGCGCCATGGCGGGTGGCGAGCCGGTCCAGGCGGTCGATGTTGTGGGCGATGAGTTTTTGGCTGGGGATGGTGGAGCCCTCGCCGTGCAGCTCCTTCTGTAAGCGCTCCACCTCCTGTTGCAGGTCGTGGATCTCGCGCTCGATGTTACCGCCGGTGGCCACCTTGCTCTCCATGAAGGTCCGGGAGCGTTTGAGGGAGGTGTAG
>CAYSFY010000227.1:5550-6797 GCA_964430285.1 uncultured Desulfobulbia bacterium
CTCCGCCAGGGCTGCTTAAAGAGATAGAGATAGGAGGCCAGCAGGGTGAAGGCGAAGAGCGCGAACAGCAGCAGATAGATCTGGCGCTGGGGGATCTCTTTCATCAGGTTTGCCATTAGCGTGCCCCCTCTTGGGCGTTGACGCGCACCGAGAGCTGGTAGGCGATGGCGTAGTCCGAGAGATAGGGGTTCTCGCTGGTGCTCTGGAGCTTGACCTCCGCGATCTCCCGTTGGTCCTGGAGGGTGTTGACGAACTCGGCCAGGGCCGAGTGGGTCAAGGCCTGGCCGCTGATCTCCATGCGTAGCGCATTGCGCCACTGCTCGGGCCGGGGGGCTTCAGTCGCGGACACCGCCCCCAGATAGCCGCTGGCCGGCTTGTCGGGGGCAGCGGCGGGCTCTTCCCCGGCCCGCAGGAAACGCCAGCTGGTCATCCACACCTGATCGTTGATCGCCCGGTCAAGCACCACGAACATCTGTTCGGCCTTGGGACCGCCACGTAAGCCCTTGAGCACCTCCAGGTACTCTTGGAGTTTGCCGCGTCTGCTCTGGAGTTCATCATAACTCTGCCGCTGCTTAAGAATGGCATTCTCTTCCGCGGTCAGGGTGTCGATCCTCTGCTGCTCCTGTTTCAGGGCATGACCGAGCCCCAGCTTGGCCACCAGCAGCACCGCCACCAGCACCCCATAGGTAAGGGCCGCGGCCTTGAGCCTCATCCGGAGGCGTTGGCCTTGGCGGAATTCCGCAGGGATCAGGTCCACTTCCGACATGCTTACGCCCCCCGTAAGGCAAGGCCGGTGGCCATGGCGATGCTGACCACCGGGTCAAGGTCCCGGGGGATGGCATCCCGGCTGGCCAAGGGGAGATGGGCCAAGGGGTACAACACCCGCACCGGGATGGAGAACATGTCGCTGATGAAGCGGTCGGCACCCGGATAGCGGGCCACACTCCCCAGCAGGTAGACCCCTTCCACCGTTTGCCCCCGGGTCTCCGAGGCCATGAAGATCAGGGCCTTGTTGATGTTCTCCGTCAGTTCAAAAAAGATGGGTTTCAAGATCTCCCGGATGGTGTCGGCGATGGCCTTGAGTTCATCGGGCATGGCGGCAAGCAGGTTTCCCCCGGTGCCCAGGCCATACTTGTAGAGGATCTCCAGGGCCTGGCGCTCTTTCATGGCCAGGGCCTTACAGATGGCGGTCACCAGTTTGTTCTCGCCAAAATCGATCTCCCGGTCCATGAGCAGGCGGCGGCCGG
>CAYSFY010000228.1:0-5203 GCA_964430285.1 uncultured Desulfobulbia bacterium
TGACCAGCATGGAGGCCCTGATCCGTTGGCAAAGTCCGGAACTGGGCATGGTCTCGCCGGTGAATTTCATCCCCTTGGCCGAGGAGACCGGCATGATCGAGCCCATCGGCGAGTGGGTGCTCAAGACCGCCTGCCGGCAGAACAAGCTCTGGCAGGAGGCCGGCCTACCGCCCCTGTCGGTGGCGGTCAACCTCTCGGCCCGTCAGTTCCGCCAGCAGGAGATCGCCACCATCATCGCCCGGGTCTTGCGGGAGAGCGGTCTCGAACCCCGCTGGCTGGAGTTGGAGATCACCGAGAGCATGGTGATGCGGGATGTGGAGCGGGTACGGGAGATCCTCCACGAGCTGAAGAGCTTGGGGACCACCCTGGCCATGGACGATTTCGGCACCGGCTACTCCAGCCTGAGCTACTTGAAGCGCTTTCCCTTTGACAAGCTGAAGATCGACCAATCCTTTATCCGTGACCTCACCAGCGCCCCGGACAACGCCGCCATCGCCCAGGCCGTAACCGCCATGGCCCACAGCCTGCACCTGAAGGTGATCGCCGAAGGGGTGGAGACGGTGGGGCAGCTCCGCTACCTGCGCGACCTCGGCTGCGACGAGATGCAAGGCTTCTACTTCAGCCGGCCGCTCCCCGCCGCCGATTTTGAGGCCTTGCTCCGCAGCGGCCGGCGCTTATCCCTCGCCACCACGGATCAACCCTTCCCGGAGAAGACCCTGCTGGTGGTCGATGACGACAAGGATGTCCTTGCCTCCCTGCAACGCCTGTTTCTCATGGATGGCTATCGGGTGTTGACGGCGATGAGCGCGGCCGAGGGGTTTGAGGTGCTGGCGGAGAACCGGGTGGCGGTGGTCATCTCCGACCAGCGCATGCCGTTGATGACCGGCACCGAGTTCCTGCGCCGGGTCAAGGCCCTCCACCCCCACACCGTGCGGGTGGTCCTCTCCGGCCATGCCGATCTGGCCTCGGTAACCGACGCCATCAACCACGGCGCGGTCTACAAGTTTCTGCACAAGCCCTGGGACGATGACCGGCTGCGGGAGGTGGTCAAGGATGCCTTCAACCACGCCAAGGAGATGGCGGCGGCACAGGGGGGAGAGGGCAACGCTGAAGGGTGAAGGGTGAAGGGTGAGGAGGGAGGAGGGAGGAGGGAGGAGGGAGGAGGGAGGCCCTTTGCCGGCGAAGAGACGATGCGGCCGCGCCCCGCTCCCTGCCGCGCCGTCAAAGGGCCTCGCCCTTGCGCCGGCCGCAGGCCGGACAGACCTGCCACTCCTCCTCCAGGGGCAAGCGGCAGTGGGCGCAGATATTCTCCTTGAAGGTCCCGCAGTGGGGGCAGAAGAGGAAGTTGATCTCAATCATCTTGCGACACTGCTCGCAGCGGCGCTCGAACTTGGTCTGGGCCCCCACCACGCGCACGATCTCATCCAGGGTGGTCTCGCCCAGGGTGACCTTCTCCATGCCGTCCTCGATCAGGGTGGTCATGCCGCCCAGCCTGGCCATCTTCACCAGGGCCGCCTCCTTGTAGTCGGTGCTGATCACGTGACGGAACTCGTCGTTCATGACAAAGAGTTCGAAGAGCCCGGTGCGGCCGACATAGCCGGTGTGGTTGCAGCGCTCGCACCCCTTGCCCTTATAGACCCGCTCGCCCACCACCGCCCTCTCCACCTTGAGTAACTCCAGCAGTTCGCCATCCGGGCTCTCCTCCACCCGGCAGTGCTTGCAGATCCGGCGCACCAGCCGTTGGGCCAGGATCCCCTCAATGGCCGAGGCGATCAGGTAGGGCTTCACCCCCATGTCCATCAGCCTGGTGATGGAGCCCACCGCGCTGTTGGTGTGCAGGCTGCTCAGCACCATGTGGCCGGTCAAGGCGCACTTGAAGGCCACATCCGCGGTCTCGAAGTCGCGGATCTCCCCCACCAACAGCACATCGGGATCCTGGCGCATGGTGGCGCGCAGCACCGAGGCAAAGGAGAGCCCGACCTTATCCTGGACAAAGATCTGGTTGGCATCCTCCAAAAAGTACTCCACCGGGTCCTCCACGGTCTGGAAGCTCTTGGTCCGTTGCAGCATGGAGTTGAGGATGGAGTAGAGGGTGGTGGTCTTGCCGCTGCCGGTGGGCCCGGTGGAGATGATGATCCCCTGGGGTTTCTTGATCAAGACGGAGATCTTGGCAAAGTCGCGGGGCAGCACCCCCAACTCCTCCACCGCCTTGATGGAGGCCGCTTTGTCCAGGATGCGCATCACCACCTTCTCGCCGTTGATGGTGGGCATGGTGGAGAGCCGGATATCGACGATCCTGGTGCCGGCCTTGACCGTGATGCGGCCATCCTGGGGGAGACGGCGCTCGGAGATATCGAGTTTGCCCAAAATCTTGATGCGCGAGATGGTGGCCGGATGCAGGTCCACGGGGATCTTGATCTTGTCGTGGAGCATGCCGTCGATGCGGTAACGGATCACCGAATACTTGGTCTTGGGCTCGATGTGGATGTCGCTGGCCTTGTAGCGGATGGCCTCGGAGATGATGGCGTTGACGATGCGGATGATGGGCGGCACCTTGGTCGAGCCGAGCAACTCCTCGAGATTGACCTGCTCATCGTCATCCTCGATGATGATGTCGATCTCGTCTAAGGGCTCGAGGTCACCGATGAGTTCGATGTCATCGCTCGTCTCGCCGCTTGCCCCCTCGCCGTAAATCCCCTGCAAGCGGGCCAGGATGTCGGAACTCTTGGCAATCACCGGCACCACCTTCAAGGAGGTCATCATCGAGATGTTGTCGATCTTGACCATGTCCGAAGGGTCGGCCATGGCCAGGGTGAGTTGCTTGTTGCTGAGGCGGATGGGCAGGAGACGATTCCTTTCGCACAGGTCCCGGGGCAGGAACTTGGCCACCGCCGGCGCCACCTCCAGCTCTTTCAAGTCGATGAGGTCATAGCCCAGCTCCTTGTGCAGGACCTGAACGATCTTGTTCTCGCTGATCATGCCGAGCTTGACCAGAGTCTCGCCCAGGAGTTCGCCCTCCCCTCGCTTCTTCTGGGCCAGGGCGAGGTCCTCGGGCTTGACCGCCCCGCCCCGTTGCAGGTAGGTGGCCAGCACCCCCTTGTTCTGGTCGATATCCACCGCATACTTACTGATCTTGGCCCGCTGGGTGCGGGTGAGCTCCTTCAGCCGCTTGTTCTCCTGGATCAGCAGATACTGCTGCAGGGCCAGACTGACCGTGAGCCGCAGGTCCTCGTCGTTCCAGGGCTTGGTGATAAACTTGTAGACCGCCCCCTCGTTGACCGCCCCCATGATCGACTGGACATCGGCGTAACCGGTGAGCATGATCCTGATGGTCTGCGGCCACTCCTCCTTGACCTTGCGCAGCAACTGGGCCCCGTTCATCCCCGGCATCCGGTGGTCGGAGATCACCAGGTGGATGGTCTCCCGGCGCAGGATCTCCAGGGCCTCATCGGCATTGAGGGCGGTGAAGATCTGGTAATTTTCGTCGATGAAGATGCGGCGCAGGGAGTGCAGGACCCCGCGCTCGTCATCCACGAAGAGCAGGGCAAAGGTGGTCTCCGCTGCCGGGGTCTCCTCCGGCGGGGCCTCCGGCGTCTCGCTCTTCGGGGCCAAGGTCTTGAATAGTCCGGCGTAGCTGCTCATGTCGATGGTGGTGGTGTGATTTTCGCTTTTCCCCCGGTCAGGGGCAAGGTGATGGCCACGGTGGTCCCCTGGCCAGGGGGGCTGGAGACCTCGATGGTGCCGCCATGGGCGGTGATCACCTCATGGGCCACGGCAAGTCCCATGCCCATGCCCTGGCCCACCTCCCTGGTGGTGAAGAAAGGCTCGAAGACCCGGTCCAGGGCCTCGGGGGCGATACCGGGACCGTTGTCGCTAATGAGGATGGTGATCCGCCCCCCCTCCGCCCGCGTCTCGATGGTCAAGGTGAGCCCGCTAGGCCGCGCCTGTACGGCGTTCCGCAGGAGATTGACAAAGACCTGACAGAGTTCGGCGGCCTTGCAGGGGAAGCCCGGCAGCAGGCCATAGCGCCTGACCACGGTGGCATCGGCGGGGAGTTGGTGGCTGATGACGCTCAAGGTGCGCTCGATCTCGCCATTGATATCGACCACCACCTCCTCGCTCTCGTCGATGTGGGAGAACCCCTTAAGGTCGGCGACGATCCTGGCGATCCGCTCGCAACCGGTCGTGGTCTGGCTGATCAGGTCGTCGAGGTCATCGAGGATGAAGGCGAGCTTCGCCTTCTTGGCGTACTGGGCCAACCCCTCCCGGGTGGGGACATCGACCGCCAGGCCGGCCAGGGTCTCAGCATAGAGGGTCACCGTCTCCTTCAGCACCTCGCCATAGCGGTGGAGGGAGCGCAGGTTGCTGGTGATGAAGCCCAAGGGGTTGTTGATCTCGTGGGCCATGCCGGCGGCCAGCTGTCCCACCGCGGCCAGCTTTTCCTGCTGGAGCAGCCTGGCCAGGGTCTGCTTCAACTCGGCGGTGCGCTCCTCGACCTTGCGCTCCAGACTGGCAGCCAGCTCCCGGTAGCGCCCCTCGGACAGGGTCAGCCGGCGGTTGCTCTCCAGGAGTTCATCGTAGGAGTGGTTGACCACGGTGGTGTGGATCTCGGTGGTCAGCATCCGCTTCAGGTTGTTGGTGAGGATGGTCTGCACCGCGGCGTTCAAGAGGGCGGAGAGGCCGCTGATCGCCCCCTCCCGCTGCCGCTCCCCCTCCACCACGGTGGCGGCGACCCTCTCTCCCTCCAGGGTCAGCGGCACCTCGAAACGGACCGGGTCGGCCGCGGTCGTCTCCCCCCGGGCCCACAGGGTCTCGCCATCCGCGAGTGCGAGCCAGGCGCGGCTAGCCCCGCCGCGCACCGCCCCTGCCAACAGTGGCCCGATCTCGGTCTCGCTGATCAGCTCGCTCACGGCCCGCTCCTCGCCAATGACGAAACTAATCCCCTCCTGCCGGCTCCCATCCCCCATGCCTAATCCCCTCCCGCCGTGGCCACCGTGGTTAGTTGACGGACAAACTCCGCGCGCCCCAAGCCGTGGTCCGCGGCCAAGCCAAAACGCCGGTCAAGGGTATCATAGACCAGACCCACCAGGGTCGCAAAGGTCTCCACCACCCCCCACCCCTCCAGGGCCGAGGCCATGAGCACCGGGATGCCGGACGGCCCCCACACCTCGCGGATCTCCGCCTCGGGGACAACGCCGGCCAG
>CAYSFY010000228.1:5213-6750 GCA_964430285.1 uncultured Desulfobulbia bacterium
TGGACCACCAAAGGCAGCCTTTCGATATCCAGACCGACCACGGCCAGGTTGCGCTCCAGATTCTCGAAGCTCTCGGAGTTGTTCGCCGCCTCCAGCCGCTGGGAGTCGCCGATGAAGGCCACCCCGTCCGCCCGCTGCAGCACCGCCTTGCGGGTGGCATCGTGCTTGACCTGCCCCGGCACGGTATAGACCTTGAGCTTGATCTTCAAGCCGCTGGGTGCCACCAGAAAGAAAGGGAGCAGATCAAAGTAGATGGTGCGGTCATCCTTGGTGTCGAGCACCATCAACTCCCCCCGCCCCTCCCGCCTGAGCAGGTCGTGCAGCCTGAGCAGGTTGGTGGTCTTGCCGGAGAGCGCCGGTCCGTAGTAGACCAGCTTGATGACCATCCGTTGTTCCAGTTCGTCAAATTCAATCATGATCGAAGGGACGCCCTTCACATTTGAAGTTTTATTGTGCGCTTGCTTCTGTTCTCATGCCCCTGACCAGACAAGCGCGCGCATCGATACCCCCGGGGCACTCCATCACATCATGGCACGCGGCATCGAACGCCGCAAGAGATTCCGCGACAAAAAAAGAGTTTACGGATTTCCTGGCCCGGCTGACCCGCATCCTGATGGAGAGCAAGAACTGGGGATGACCATGACCGCCTTGGCCCGGGCCAGCGGCCTCTCCGTGCCGGCGATGGTTGAGCGGTTTTTGCGAAACCGTCAAACTTTGACGAAATCACCAAAAGTCGTGAAGCTGACCATCTGCCAATGTAATTCCGATGGGTTACGGGGCGGGCCAGCGATGGTTGAGCGGTTTTTGCGAAACCGTCAAACTTTAACCGGTAGGGGCGTCTCCCACAACCAAGGCAAGTGGTGTCCGTCGGGTCAGTGGCACCCCACTTGGGGCGTGGACACCGGGAGAAGGCAGTGTCCGGGAGGGATCGGCAAGCTGGAGGGGTATCCCCGGCGGAGAAAAAAAAGCGGCGATCACGGCCTGCGTGGTCACCTTGGGGAGATCAAAACTGATGGAATCACAAAACGTCGTAAAGCTGACTATCTGCCAATGTGATTGTAGTATGTTACGGGGCGTGCCAGCGACGATTGAGCGGTTTTTGCGAAACCGTCAAAAATAGCGCCTTCAGGAGAGAAGAGAGGGTTCTCTTTTCTCCTGGAGGCCGGCCCCTTCAGGCATCAACAATCTTCATCCCCAGCAGGCTATCCACCTGCTGCCGGGTAAGATAGTTCCGTTTAATGGCAATCTGGCTAAATGAGCCGCGCTCGTCACCATGTTGGCAAAAATGGATCTGCGCAATCTCGTCGGGGGTCAGCCAGTGCTTCATCTGCGCCAGTTCACTGAGCGTCTTCCCTCCCGCGCCGTTACCAGGGGCGGAGAGGTCGAGCTCGTTTTCCAGCATCTCGTCAACCGCACCTTCGGCAGCGGTTCCACGGTAAAACTCCCGCTTCAGGTTGACAATCCAGGCCGGGATGGAGATGGCGAAGAAAATGACCCCGGCAATCACCGCCTTCTGCCACACATACCCCTCCATGGC
>CAYSFY010000229.1:0-2452 GCA_964430285.1 uncultured Desulfobulbia bacterium
TGCGGCGCGACCCCAAGCTCAACCCCCTGATCATCATCCTCACCGACGGCAAGCGCTTGATCCTCGATCTGGAGCGTGCCGAGAAGGAGCGCTCCGGCATCAACACCCTGAAGATCGGCTTCAACCGGGTCTTCGGCTACTACCTGGAGGTGAGCAAGGCCCAGCAGGCCAACGTGCCGGAGTACTTCATCCGCAAGCAGACCCTGGCCAATGCCGAGCGTTTCATCACCCCGGAGCTGAAGGAGTTCGAGGCCAAGGTGCTGGGGGCCGAGGAGAAGCGGGTGGAGCTGGAGTATGAGCTGTTCATCGCTATCCGCACCCAGATCGCTAAAGGGAGCGCCAGGATCTTGCAGGCCGCGGCCCACCTGGCCCGGCTCGATCTCCTCTGCTCCCTGGCCGAGGCGGCGAGAAAGCTCAGGTACGTGCGGCCGGAGGTGGACAGCGGCGAGGAGATCAGCATCGAGGAGGGGCGCCACCCGGTGATCGAGGTCTCCCTGCCGCCGGGCCGCTTTGTGCCCAACGACATCTTTTTGGATCAGGCGAGCAACGAGGTGCTGATCATCACCGGCCCCAACATGGCGGGCAAGTCCACGGTCCTCAGGCAGACGGCGCTGATCGTGCTCATGGCCCAGGTGGGTAGCTTCGTGCCGGCGGCCAAGGCCAGGATCGGGGTGGTGGACCGCATTTTCACCCGGGTCGGGGCCATGGACAACCTGCGCCAGGGGCAGTCCACCTTCATGGTGGAGATGAACGAGACCGCCAACATCCTGAACAACGCCACCGAGAAGAGCCTGGTGATCCTAGACGAGATCGGCCGCGGCACCAGCACCTTCGATGGCTTGGCCATCGCCTGGGCGGTGACCGAGGACCTGGTCAACAAGAATGGCCGCGGGGTGAAGACCATCTTCGCCACCCACTACCATGAACTCACCGAACTGGCGATCACCAACCCAAGGATCAAGAACTTCAATATCGGGGTCAGGGAGTGGAACAACACCATCATTTTTTTGCACAAACTGCTCACCGGCGGGGCCAGCCGCAGTTATGGCATCCAGGTAGCGGCCCTGGCCGGGGTGCCGGCCCCGGTGATCGTGCGCGCCAAGGAGTTGCTGCATAACATTGAAAAAGGGGAGCTAAACCAGTATGGTAAGCCGAACATCGCCCAGCACGGCAGCGACAGGGAGCCGGCATCCCCTTGCCAACTCCCCCTGTTCGCCCCGGCCACCGATCCGCTCCATCTCAAACTGGAGGGGATCGTCCCCGACCGCCTGACCCCGATGGAGGCCTTGACCCTGCTCTATGAGCTCAAGGCCTTGAGCGAGCATGGATAACAAGCTGAAACCACCACCCCGAGCCCTGACTGACTGATGTTGTACCGCTTCCCCCCCACTCCCTGCCGCTTGGGCCTGATCCTGCTGGTGGCCCTGCTGCTGGCACCCTTTACCTGCCAGGCCGCGCTGGCCAAGGGTAAGGTCAAGGCTCAGGCCCAAGCCTTGCCCAAGGCGCAACAGGCCCAGGCACGGCAAAAAGTTCAGGCCCAGCCACCGGCCCCAGTGGTGTCCAAGCCGCAGACCCAGGCCGAGATGAGGGACAAGTCGGTGACCAAGTCCTACAGCTTGGCCCAGGCCCGTTACCATGGCCTGGAGTTCAGCCCGGCCTTGGCCAGGGATCGCGAGAACTGGCTCTTGTGCGCCAAGGCCTTTGCCCGGGCCTATGTGCTTGACCCCTATCACCCATCGGCCCCCAACATCCTGCTCAACCAGGGGGACCTCTATCTACGGATCTTCAAAAAATTCGGTAACCAGGAGGACCTAAACGAGGCCCGCTCCTTCTACGATGACGTGGTGACCCTCTCTCCCCAGCACAGTCTGGCCGACGATGCCCTGTACCGTGCCGCCACCATTCAGGCCGAAGAGTTGAAGGATGTGAAGGCCGCCACCCTGCTCTTGGCCAAGCTGATCGCCGTCTACCCCAAGGGGGACATGGCCGCTGCCGCCGAAGCGGACCTGACCAAGCTCAGGGCAGCCATCACCGCGGCCGAGGCGACCGCGCCGGCAGAGAAAGAGAAGCCGACGGCCAAGGCCGAGCCCAAGGCGGAGGGTGGTCCGGCCCCGGCCCAGAAGGGGGAGTCCAAGAGGCCCCGTGCCGTGGAGGTGGTCAGCCTCCGCCACTGGTCCACCGAGAGCTACACCCGGGTGGTCATCGAGACCTCGGGGCCGGTGACCTACGAAGGCCATACCCTCAAAAAAAAGGAGGCGGCCAACCAGAAGCGCCTCTATGTCGATCTGAAGCGCTGCTCCATCGCCCGTGACAAACAGCAGCCCATCCCCATTAAGGACGGACTCTTGCAGCAGATGCGCAGTGCCCAGTTCGATAAAGAGACCGTGCGCGTGGTCCTCGATACCCTGGCCATTGCCGATCTTAGGGCCAAGGCCAAGGCGGCCAAGCTGAT
>CAYSFY010000229.1:2462-6743 GCA_964430285.1 uncultured Desulfobulbia bacterium
GACCCCTTCCGCATCATCGTCGATGTCAGGGGATCGGCCTGTCCCTTGCCCAGCCAGCCCGAGGTGCCGGAGCCAGCCCCGCCCCAGGTGGCCAAGCCCAAGGCCCCAACCTTGCCGGTGAAGAAAAGGCCCGTAGCGCCGTTGCCCCCTGTCTGCAAGAACCCCTCCCTGGCCCAGCAGCTGGGCCTGGGGATCAAACGGGTGGTCCTCGACCCCGGCCATGGCGGCAAAGACCCCGGCGCCATCGGCATTGGCGGCCTGCAGGAGAAAGATATCGTCCTCACCGTGGCCAAGAAGGTGGCCCGTAAAATTGCCACCCGGATGGGGATCGAGGTGGTGCTGACCAGGAAGAGCGACATCTTCATCCCCTTGGAGGAGCGGACCGCCATTGCCAACACCAAGGGCGGCGACCTGTTCATCTCCATCCACGCCAACGCCGCCCCCTCCACCCAGGCCCAGGGGATCGAGACCTACTACCTGGACCTGGCCGCCAGCGAAGCGGATCGTGGTCTGGCCGCCGTGGAGAACGCCTCTTCCACCCGCCAGATCAGCGATCTACAGAATATCTTGAGCAGCCTGATGCAGAACTCCAAGAAGGATGAGTCGGCCCGCCTGGCCGGCACCATCCAGGACCGTCTGGTGGCAGGTCTCGGTCAGCAATACCCCCAGGTCCAGGACCATGGGGTCAAGACCGCCCCTTTCATCGTCTTGATCGGCGCCCAGATGCCCTCCGTGCTCACCGAGATCGCCTTTATCAGCAACCCGCTGGAGGCCCAACGGTTGCAGAATGACCAGTATCTGGAGGCCTTGGCCGACCACATCACCGACGGGGTGGTCTCCTATTCCTCCTCCCTCTCCATGGCCCGGCTCTGATCAGCGAGAGGGAAACTCGGCTATTTTGGCAGAGCCAATGGAGTGCCGGTCCGTCTATGCTTGCGTGCTTAGACGTATGGCGGGACACACGCCAATAAACCCAAAGAGAGTCTGGATATGCGTCTCAAAAAAGTCACGCTAAAAAACTTTCGCTGCTTCCAAGAACTTGAGCTTGACCTTCATCCGTGTCTGACTGTGCTGGTAGCGGAGAACGGCGGAGGCAAGACAGCTATCCTTGATGGCATCGCTTTTGGGTTGACGCCGGTGTTAAGTCATCTTACCTCCGCCAATCAGCGACTCTCTACTCCACCAGAAAAGGACACTGATTTACGTTTAGTGCCAAAGGTTGGCCGGGGCGGAAAGGAGTCCTGGGTGGTCAGTGATTTCGCTCAGGTGCAGGTCGTGACCACGACCGACATGAAATGGGATCGCATACAGAGCAGCAATAATGGTAAATATCCAGAGGTCGAGATCGGACAAACTGCACTAGCAGCCTATACCGCTCGCGTATTCAATGGGTTGCAGAGTGCCAGTCAGGAGCTGTTGCCGGTCTTTGCCTACTATGGGGCACATCGAGGTTTGATTTCTTCCTCCGGCAGGTTACGGGAGTCGAAAGTGAATTATGAGTACCCCGCTTCGGCGTTGGTCGGGGCACTGGATTCGCTTAGCGACTTTGAGGAGATGCTCAAATGGTTTGACCAGGAGGAGGCCGCTGAACTGCGTACTAATAAGGGGTGCCCCCCAGAGGATTGGAACGAATCGCCCACGCTCAGCTCTGTGCGGGGGGTGATTAGCGCCATACTTGGCGGTGCGTTTCATAACCCGCAATTCAATAGTAAGCACCAGTTCGTGGTGGAGTCGAGGACAACTCCCGGCATGTTCTTGCAAGTCGCTCAATTGAGCCAGGGGTATCAAAGCATGCTTGCCCTTGGCATGGATTTCGCCCGTCGGCTCGCCTTGGCCAATAGCCATCTGAATAATGATAACATCATGCCAATCATAGGCGCGAATAGGGCTTACATACATCCTGACGTCCGTGATTCTGTCGCGTCTCCACCGCTATTCGCGCCTGCCATCATGCTGGTGGACGAGATCGATCTTCATCTCCACCCATCCTGGCAGCAGCGGGTGCTGGGCGACTTGATGCGGGCCTTTCCGTGCACCCAATTTATTGTTACTACCCACAGTCCGCAGGTGTTGACTACGCTACGTAAGGAAAATATCCGCGTCCTGGCCTGTGACGAGGATGGTCACTGGACTGCCAATGAACCTTCCATTAGTCCCTTGGCTCATGAATCAGGGGATGCCTTGGCATTGATCATGGGCACTCACCCACGTCCAGAAATCTCGAATGTCATGCCCGACCTGTACGCCTATGAGCAGCTCGCCAGGGCGGGCCACGCTGTTTCCGAGGAGGCCAGTCAGATCAAGTCGCGGCTGGATGCGGCGGGATTTGAGTTTAATGCAGCAGACCGTGCCTTGTTCTCCTTTCTTGCCGCGAAGGCAGAACAATCCAAGGCTGAAACTCCATGATTGAACTCCAGCGTAACACGGAACCGCTTGAGTTAAGGACGTATCGACTTCAGCATCCAGGCCGTTCGTGGGATGATCCGGACTTTCAAATGCTCAAACCCATTGTCCGCCGACAATTGAATCACGAACAGGAGGGTCTTTGTATCTACTGTGAGGGTAAACTCCATGAAGATGAAGGCCATTTAGAGCATATTAAATTTAAAAGGGGTAACCCCTCGCTCACCTTCGTTTATGATAACTTGGCCCACAGTTGTGATGGCCCTGGTCACTGTGGTCATCATAAGCAACAGCATGTTCTGCCTATTGAACCAGGCCCTGGCTGCAACCGTTTTTTTGTCCTTATGGCACAGGATGGTATCTTGAAACGCAAAAACCAACAAGCCGAAGAGACCGTGCAGATACTCGGCCTTAATGCGCCCTCTCTGGCTAGGCAGCGAAAAAGCTATATTGACGCTGTATGCTCTTTGTCCAACAGAGAAGAGGTCGATGAGTTTCTGTCTACCGCTCCCTTTCGTTGGTCACTACGTGGGATTTTTGATCCAGAGGACGTATCAGCGCCAAAAGGAGTCCGGCTCAACAGGGACACCGAATCAGTTTAAGCAGTTGCCACTGATAAGGTCCGCATATTTGGGTTTTAAAAATGTGAGGTGGCATAAAGCAGCGTTGCTGCCGCAGTCTAATCCAAAAAAAGAGGCCGAATGCATTATGCATTCGGCCTCTTTTTTTGGTGGCACTGACGCGCTACCCTAGCAGTCAGATCACTCCTTCCAATCCGGCCTGAGGTGAAGTTCGGTGAGCTGCTTTCTGGCCACCGAGGAGGGGGCGTCGGTGAGGGGGCAGGTGGCCTTCTGGGTCTTGGGAAAGGCGATGACGTCGCGGATGGAGTCGCTGCCGGTCAGGATCATCATCAAGCGGTCGAGGCCCAGGGCCATGCCGCCGTGGGGCGGGGCGCCCATCTCCAGGGCCTGGAGCAGGAAGCCGAACTTGTCGTTGGCCTCCTCCTGGTTGATCCCCAGGGCGGCAAAGACCCGGCTCTGCACCGCCTGCTGGTGGATGCGGAGGCTGCCGCCGCCGATCTCGGTGCCATTCAGGACCAAGTCGTAGGCCCGGCTGCGCACCGCGCCCGGGTCGGACTCCAGCTTGCCCAGGTCCTCCTCGTTGGGGGCGGTGAAGGGGTGGTGGACCGCGGAGAACCGTTTGGCCTCGGTGTCGTACTCCAACAGCGGGAAGTCGGTGACCCACAGGAAGTTGAAGACCTTGGGGTCGATCAGCTTCAGCATGCGGCCCAACTGTAGCCGGAGTTCGGAGAGGGCCTGGTGGACCACGCTGGGGGTGTCGGCCACAAAGAAGAGGAGGTCGCCGGGGGCAGCGCTAAAGGCTGCCACCATATTGGCCCGCTCCTGGTCGGTGAAGAACTTGGCAATGGGCGATTGCCACTCACCGTCCGGTTTGATCTTGACCCAGGCCAGGCCCTTGGCCCCGAATTGGGCCACGTATTCGGTGAGATCGTCGATGTTCTTGCGCGACAGTTCGGCGCACCCCTTGGCGTTGATCCCCTTGACCAGGCCGCCGCTCTTGACCACCGAGGCAAAGACGGTGAAGCCGCAACCGGCGACGATATGGGTGAGATCCACCAGTTCCAGGCCAAAACGGGTATCGGGCTTGTCGTTGCCGAAGCGTTCAAAGGCCTCGGCATAGGTCATGCGCGGGAAGGTGGCAGGCAGGGTCTGGCCCAGGGTGGCTTGCCACAGCTGCTGCATCATCCCTTCACCGATGCGGTAGATATCCTCTTCATCCACAAAGGAGAGCTCTAGGTCCACCTGGGTGAACTCGGGCTGGCGGTCGGCGCGCAGGTCCTCGTCGCGGAAGCATTTG
>CAYSFY010000230.1:0-6277 GCA_964430285.1 uncultured Desulfobulbia bacterium
GCCGAAGGACTTATGTCAGCCCATGTCTATGCTGAAAGTCCGACAGGCTCCTAGGCGCGGATCCGGGTCAGGCCTTGACATCAACCAGGGCGAAGCGTTCAACCCCTGCCTTGGCCGTCAACTCCTCTTTTAAGGCGCGCAGGGAGTCAAACTGAGCAGTACGGCAGGTAATGACCACCGGCCCCCCAATCGGCTCCAAGGCATCGACCAGTTGCGGGAGATGGTGGCGAAGATGGTCTGCGGCCTCGGGGGTGGTCAGGGTGAAGGTCCCGGAGAGACCCTTGGGCCGGACAGTGAGATGGAGGTGGATATCACCGAGTTTGGTCATGGCCAGATAAAAGGAGAGGGAGGAGGAAGCCCCTCCCTGGTCCGTTTCGTTCCCCTCCTGTTCAAAGGAGAAAAGCCACTCACCACGACTCGCGCCATCGGCAAAAAAGAGGGGATAGATATAATAGTCCGCTCTGCCGCTGGGCGGCAGCTGCTGGTTGACCACCGTGTGGGCATCAAGGAGCCTGGTCAGTTTTTGGGAGGCAGTGGGGGCCGCATCACTGTCGGCGCTCACCGAGGGCAGGCCCATCCCCTCGGCAGGTGGCCGGTCACCCGGACGGGGTGGCGAAAAGTGGGCGACTGTCTTGAGCAGCTTGAGGGGATCGGGGGTGGCATCCAGTCCGTTGGCGGCCAAAAAACGGGAGAGGGGAGTGGTATCCGCGTCGGCAGGCAGGCCCGCTCCATCCGGGCTGACGCCGCCCAGCCCTGCCAGGTCACCGGCCATGCTCGGCAACAGGACCCTGAGCAGATTCATGACCGCATTGGCCTTCCCCGCCTCGGCCAACAACGGAGTCGCGCCGGCCTGAACCACCTGAAACCAGAATTCGCGGCCAACGGCCAAAGGGGTGGCCGAAGCGGCGGTGAAGGGGCCGAGTTCGGTGCTTACGGTCAACAGGCCTGCCCCATCGGCGCTGACCACCCGGCCCTTCAGCAGACGGCCGGGGTCGAGTATAACCGCGGTGGCCTCGGTTAGGGACAGCTGGCGATCGTTCCGTATCCCGTAGGCCTGATCCAGCCTGCGGACCGGATCAAAGGCAGGGGGGGGAACGATCTTCATGCCGGAGCAGGGAGGGGTAGCGAAACCACTACCTCGGTGCCGCCATCATTTCTGGTAATCACGAAGTTGCCCTTATGGGCGGTAACGATGCGGTCAACCATGGCCAGCCCCATGCCGGTGCCGAAGCTCTTGGTGGTATAAAAGGGCTCCCGAGCCCGGCGCAACTGCTCTTCGTCAATGCCGCTGCCGGTATCGCGGATGCTGATCTTCAGCCACAGCCCCTCCTTGAGCACCTGAATCGTCAAGCGGCCGCCATCGGTCATGGCCTCCACGCCGTTTTTGACCAGATGGACCAGCATCTTGCTGATCTGGGTCGGGTCAAGGTCGAGGGTCAGTTCGGGATCGGGGAAGATGACCTCGACGGTGATGTGCCGTTTGTCGGTATCGGCCTGCATGAGGAGCAGGACTTTATGCAGCAAGGAGTAAAGCCGGGAGGGTTCCCGGTGGACTTCGGTTTGGGTAACGAACTCGAAGAGGTCGACCAGGGTGGTCTCCAACCGGCTGGCCTCCTTGAACACCAGATCGGCATACTGAGCCAACTGCGCATCCTGGGCCTTTTTGGCCATGATCCTGGCCACGCCGCCGATGGTGGTGATGGGGTTGCGCAGGGTGTGGAGCATCTGGGAGGCCATGTGGCCCAGGGCGGAATAGCGTTCCGCCTCAATCAGCATATCCTTGTTTTTGTCCAGCTCGTAGTTGACGGCCTCCAACTTGCCAATGGTCTTCTGCATATCCATATAGAGGTGGGTATGCTCAATCACCAGACTGGCCTGACTGGCAAACAGTTCCAGGGCGCTGACATGGCCTTCGCTGATCTCCTGCCGGGTGATAAAGTTGTCGGCGATAATCACCCCGAGAGAGCGATGGGGCGAATAGAGAGGCACCACCACGAAGTCATCGGTGCCCAGGAATTCAGCCATGCCGCTGAGATCATGGCCATTGGCCTTGCCGCCGGTGGCCTTGATGCTCTTTCTGGTCATGGCGGCGTGGATCAAGATATGGTCGGTATGGCTCAACGGGATCCGCAGGTCTTTGATCAGGCGGTTGAGCCCCAGGTCTTGGTTGTCGATCCGGCACAGGGTCGCCTCTTTGACGATCCCGAAAAAGTCGAGGCGTTTTTGCTGGAGTTCACCCCAGACCTTGCCCGCCTCCTCCCGGCAGCCAGGTCCAATGGCCAACCGGCCCCGCAGCATCTCGGCGTCGAAGTCCACCATGGCCAGGAAGGCGCGGTTGAAAGTGAGCCCCTCGTCGGCGGTGATGCCGACCAGGATGGCCTGCAGGATCTCGTCCAACTCCACCGTATTCAAATAGACGGAGTTCATCTTCAGGGAGAGCTGGTGCATCATCTGGATGCGGAAATTGGCGTTCTCCAGATCCGTCTGGTACTGCCGGTTCTGGATGATCAAGCGGCGCTTTTCCAGATTCTTGCGCACCGAGAGGATGATCTCGTCAAGACGGACCGGTTTTGCCAAAAAGTCGTCGGCCCCTTGCCTGATGCACTCCATGGCGGTCTGCAGGTCAGCGCTGCCGGTCAGCATGATGACGGCGAGCAGGGGGTATTTCTCTCGGACCTGGGCGAGGATCTCCTGGCCTTTCATGTCGGGCAGGCCGATATCGAGCAGGACTAAGGCCACCGGTTGCGAGGCCAAGATGTCCAGGCAGGCTTGGCCGCTGCCGGCCTCTATCGTCGCGAGGCCGTTCCCCTCAAAAAAGATGCGGATGGGCTCGCGGATCAGGGTGTCGTCATCAACAATCAGGATGACCTCGCCCGGGTTCAGCAGTTCGCCATGATAGGTGGCGTCGATATTCTGGAATCCGGAAGTTGTTATATTCATGGCCAGGTAGGAGTTAGCAAGGTCAATGCGTCAGCAGGGCAGGATACAGGCGGAAGGGAAGCGGCCGGGACACTGGCGTGGGAATCGTATCCGTCGCCATCTCTTCCCCCTCTTACTTAGATAAGGAGGATGGCATCTGTCAAGCAGAAAAGCAAAGAGCCATGCCCGCCTCTCGCGGCAGACATGGCTCTTTTGGTAGGAATTTCGGTGACAACCGCTTCCCCTGACGCAGGAGATGAGCGGCTACATCTCAACCAACAATTTATTGCTCTCCTCGTTCCAATCCACCACCACATACCAGATGGCCATGGCGGCCAGGATGAGGATGAGGGTGCCGCCGTAGCCCAAGAAGGTGTCAGGCATGAAGACCGACTTGCCCAGCATACCCTTGGCCTCGAAACCCGCCTTCTTGAACCAGGCATCCATCAAGGCGTTGCTGATGGCGAAAAACGGCACAACGATCCATAACTTGATCTGGCCCTCGCCGACCCGCCACAGGGTACCGGTACCGCAACCGCCGGCCAGCATGGCCCCGAAGCCGAAGATCAGCCCGCCCACGACGCCACCCCAGCCAAAGGTGCCGCGGACATAGTTGATGGGAGCCAACACCGGAATGCTCTCCTGAAGCATGCTGGCATTGTCCACATCCTCCAGCACTGCCTCCATGTCAACGCTCTCGGCCTGATCGGTCACCGCCTCCGAAACGCTGGCAAAGGCCGTGCGGACCTCTTTCAAACGCTCCGGTACCGGATATTTAAGGACCACGGCACCGATGGCAACGATGCAGACGCTCAGCGCGACCGACTTGGCCATGGTGCAGTCGCCGGTCATGTGGGGTTCGCGGAAACCCTGAATCATGCACCAACGGCCGCGTTGCATGGAGTATCCCAGGACCGCGGCGATCAGCATGATGCCGCCCAGAGAGCCCATGTAGCTGTCTTCACTGGCACTGTAGGTGTACGCCCCCCAAATCAGCGCCACGATCGCGGCCAGACCGATAGCGCCCTGCAAGGCGCGGGGCAGGTCGATGGTCTTGCCCCCGCCGCTTCCCCAAGAGACATGCTCCATCTCCCAGTAGATGTACTTGAGTCCGCCAATGGCGCCAAAGACCAGACCCAGCCACATGGCAAAGCCGTGGGCCGAGAGGTTGCCGATGGCATTATAAAAGCCGCCGACATTACAGCCACCAGCAAGGGAGGCGCCGATGCCCATCAAGATACCGGCCACGACGGCCTTGACCCGCTCCCAGACCGGCGGGATACGGATGGCGAAATTACTCCCCAGATTGGCGGAGATAAAGGCGCCGCCAATGAAGCCGATGCCGATCACGGAGCCGGAACTGAGCAGCACGCTTTCAGGTTTGTCAGCGAAGATGCCGGCACCGTACAGGATCCAATCACCCCAGTTGCGCACGGCGCCCACAGCGCCCCATGGTCGCCACCACGCCATGGCAAAGACGCTGAATAGGCCAACGATGATGCCCACCGTATTGGCGTGCCACTCGTCCTGGCATAATTTTTTGTACAGACCCTGCACCTTGCTCAAAAAGACACTTTCCTCAGCCATACCTTTCCTCCCCCCTATTTGAACAAATTTTCCCGATCAGTGGACCACTCGGTGGAGGCCAGGGATTCTACCTATTCGCCCTGTCCGCCCACATTGTGGCAGCTATTGCCTCTGAGATTAAAACCTTCTACCCAGCGGATAATAATTTGTCAAGATAAGATAACTGCCCGACCCTAAGGCGAAAGCTGCCAAGACAAGGAGAGGAATGAATTATCATTCATTTACCCCTTGACATCAAAATTAATCGTTGGTAGACAGTCACACATCGGTTCAAAATCGGTAAACAGCTAACCATACATTGCTAAAGGAGAACACTATGAGCACCCTAACTGCCCCTGCTGATGTCAAAGCCAATCTGACCCTTGATGCCAAAGGTCTGAGCTGCCCCATGCCGCTTCTTCGTACCAAGAAGGAGATCGGTAAATTGAAGTCAGGCGAGGTCCTTGAGGTCATGGGCACCGACCCGGGCTCGAGAAACGATCTGCCGGGCTGGTGCGAGAAGAGCGGCCACACCTTTCTCGGTGAGCGCGAAGGCGATGGTTGTATCCACTTCTTCATCAAAAAAGGTTGATTCGCCCCTGTAAGGGAAACCTCATGGCGCACCCCGGTCAGGGTGCGCCACACTTATATATAAGGGAGAGAAAAAATGGCAAAAAGTCTCGGAATTTTTGTTTCCAATCCCGGCCAGATGCGCCACGTCATGGGCATCACCAAGGCCGCGGTGGCCAAGGGCTCCAAGGTAAAGGTGTTCTTCAGCTGGTGGGGCACCAAACTGACCACCACCCCGGAGTTCCCGCAACTCTGCGCCCTGGAAAATGTGGATGTCTCCATCTGCGCCGACAGCTACAAGAAGTCCGGCTTCGACGTTGACGTGGTGCCTACTGGCTTGACGCCCGATAAAATGGCGACCCAGGCCCAGCATGGTGCCATCATTGAGGACTATGACTGTTACCTGACCCTATAAGAGGAGAATGACAATGTCGAAAAAAGTATGTTTCATCAGCAGACATAATGATTACGTGCATGACGCCATGCGCTCCGCCCTGGGTCTGGCCGTGGAGAACATGTACGCCTACTGCACGGTCCTGGATGTGGAAGTCCCCGCCTTTGACGACTATAACAAGGAGAACTTGGAGTGGATCCGCGACATGGAAGGTGAGGTTTACTCCAACCTGGACGCCAATGTCGAGACCAATGAGATGGCCAAGATCACCATTGAGGAGTTGGGCCAGAAGATGAGGGAGATGGACATCATCGTGCCCTACGGGATTGTCTAATCAGCCCCGATAAATTGAAAGAAAATTTAAGGAGTATGCCAAGATGAAAATCTTACATGTATACCGTTCCGCACCTGATGCCACGACCAACAAGCTTGTTGAAATCGTCTCCGAGGGCCGCGAGTCCCAGAGCTTTGATCTGAATGTCGCCGCCCCTGATTACGGGCAACTGGTTGATATGGTCTTTGCCGCCGACCAGACCATCTGTTGGTGGTAGGCTGTAGCAACACTTCGTCGTTCATGGTGTTAAAAAAAAGCCCCTGCCGCAAGCAGGGGCTTTTTTTTTGGGGGGGGCGAGGAGCATCCGCCCCCAAAAGGGCTGCTGCCGGTCCGACCCCTCTTAGGCCTTGATCCCCTGTTCGAGGACCAAGCGGTCCATGAAGGCCAGGAGGAAGTCTCGTTGCTCTTGGCTGGGGTAACAGGTGCAGCCGCAGTGGAGGTTGGACTCGCTACGGACCAGGAGTTCAAAGGAGACAAAGTCATCCCCTGCCTCA
>CAYSFY010000230.1:6287-6675 GCA_964430285.1 uncultured Desulfobulbia bacterium
TAACAAAGGGGATATAATCTTCCTTAAAGGTGAACAGCCAGATGATACAGTCAATGGCAAAGGCAAAGGGACCGCAATCTTCATGACCGTTCTGGGCCGCCGCCAACAGGGGTTCCGGGAGCGGTAGCCAGTAGATGCCCGCGACTCCCCCTGGTCGGCTGTTGTCCATAAGGAACTCCTTGACCTTGCCGGCTTCATCCCGGCTCAACTCATTGATCAGTAATTGTCTCATCAGCAGCCCTTCCCTTTGTCAGGTTGGTGGATTGTGTTACGTTGAAGAATTTTGTCCCGCGGTGAGTAATACCTCGTTTTTAGTTTGATTGCCACTAGTTAGAAGCCGTGAGGTGACTAGGCTACGTTGTCTGTTCGGTCCCCCGTGGCGATGGTG
>CAYSFY010000231.1:0-1360 GCA_964430285.1 uncultured Desulfobulbia bacterium
CCCCGGAAGGGAGCAAGGGGTATGTCGTCACCCTGTAAATAAGGTGACCCATCTGGCCAACGGGCCTGCCCACCATAAGATTGCGGCGCTCTTCCCGACTATGAAGAGCTCATCGAAATAGTACGGGATCCCAAACACCCGAAGTATCGAGACATGGTCCAGTGGTTGAACGGCTATACTTCAGAGCCTCTTGCAAAATAAGCATCACGATGGGGCGTCATGGACTTCCCACGCCACCTTGATCTGTCACTGGACAGATCGGGACGTTCAATGCTCATTAAGCGGTTTTTTTGTAAACACATTGCCCGAGTGGGCGCAGCCCGCTCAATAGTATCGATGAGATTGCGGCGCTGAATGCGGAGAGCGCCACCATCTTGGCTGGAATTCGCAGCCAACTGCTGAGCAGTAAGGGAGTCTGAATCCATGACTGATGACATTCGCTGGAAACAACGCTTCGATAATTATCTCAGGGCATTTCAGACCCTCAGCCGGGCAGTGGAATTGGCCGAGCAGCGGGATTTGTCTGAACTCGAACAGCAGGGCTTAGTGCAGGGGTTCGAATTCACCCATGAGCTGGCATGGAATGTCCTCAAGGATTATCTGGAAGAAATGGGGAATACCGGAATCATCGGCTCAAGAGGTGCGACCAGGGAAGCCTTCAAAAACGGCTTGATTGAGGATGGCGAGGCCTGGATGGAGATGATCAAGGCACGTAACCTCAGCTCGCACACTTACAACCCGGAGATTGCCGAGGAGATTGTCGAAGATATTCTGACGCGCTTCTATCCGGCCTTTGCACAACTGGCCCGAAAATTTACCGCGCTCGCCGCTCAAGCCGGAGACGACTGATGCGCTACGGCCTGAGCGAACAAACTATCGAAAAGATATGTGGTGTCTTGGCGAAGCACCCGGCCATTGACAAGGCGGTATTGTACGGGTCGCGAGTAAAAGGGAACTTCAAACCAGGCTCGGATATTGACTTGAGCCTCTTTGGCGCAGGGCTTACCGTAAAGGAACTCGGTGACATAGACTTTGAACTTGATGACCTACTGCTCCCCTATAGCATTGACCTGCTGATTTTTGACACCCTCAATCATGCCAAGTTGCGCGAGCACATTGAACGGCTGGGGGTGGTTTTTTATCAACGCATATCGTCACCATGTGAGCACGGAGATCACTCATGAGTGTGCCGACCTTCCTTTTTCAATTCAAGATCACCCTCCAAGAGATCCAACCAGCGATCTGGCGCAGAATTCAGGTGCCGGCGAAACAGTCATTCTGGGACCTGCATGTGGCGATCCAGGATGCCATGGGCTGGAAGGACTGCCATTTCCACCACGACCACAAGCACATCCTCCAC
>CAYSFY010000231.1:1370-6572 GCA_964430285.1 uncultured Desulfobulbia bacterium
ACCCTTACCCTGCCGGTGAGCGCCGGGTGGAACTTCCTCTCCGCCGCCATCAGCTTCCAGGCAACGACCGTCTTTGGTGATTCTCAAAAGTTCCTTAGCGTCTGGAAGTGGACGGATAGCAACCAAGACACCAAGACCTGGGCCGTCTATCTGCCCGCTGAACAGGATGGTGGCGTCGCCTTCGCCGTGGCCAAGGGTTTTGGCCAGTTCTCCACCATCGCCCCAGGTGAAGGGTTTTGGGTGAACAAACCGTAGAAACTTGGTAGGATAGACAAGGTGGATTTTTCGCCGCAAACACAGGTACCAGGGCTACGTCTTCTCTTGCCGCAGCCCTGATACCGACGAGACTGAAATCATGGAGGTAGATCGACGATGGATTTTGAAACTGTTGAAGCGCAAGTCTTGACCCTACCCGTTGCCCAACGCGCCCTTTTGGCTCAACTTCTCTTAGCTAGTCTCGACGACATTGATGAATGCGAAAACGAGCGTCTCTGGTTAGAAGAGGCACAACATCGATATCACACGTATCAGAGTGGGGTCATGTCCTCGCGGGACGCCTTTGAGGCCATTACCGAGATGCGTGGCCGTCTGTGAGCAAAGCGGTTCGTTTACTGCCGCCGGCCGAACAAGAGCTATTCGATGCCGCTCGTTATTATGAAGTGCAAGCCCCTGGGCTGGGCCAGAATTTTCTCGCTAAGGTTGAGTTGACGCTGCGAGATCTTGTCAGTGCACCAGAGCAATGGCCGGTTGTCCACGATGGTATCCGGCGGCGTCTGATCAGACGATTTCCTTATTCTCTCCTCTACCACATTGATCCGGATGAACTTGTCATCTTGGCGATCATGCATCAAAAACAGCATCCTTCGTATTGGCTTTCCAGAACGCGTTGACAAAAGATGGGGGGCTGCATCGCGAGCGGCCGGTTTTCTCTTGCCATAGCCGACCGCAGGCCTCTCCCTGCTGAGCACCGAAGCCCCCAGCCATCATGCCGCCACTCCCCATCGACACCATCCTCCCCGAACTGCTGACCGCCCTGCGTCACAAGCGCACCGTAGTCCTGGCCGCCCCTCCGGGTTCCGGCAAGACCACCGGCGTCCCCTTGGCCCTGCTGGACGAGGAGTGGCTGCGCGGCCGCACCATCCTGATCCTCGAACCGCGCAGGCTCGCGGCCCGCATGGCGGCCGGCCGCATGGCCCAGGTGCTGAATGAAGCGGTGGGCCAACGGGTGGGCTACCGGGTGCGCTTTGACAATCAGGTTTCCGCCGCCACCCGCATCGAGGTGGTCACCGAGGGGATCCTCACCCGCCGCCTGCAACGCGATCCCGAGCTGGCCGGGGTGGGGCTAGTCATCTTTGACGAATTCCACGAGCGCAGCATCCACGCCGACCTGGCCCTCGCCCTGTGCCTGGATGTGATGGACGGCCTGCGGGATGACTTGAAGGTCATGATCATGTCCGCCACCCTGGACCTGCAAGGCCTCTCCACCTTCCTGAAGGATCCGGTCCTGGTGGTGGGCCAAGGCCAATCGTTTCCGGTAACGGTCCACTATCGGCCGCGCCCCGCCCCCCTGGGCCGCGGCCAGACGCTCTCCTCGGCCTACAACTTCTTCAACGTAATCGACGAGATGACCGCGGCCGTGGCCCATGCCCTGACCCACGAGGAGGGCGACATCCTGGCCTTTCTCCCCGGGACCGAGGAGATTCGCCGGGTCGCCGGCCGCCTGACCTCCCTGCCCGAGGCCCGGGGGCTGGAGATCCTCCCCCTGTTCGGGGACCTGCCCAAGGCGGTCCAGGATCGGGCCGTGACCTTTGTGCCGGGAGGCAAGAGGCGGGTGATCATCGCCACCTCCATTGCCGAGACCAGCCTGACCATTGAAGGGGTGCGGGTGGTGATCGATGGCGGCTTTACCCGCACCCTGCGCTTTGACCCCAATAGCGGGCTTTCGCGCTTGGTCACCTGCCGGCTCTCCCAGGCTGCGGCCGAGCAACGGTGCGGCCGGGCAGGCCGCACGGGCCCCGGGGTCTGTTACCGGCTATGGCCGGACGCCGAACAGCAGACCCTGGCTGCCCACGCCCGGCCGGAGATCCTGGATGCCGATCTGGCCCCCCTGGCCCTGGAGCTGGCCGCCTGGGGGGTGGCCTCGCCCGCTGCCCTGCGCTGGCTCGATCCGCCACCCCCTGGCCCCTACGCCGGGGCAATGGGCCTGTTGACCCTGCTGGGTGGAGTGGACCCACAGGGCCGGATCACCCCGATGGGGAAACGGATGGCCGACCTGCCGGTCCACCCCCGCCTGGCCCGCATGCTCCTCGCCGCCGAGGAGAGCGGCGCCACCGCCCTGGCCTGCGACGTTGCCGCCCTGCTCACCGAGCGCGACATCCTCCGCCGGGGTGACGGTGCCCACACCACCGACCTGGATCGCCGCTTGCAACTGCTGGCCGCCTTTCGCCAGGGCGGCAGGGGGGGAGGGGCTGCCGTGGCGGCGGATAACGACGCCTGCGCCCGGGTGGAGGCAGTGGCCAAGCAACTGCGCCGCCTGCTCAACGGCCGCCCGGGGCGTCACTCCTCCATGGGGGTGGGGGGGGGGGGGGGGCTGCTGGCCCGGGCCTATCCCGACCGCATCGGCCAACAGCGGCCCGGCACCCACGACCGTTACCGCCTGGCCCAAGGGCGCGGGGTGCGGCTGCCGGAGAGCGATCCCTTGACCGGCGCCCCCTACTTGGTCGCCGCCCATCTCGATGCCGGCCAGGTGGAGGGCCGGGTCTACCTGGCCGCGGCCATCACCCTGGAGGAGATCCGGTCTGCCCTAGGGGACCTCATCCTCACGGTCTCCGCCACCACCTGGGAGCAACGGGAGGAGGCCGTGGTCAGCCAGTCACAGGAGCGCCTCCTGGGTCTGGTCTTGAGCGAGCGGTCCGTGACCAAGGCGGACCCGGAGGCGGTGCGCCAAGCGCTCCTTACCGGCATCCAGGCCATGGGCATCAGCGCCCTGCCCTGGACAAAGGAGGCCAGATCCTTCCAGGCCAGGGTGACCTCGCTGCATGGCTGGCAGCCGGACCAGGGGTGGCCCGATCTCGGCGACCAGGCCCTGGCCGCTGACCTCGAATGGCTCGCCCCCCATGTGGACGGCATGAGTCGCCGCTCCCACCTCACCCGCCTGGACCTCTTGGCCATCCTCAGGGCCAGGCTGGATTGGCGGCACACCAGCCGCTTGGCGGAGGAGGCCCCCACCCACTTCCAGTGCCCCAGCGGCTCCCGGCTGCCCCTGCGCTACACCCCTGGTCAAGCGCCGGTGCTGGCGGTGCGCTTGCAGGAACTCTTCGGTCTGGCAGAGTCACCGACAGTGGCCAGCGGCCGAGTCCCGGTCCTGCTCCACCTCCTCTCCCCGGCCCAGCGGCCCATCCAGATCACCAGCGACCTCAAGGGCTTCTGGAACACCACCTACCCCGAGGTCAAAAAGGAGTTGAAAGGCCGCTACCCCAAGCACGTCTGGCCCGACGACCCGTGGTCAGCCCCAGCCACGGCCCGGGCCCAGGTCCGAAAGAAGGTGTCGCCATGAGTCGCCTCACGCTTGCCTGTTGTCTCTGCCGACCTGGAGTACGGTGACGCGTCACCACCTTATCAGCGGCGACCTGTCGCCGTACTCCAAGGCAAGCGGTTGGGCCAGACGATCTACCCGGCCCTACTTACAGCCTCACAGCCTCCAGCCCACATCGCGCTCACAGTTACAATTTGACAATTCCCCGCCACCGTGCTTGACTGGTACCAGTGCCTAGGTTACCGCAAAGCCGTGACCTTGCACCGTATCGCCCCTCCCCTCCCTTCGAACCGATGGAGTCCGCTCATGCCGCACACCTCTTCCCAGATTATCAGCGATTACGGGCTGGAGCACTATGGCCTGGAGAACCTAAACGATGTCTATTGGAATATCCCCACCGCCCGCCTCTACGAGAAGATCCTGACCCGCCGGGAGGGTCGTCTCTCCCACCTGGGGCCCTTGGTGGTGCGTACCGGACACCACACCGGCCGTTCGGCCAACGACAAGTTCATCGTCCGTGAACCGTCGACGTCAGAGAAGATCTGGTGGGGCAAGATCAACTCCCCCATGAGCGAGGCGTGCTTTGACCGCCTCTACCTGCGCATGGTCCACCACCTGGAGATGAATGACCTCTTTGTTCAGGACTGTTTTGCCGGCGCCGATGCCCGGCACCGCTTGGCGGTGCGCATCATCAGCCAGTACGGCTGGCACAGCCTCTTTGCCCGCAACATGTTCATCCAGGCCACCCTGGAGGAGTTGCGCCACCACATCCCGGAGTTCACCGTCATCGACGCCCCGCGCTTCCACGCCGTGCCCTCCATCGATGGCACCCACTCCGAGACCTTCATCGTTATCAACTTCCTGCGCCGTCTGATCCTGATCGGCGGCACCGGCTATGCCGGCGAGATCAAGAAATCCATCTTCACGGTGATGAACTTTCTCCTGCCCGAAAAGGGGATCCTGCCCATGCACTGTTCGGCCAATATCAGCGCGGCAGGCGACAGCGCCCTCTTCTTCGGCCTCTCCGGCACCGGCAAGACCACCCTCTCCGCCGATGCCAGCCGGGTGCTGATCGGAGATGACGAGCATGGCTGGAGCGATGACGGCATCTTCAACATGGAAGGGGGGTGCTACGCCAAACTGATCCGCCTCTCACCAGAGGCCGAGCCGGAGATCTTTGCCACCACCCAGCGCTTCGGCACCATCCTGGAGAATGTCGCCCTGGACGCCCGGACCCGCCGCATCGATCTGGCCGACGAGACCTTTACCGAGAACACCCGGGCCTCCTACCACATCTCGGCCATCCCCAACGCCAGTAAGACCGGCATGGGCGACCACCCCCGCACCGTCATCTTCCTCTCCGCCGACGCCTTTGGCGTCCTCCCCCCCATCGCCAAGCTCACACCGGAGCAGGCCATGTACCACTTTCTCTCCGGCTATACCGCCAAGGTCGCCGGTACCGAACGGGGGATCACCGAGCCGGTGCCGGTGTTTAGCGCCTGTTACGGCGCCCCCTTCATGCCCCGACACCCCATGCGCTACGCCGAACTCCTGGGCAAAAAGCTCGAACAGCATAATGTCCAGGTGTGGCTGATCAACACCGGCTGGAGTGGCGGTCCTTACGGCAGCGGCGAGCGGATCTCGCTTACCCATACCCGGGCCATGGT
>CAYSFY010000232.1:0-735 GCA_964430285.1 uncultured Desulfobulbia bacterium
TGCCTGCTGCCCGAGTCCACCCCCCATGAGCTGTTGACCGCGCTCCGCCAAAAATCGGCATGCGCCATATCCCCATCATTTTTCTCGCCACGGTGGAACAGCGGGATCTCATCCTGGCGCTCTTTCAGGCCGGGGCCACGGACTACATTGTCAAACCCTTTGTCAAGGAGGAGTTCATCGCCCGCATCAGCACGCATCTGGAGATCCGCCAATTGGTCAAGGCACTCGCCGGCAATGTTGCCGAACAGGAGAGACTGAACAAGCGCCACGACGAGTTTGTGGCGGTGAGTTCCCATGACCTCAAATCCCCGCTCACCAGCATCCTGGGGTTCACCGACCTGCTCCTCGCCGATGATGGGCTCTCGGCGAAGCAACTGGAGTGGCTCGCGATCATCAAGAGTTCCACAAAATTCATGGCAGAGATCGTCAACGACATCGTGGAGCTCACCCGCAACGAGGCCCACGCGAATGAGATCGAACTCCTCCCCATCCCCGTGGACTCGCTGACGCGGATCGCCATCGTGGGCATGGAACAGCGGGCGCGCCAAAAGGGGGTGACCCTGGAGCTGGTGAATCAGACGGAGTCCGAGGTCACCATGACCGGCGACCGGAATAAATTTACCCGCATCATCAACAACCTGCTCACCAATGCCATCAAGTTCACCCCCAGGGGGGGCACGGTGACGGTCACCATCGCCAAGGAGGACCGGCACCTCGCCATCACGGTCAGCGATA
>CAYSFY010000232.1:745-6428 GCA_964430285.1 uncultured Desulfobulbia bacterium
CTCGGCGGAGATCCTCGCCACCCTCTTCGACCGCTTCACCAAGCTCTCCAGACCAGGCACCGCGGGCGAACCAGGCACCGGACTCGGCATGTCCATCACCAAGCAACTGGTCGATCTGCACCACGGCACCATCCGGGTGGAGAGCACGCCAGGCCAAGGCACCAGCTTCTTCCTCACCTTCCCCCTCGGCCGCTGAGTTACTTCCGCTTGTCGATCTCGGCCTGGAGCTGTACGGCTAGCTCCCGGGCCTTGGCCAGTTGCTCCGGCGTCAACAGGCCCGAGGCAAAGGCCTGGTTGTTGATGGCGGCCTGGTCTCCTTGCTCCGCGGCCAGAGTGAGCCAGGCATAGGCAAGGACGTTGTCTTTCGGTACCCCTCTCCCCCTCAGATACATCCCCCCCAGATTGTATTTTGCCGCCGCACTGTTCCGGGCAATGGCCTTTTGGTACCATGCCACCGCCTTGGTGTAGTCCTGTGGCACCCCTTTGCCATCGGCATACATCCGCCCTAAACGGACTTGGGCCGTTGCCTCCCCCTGGGCCGCCGCCTTCTCAAACCAGGCCATGGCTTGGCCATAGTCTTGAGGCACCCCGTTGTTGTCGGCATAGAGATCCCCCAAGGTCACCTGGGCCGCCGCCTGGCCCTGCTCAGCCGTTTTTTTAATGGCCGCGATCTCGGTCTTGATCTTCTCCAAATTCGCCTTGGCCTGTTCATGCCCCCGGGCGCTTGCCTTTTGATACCAGGCAGTGGCTGCGCTATAGTCCTGGCGGATACCTGTCCCCTGGTGGTACAGCAGGCCCAACTGAAATTCGGCATCAATATTGCCCAGTGCGGCTGCTTTTCGATACCATAACAAGGCCATGGGGGGGTCCGGCTGTACCCCTTTTTGGCCCTTGGCATAGATGGCCGCCAAGCCGGCCTGGGCCTTGGCGTCATCGTGGACGGCCGCCCTCTTCAAGGCGTTGAACGCAGCCATTTCGTCGGCAACAGCAAAATCCACGGCCATCATCCCCACGACCAAGGCCAAGAGGCCAACCAACCCGTTCCGCGCTCTTTTTTTCATGGCGATCTCCTTGTCACCCTATTCATGCTATAAAATCCCAACCTCTTGCCAACTCAAGCCAAGCAATAGGGGCTCCAGCTGTTTTACCCCTTGTCGATCTTCTTGCCGATATAGACCACATTCTTGCCCGCTCCCCGACCTGGGCGTTGCCGAACCACGGAGAACATCGCCGCTTGCAGCCGTTTTTCAAAGGACTTGTCCGGGTCTTCGGACCACACCGCCAACACCCCGTCGGGCTTTAAGGCGGCACGGCTCAACTTCAGCGCCTTGGCCCCGTAGAGATACTCCCCCCTCCCCTGGTCCGCCGCATTGGGCCCTTCATAGAGGTCAAGGATGATGGCATCGAAGCGCTCTCCCCCCCCCTGGTTGGCGGCGGCGGAGATGACTGCGGCCACATTGGCGATCACCACCGTCACCCGGGGGTCGTCAACGGCACGATTGGTCAACTGGGCAATGGGTCCTTGGCACCATTTGACCATGATCGGGTTCAGTTCAGCCACCACCACCTGGGCCGCGGCCGGCAGATTGTCCAAGGCCGCCTTCAGGGTGTACCCCATGCCCAGCCCCCCCACCAACACCCGGGGGCTGGTCCCCTGTTTCAGAGGCGCGCAGGACAACTCGGCCAGCACGATCTCGGAGCGGTTGGCCGAGGAGCTCATCAACACCCGGTTATCAATGGTGATCAGAAAATCCCTCTCCCCCCGCTGCCGCAGATCCAGCAGCCCCTCCTCGGTCTCAATGCTATCGACTACTCGCCATGGCTGCGCCATCTATCCGTTCTCCATTGGTGTTGACATGTGGCCACCCTTATTTTCAGACGGCCGGTGGTGCCCTGATTTCAGCCTTCCTTAAGGGAGAGGGCAATCCTGTTGCGCTCCCGGTCAACCTCCAGCACCCGGGCCATCACCTGTTGGCGGACCTTGACCACCTCGGCAGGCTCGCGGACATAGCGGTCAGCCAGTTGGCTGATGTGGATCAGCCCGTCCTGGTGGACGCCGATATCGACAAAGGCCCCAAACTTGGTAACGTTGGTGACCAGGCCAGGCAGCCGCATGCCCGGCCGCAGGTCATCGATGCTGTTGATGCCGGGGCTAAAGGCAAACTGACTAAAGGTGGCCCGCGGGTCGCGTCCCGGCTTGGCCAGCTCCGCCAGGATATCGGTCAGGGTCGGCAGGCCAATCGTATCCGTCACATAGCGCTGGATCACGATGCGCTCCCTGAACTCCGGCTTAGTCATCAACGCAACCACTTGGCAGCCGCAATCCCGGGCCATGCGTTCGACAATGGGGTAGCGTTCGGGGTGGACGGCGCTGGCATCCAGGGGGTGCGTGGCCCCTTGGATACGCAGAAAGCCGGCGCACTGCTCAAAGGCCTTGGCCCCCAGACGCGGCACCTTGAGCAGCGTCGCCCGGCTGGGGAATGGACCGTTTTCATTACGATAGGTGATCACCTTGTGGGCCAGCACCGGGCCGAGACCCGAGACATGGGCCAACAGCTCGGCACTGGCGGTGTTCAGCTCCACGCCCACGCTGTTGACACAGCTGGCCACGGTGTCATCCAGGCTCTGCTTGAGCGCCGACTGATTGACGTCGTGCTGGTACTGGCCCACGCCGATGACCTTGGGATCCAGCTTCACCAGCTCGGCCAAGGGGTCTTGCAAGCGGCGGCCGATGGAGACCGAGCCCCGCACGGTGAGGTCATGGTCCGGGAACTCGGCCCGGGCCGTCTCCGAGGCGGAGTAGATGGAGGCCCCGCTCTCGTCCACCATGGTGATAATCATCTCCGCAGCCAGCCCCAAGGAGCGGACAAAGCTCTCGGTCTCCCGGCCGGCGGTGCCGTTGCCGATGGCAATGGCCTCGATCTGAAATTTGCGGCATAGTTCCACTACGACCTTGGCGGCCTCCTGTCCCTGGCTGGCGGAGAGGGTGGGATAGATGGTGGTGGCGTGGAGGAGTTGCCCCTGGGCGTCGAGACAGACCAGCTTGGCCCCGGTGCGAAAGCCGGGGTCCAAGGCCATGACCCGTTTGCGGCCCAAGGGCGGGGCGAGCAACAGCTGGCGCAGGTTGTCCACAAAGACCTGGATCGCCTCCCGGTCCGCCCGCTCCTTGAGCTTGGCACGCAGCTCATTTTCCAAGGAGGGGGCCAACAGCCGTTTGTAACTCTCGTGCACGGCAAGCCCCACCTGGACGGCCGCTCCACTCCGCCCCTTGACCACCCGTAGCCGCAACAGGTCGATGGCCGCCTCTTCGGGGGGGCGAAAGGAGAGGGTCAGCACCTTCTCGTTTTCGCCACGCAGCATGGCCAGCAAGCGATGGCTGGGGACCTTGGCCGCCGGCTCCTGCCAAGCGAAGTAGTCACGGAATTTGGCGCCGGCCTCTTCCTGCTTCTTCACCACCCGGGAGGAGATCACCCCCTGGTCGCTAAAGAGCTTCCGCAACCCGGCCCGGATGGGGGCATCCTCACTGATCCATTCGGCGATGATGTCCCGGGCCCCGGCCAAGGCCTCGTCGGCGGTGGCCACCCCTTGTGCCGGGTCGATGAATTGCTCAGGGGTAAGCGGCCGGCCCTCCTGACGGAAGATCATGCGGGCCAGGGGCTCCAGCCCCTGGCCCATGGCCATGGAGCTTCTGGTCCGGCGCTTGGGCCGGTGGGGCAGATAGAGATCCTCCAGGGTGGTGAGGTTCGAGGCGGCCAGCAGGGCCTGATGGAGCGCGGGCGCCAGCAACTGCCGTTCCGCAAGCGAGCCGATGATCGCCTGCCGCCGCTTGTCCAGGTCGGCCAGTTGCAGCAGGCGGTCGCGCACCGCGGTGATCTGGGTCTCGTCCAGGAGACCGGTGGCCTCCTTGCGGTAGCGGGCGATAAACGGCACAGTGCCCCCCTCCTGGAGCAGGAGGGCCACTGCCGCCACTTGGCCGGGCTTGAGGGCAAGCTCGCGGGCAATGATCTCTTGATATGGATTCATGGTTGCTTTTGTATTCCGATTTTGCCGCAAGTGCCAACTGTTTTTTTAGGTGCCGGTTCAAGGGGGGCCGTCCACAACACCATTGCCGAGGCGTCGGGTGAGTTCCGCCCACCATCGTTTGATCACGATCAAGGTGAAACAAATTCACCGCCGTCGGCTACGGAAACCAGTGGTCTTGGTCACGCATTTGCACATCCTCCGACATAGAAGTTCACCTGCCATGCCGGAAATTGTCTGCTCGCCACGTATCCCTTTGCATCCTTTTGCGAATGTGGTCAAATGGCGGCCACCCATCCGGTCGTTGCCGGGCACCACCGGCCACGTTGGGCGCCTTCCGTTTTCGTGGTGGGCAATGACCATCAACCCGAAAAAGTACCGAACACGGTCATGGATCGCTGAATCAACTCATCTAAGGAAAAGGACATGGGAAACCCATTGCAGGAACAGCTGTTAAAGGCAGGGCTGGCGACCAAGAAGCAGGTCAAGAAGGCTGACCACGAAAAATTCATGGGCCGTAAGCAGAACAAGGGAACCCCTCCGGCCGTGGCGGTGAATAAGGTGCGCGAGGAACAGGCGGCCCAGGAGATGCGCAACCGCGAGTTAAACCGGCAGCGTCTGGAGGAGACCAGGCAGCGGGAGCTGAAGGCCCAGGTGAAACAGCTCATCGAGAGCAATCGCCTGGCCAAGGATGATCGGGGCGAGCCCTATCACTTTGTGGAGCAGAACAAGATCAAGAGGATCTTTATCGCGGACGAGATGATCGACCAGCTCAGCCAAGGAAAGCTCGCCATCTGCAAACTCGGCAACAGCTACGAGGTGGTACCGGCCAAGGTCGCCCAGCAGATCGCCAGCCGCGACCCGGAGGCCGTGGTGGTCTTGCATGCAAAGGGATAAGAAGGGAACCGATGCGCGGAGCATGCCCGCTGGGGCAGGAAAGGTCCTCCAATTTGACGGTTTCGCAAAAACTGCTCAACCGCCACTGGCACGCCCCGTAACACATTAAAATTGCATTGGCAAATGGTCAGCTTCACGACTTTTTGCGATTCCATCAACTTTCACTTGAATTCGTAATCTCTTCTCGTGTCAGGGGCTGACCCGTTGCTTCATTCCTGCTGGTCTGGCCGCTCCGCGATGCGATAGCCATTCTTGCCTCTGCTCTTGGCCTCATACAAGGCCAGATCCGCGCTCTTCATCAGTGTCTCCGCGTCTTCGCCATGGTCGGGAAAGATACTGACCCCGGCGCTGGTGGTTATGTTTACGGAATTGCCCTCAATGTCATAGGGTTGCGACACCGCCTCGATCGCCCTTGCCGCTGCCGTGGCCGCATAGTCAGTCCCACTGACCTGCCACAGTGCCAGCATGAATTCGTCACCCCCCAGACGCGCTACGGTATCCTCTTCGCGCACCGTTGCCACCAAGCGTTCCGCAACCATTTTCAGCAATATGTCCCCGGTGCCGTGCCCCAAGGTGTCGTTGATCTGCTTGAAGCCGTCCAGATCCAGATAGACCACTGCCATGGCGCTCTTGTTCCGGCGCGCATGGACCAGGGCCATCGCTATCCTGTCGGCGAGAAGTCGTCTGTTGGCCAGTCCGGTCAGCGGATCGTTCAGCGCCAGGGCTTCCAGCATCTTGCTATAGTTGCGGGCCGCCTCGTGTAACA
>CAYSFY010000233.1:0-6309 GCA_964430285.1 uncultured Desulfobulbia bacterium
AGCCGATCGAGGATCACATCGCGGGGCACATCGATATTGATCACCATGTCCAGGTCGATCTTCAGCTTGGCCATCAACTGCTTCAACTCCTCGGCCTGGGGGATGGTGCGCGGGAAGCCGTCCAAGAGGAAACCCTTCTTGCAGTCATCGGCCTGGAGGCGCTTCTCCATCATGCTCATGATCAGGGAGTCCGGTACCAGGTCACCCGCCTTCATAAAGGCCTCGGCCTGCTTGCCGAGATCGGATCCGGCCCGCACCTCGCCCCGCAGGATGTCGCCGGTGGAGATCTGCACCGAACCATCCAGCGCGGTCAATAATTTTGCCACTGTACCCTTGCCGGCGCCCGGGGCGCCCAATAACATTACCTTCATTGTTCTCTCCTTACCTATGTTCTCGTGAAGACCGTTGGTGGTCGATGTGGATTTGTTGTCCGGGTTATCTCTGTAGCCTGCTGACCCGTCGTCCAAAAATGAACAGGCGGGGATTTAGCCTCTCGCGGCGAGGCCTTGGCGACAAGAGCGGCACTATACACAATTTGGGGCGAGAGAGGTAGGAAAAATTGGCTACCGGGAAGGTGGCGGGGAGGCCACCGCATTGGGGGGCAGGGTCAGGGCCGGCCCTTGGAGCGCAACCCTTCCAGTTCGGCTTTGACCCGGGCCAGCTCTTCCGTGGTCTCGCGCAACCGGCGGGCCAGGATCTCGGCGAAGATCTGGTAGAGGATGGCATAAAAGGCCAGGTGTGCATCCCTGTCTCCTCCCATGAGGAAAGAGGTGTCGATGACCAGGCAGACCGTGTCCTCCCTGGCCGAGACCGAGGCGGAGCGGTTCTTGCCGTCGATGAAGGCCATCTCGCCGAAGGTGTCGCCGATCTCGGCGAGGACCGCGATCTCTTTATGCTCCTTCTGGATGGTGACGGCGCCCGAGAGCAGGATGTAGATCCACTTCTCCAGGGAGCCCTCCTGGGTGACGATCTCCCCCTGCTCGTAGATGCGGATCTTGCTGCGGTGGATGATCTCCTTGAGGTAGGCGGAGTCGATGGAACGCAACAGCGGGAGCCCCCGCAAGCGCCGCAAGACATCCTCTCGTTCTTTTAAATAGTCCGATTCCCGCATACGCTCATGGCCATGGTTGACGGTGATCCCTCATCTATGGTAGGGGAGGTGAAAAGGGGGCGTGGCGCATCTCGGCGAGGGGGATGGGCCCAAAGGAGCGCCTGTTGCCTGACGAGGAGGGTGAGGGTGATCCCGTTGCACCAGTTGTTGAGCCGTATCCGTTGGGACCCGGAGTTTGGGCGTGGCGAGTTCCGGATCGGTTACTACGACCGGGTCCGCCGCGATCTGGTGTATGTGCCGTTGGCCACCATTGACCAGGAGGCGAGCCGTTTTTTCTTCGTTGTGGCGGATGAGCAGGGGGTGGTCCATCGTGTGCCGTACCACCGGATCAGGGAGGTGTGGAAGGGCGGGGTGGTCATCTGGCAACGGTAACCCGGGGCCGGAACGATGAGCACCCTGCGGCCGCCAAGGGCGGACACTGGCGAGGAGCTCAAGGCGCTCCGTTGTGCTGCCGGCCGCCGGGCAGGCGGGATTCTACCTGGCGCGTCCCTTCAGCAGTAGACCCCATCATAACAGGCCTGACCATACTGGCGGATGATCATGGCCAGCATATCCTGTTGCAGCAGGGAGAGGGAGGTGAAGCGGACGCTGCAGCGGCGGTGGTCCGCGGAGGAGTCGGGCAAGGGGCGGTCGGAGATGATTTGGGCGGGGAGGTCGGTCAGGGCGAAGTCGCGGCCACGGATCTCCATCCGCAGGGGCTGGTTCATCCGGGTGGCCCGCAAGTTATGGGAGAAGGCAAGGCCTTTGTGGCTCAGGTCAAGGACGCAGCCGATGGAGTTGCCCAGATTGGCAATCACGGCACGGGCTTGGCCCTTGATCCGGTAGCGGGCCGAACGCCTTCTCTCATCCGCGGTCGACCCCAGGCGATGGCTGAAGACCTGGGCCGGACACTTGGGGTGATTGACGCCGTAGACCTTGCGGTGGCCAAGGATGGTGATCAGTTCCTGCTCGCTGAAGAGGGGCGGGTTACGCTTGGCGACATAGACGATGCAATCGTTACACACCCCATGGGCACAGGCCGTGTAGTTCAAGGCCTCGGCATGCTCCCAGCACGGTGTTTCCGGATACCTGCGGGCAACGCACACGGCGTCTTCGGCACAGCGCATAATCTCCCAACAAGGTCTTTCACTGACTAATGCCATCGTTCCCCCCCTCCCCATTGTAAATGTGTCGGCGTGACAACCAGAGTGCAAAATGTCGTGCTGCCATGGTCCGTACAACCGGCCTGTTACTGCCTGGAGTTGTCGGCAACAAGGCTGAAAACCACGGGAAAAAAATATTCCACAAAAATTGATACCACATCTTCCAAACCTGCACCACTAAAAAAATGCTGGCTCAGTCGTTGGTCTGCGGGATGCGGATGGTGAACATGGTCCCTTGCCCTTCCACCGAGTCCACCTCGATCTGGCCCAGGTGCGATTCGATGATATTGCGGACAATGGCCAGGCCCAGACCGGTGCCCCGGTTCTTTTTGGTGAAGAAGGGGGTGAACACCTGGCCCAGCACCTCTTCCGACATGCCGTGGCCGGTGTCGGCGATCTCCAGACAGATCGAGCGGGTGCGCGGTTCCTGGCGCAGGAGCACGGTCAGGGTCCCCCCTTCCGGCATGGCCTGGACCGCGTTGACCAGGATATTCAGGATGGCCTGATAGAGGTGGTCGCTATCCACTGCCGCCGTCGCGCTGTGGTCCACCCGCTCCACCAGCTGGATGCGGGCCTTGACAAACTCCGGTTCCATGAAGGTCAAGGCCCGCTGGATGAGATCGCTGATCACGGTGGGCGCGATGCGCATCTTCTGGGGCCTGGCGAAATCCAAAAATTCGGTGACGATGCGATCCAGGCGCATGGTCTCCTGGACAATGATGCCGGCCAGGTGTTCGTTGCCCGGGGCCAGCTTGGTCAGCCGCTTGCCCAGGATCTCGGCGGTGCTGCGGATGATGCCCAAGGGGTTCTTGATCTCGTGGGAGACGGCGGCCACCATTTTGCCCAGGCCGGCTAAGCGTTCCACATGGTTGAGCCGTTCTTCCAACTTCAGCCGCTCCTCGGCCCGGCGGGCGACAATGCGGTCGCCCCGGGCCACGATCAGCCACAGGGCGACAAAGAGACCGGACATCATCAGCACGGAGATGCCGACAATCATCCACTGCAAGCGCACCACCGCCTCCAGGTCGGCGGAGAGGTCTTGGACAATCTCAAAGACCCCCAGGATGGGGCCGGTATCCTCGCCCAACCCCTTCTCCAGACGGAAGGGGATGAGGGTCTTGAGCTGGCCGTGGATCCCCTGGCGGCCGGGAAAGAGGCTTAGGATGTTGCCGTGGGTGATCAGGGTGGAGTTGCTGCCGCCATCCCGGGCCTTCAGGTACTCGGGGGTCGCCGGCACCAGCTGGCCCACCTTGTCGCCGATGGTGCTGTAGGCCACCTTGGGCTCCTTGGTCTCATAGATGGTGACGGATTCGATGTTTAGGCCATGGGTGGTATTCTTGATGATGGCGTCCAGGCGCTGGAACTGTTCGGGCTTGCGCAGGGCGATTTCGCTGTAGCGCAGGAAAGTGGGGATGACAAATTGTTGGTAGACCTGATGGTTGAGGTTCTCGGCCAGCACCAGGGCGTAGGCCTCGCTGCGCTGGAGGAGCATCTCCTTGGTATTGTTCGATATAAACCAGACCATGCTGATAGTGAACAGCAAAAAGACCGCCACGGCGGAAAAGGAGAAGTACTTGACCAGCTCAAATGGTTTTTGGTCCATGCTCCCGGTGAGTTCCTTGCGTCGCCGTTCAGTCATGGCATACCCCGCAGCGCCTGCATTTGGTGTCCGTGCCGATGTCGCAGGGCCGTGAGGTCTTCTCCAGCAGGGCCTGTTGATACTCGTGCCACAGGTAGGAGCGGGAGATGCCGTGATCGACGATCTCCCAGGGCAGAGACTCCTCCTGGTCCCGGGTACGCGCCGCGTAAAAATCGGGATCTAACCCCGTCTGCTTGCAGACTTGCCGCCAGTTGCCGCCCTGGTCACTTAAGCGCAGCAGCACCTCCCCGACCCGGCGATCGCCCCGGGCCAGCATGGCCTGGAAATAGGCGTTGTCCGGCTGGTCCACCGTGAGGTGGAGGTGGTGGAGGGTGCCCAGCCCCTGGCGCAGGAACTTGATCTTCCCCTTTAAGGCCGCCACCGGCGCGAAGCCGGCAAACTGAAACGGGGTCCAGGCCTTGGGCACAAAGCAATTGACGCTCACCTGCAAGCGGCAGATCCGGCCCCGGGGGCGGCCGATGGCCATGACCTGCTCTTGGATGGCGCGGATCAAGGAGACCATCTCGGCGAGATCCTCCTCGCCCTCGGTGGGCAGGCCGATCATGAAGTAGAGCTTCAGGGTATAGATGCCGGCGGTGGCCAGGTCGCTGGCCGCCTGTAGGCAATCGGCGGCGGTGATCCCCTTGTTGATCACCCGACGCAATCGTTCCGAGCCGCCATCCGGGGCGATGACCGCGGTCTTCAGTTCACTCCTGGCCAGCAGGTCGAGCAGGGGGCCACGGATGACATCGGCCCTCAGCGACGAAAAGGAGAGGCTGCAGGACTCCTTGAGCAGGAATTCGCTGATGGCCTGGAGCTCTTCGGGCCTTGCCATCTCCATGCCCAACAGGCCGACCCGCTGGTTCTCCTCGGGTCTGGCGGCGATGGCCGCCGTGATCGCCTCGGCCGACCACAGCCTGGGGGGGCGGTAGACAAAGCCGGCCGCGCAGAAACGGCAGCTCTTGCTACACCCCCGCCCCAGTTCCACCAGATGGATATTGGCGAACTCGGTCTCCGGGGTCAGGATCTGGGAGTGGCCTGCCACCGGCGAGCCGTGGTGGGTGCCCTTGACTACCCGGGCCGGGATGCCGGGGTCCGCCTCCATGGCGGCCAGGCGGCCATCGGTTGAGTAGCGGGGGTGGTAGAAGGAGGGGACATAGGTGCCGGGCAGGGTCTGGGCCATGCGGCGCAGGTGTTCGCTCACCGAGCCACCGGCGGCGATGGCGAAGAGGTGTTCGATGAAGGGGAGGAGCACCGGTTCGATCTCGCCCAGGAGAAAGAGGTCCATGAACAGGGCCAAGGGCTCCGGGTTGATGAAGGTGGCCACCCCGCCGCCGATCACCAGCGGGGTCCCGGCCGCAACTGGGCCGAGGGCGCGGCGCTCACTGGCCAGGGGGGCGATGCCCCCCGCGCTCAGGAGGTCGACGACGGTGAGGAAGTCATGCTCGAAACTGATGGAGAAGAGGATGAAGGGGAAGTCCTTCAGTGGCCGGTTGGACTCCACTGACAGGGGGGGCAGGCCCGGGGTCGCGAAAAAGCGTTCGCAGACGATTCCGGGCTCTTGATTGAGAAGCGAGAAGACCAGTTGAAACCCCAAATTCGACATGCCAAGCTGGTAGCGGTTGGGGAAGATGAGGGCGACAGGCAGCCGGTCCTTCCACTTGCGCTTGACGCTGCCTGTCTCTTGGGCAAAGAGGGTCTTGTTATCGAGCCGGTCTCGATGGTCTCCGCTCATGGACCAAGGAGGGCATCAATTCTGTCGGTTTCGCAAAAACCACTCAACCGTCGCTGGCACACTCCGTAACTTCTTGATATCGTGTAGGCGGATGGTATGTTTTGGGCTTTTTGCAAGACCATCAATTTTCATTGCGGCGGATAAAGGTGGGGCGGTCCAACTCGTCTTCATCCAGGAAGTGGGTACGAGTGGAATTTTGTGCCAAGCGTCGTTTGAGGGCCGGGTGCGGGGCCTGGCCATATTCGCTGCGGTCCGGGATCACTTCCGCCCGTCGTACCGGCTGGGGCGGAGGCGGCGGGGCCTTGGGCGGGGCCTTGACCGGCTCCGGCTCCATCTCGCGCTTACCGGCCAGGGAGCGGACGTTGGCTGGCAGGGTCTCCAGGGTCTCCTCCTCGCGAATACCGGTGGCGATTACCGTGATGCGCATGGCCTCGCCCAGGGACTCGTCGAACATGACGCCCAGGATGATCTTGGCCTCGTCATCGGCCTCTTGGTAGATGCGGGTGGTGGCCTCGTTGACCTCGGCCATGGTCAGGGAGGACTCGGAGGCGGAGATGTTGACCAATACCCCCTTGGCGCCGCTGATGCTGATATCCTGCAACAGGGGGCTGGAGATGGCCATGTTGACCGCCTCAATGGCCCGGTTCTCGCCCACGCACTCGCCGGCACCCATCAGGGCGGT
>CAYSFY010000234.1:0-6169 GCA_964430285.1 uncultured Desulfobulbia bacterium
CTGGCACGCCCTGTAACACATTGAAATTACGTTGGCAGATGGTCAGCTTCATGACTTTTTGCGATTCCATCAAGTGTCGCCATCGCAGTGGACGGTTGCCAGCACCTCGGCGATCGCCAGGCCTACCGCCGTGACCCCAGGAAAGACCAACTGCTCCAGGAAAACGGCGACTTGGCCTTACGCTTTCTGGCCAAAGACATCGGCACGCACCAGGACCATGTGCTTGACGCCAGCCAACGCGCCCTGGTGCATCGCCAGAGCCCCTCACCACATACCCTCCTCCCTCCCTTAATTCTGTTGACTTAGGCATTAAACTCCACGACAATTGATCAAGGGCCGCATTCCGGAATGAATTCAGCCGGCATCGTTGAGAATCAGGACGCCCTTGACTGCGGTCTTAGCCCGGGTGACGGTGCATGGCAAGCTCTCCCCTTAAGTCAACAGTATTGTTCTCCACCCCTCCCCCATCCATCCCCCCACCCGCGGATAAACCGCGCAAAAAATAATGTTGACAAATTTAGTCCGATTTAATATAAGATAAAAACAATCCGATATGTCCTGTTTACACAAGATCCCCATCGGCCACCCGGGGCAAACGCTGATGCGGTGCCTTAAACAGCCCTCACGAGATTACCCAGATGACACACACCGAACCCCAATTGCCCACCACCATCCGGCGACAGTTCGCGCGGACCGGCATGCGTAAACTCCTGCCCTGGTCCTGCGACTGGTACCGTCTGCCGTTGCCTGCCCCAAGGGGATCCCCTGGCCCGGGCCATCGCCACGGGCCTCTTGCCAGTTCGCCACCATGCCGCTTAGGCCCCTTGTGGCGAGCACATCAGCAGCAGACATACACATCAATCACCGAGGGGATACAAGGACAATGCTGATCGCCATCTACGATTTCTACCGAGACGGCTTCCGCTCCATGGTCCTGGGCAGGACCCTGTGGAAGATCGTCCTCCTCAAACTCTTCATCATGTTTGCCGTATTTAAGGTTTTTTTCTTTCATGACCCCCTGGCTCGCAACTTTGGCAGCGACGCCGAGCGGGCCGCCTACGTCCTGGAAAATCTAACCCCTGTTCCCCATAACCCATAGGAGGTACACCATGCTCGATTTAACGGATCTCTCGCAAGTCAACTGGGCCCGCGCCCAATTTGCGATGACCGCCATGTTCCATTGGATTTTTGTTCCGCTCACCCTAGGGCTCTCCTTCCTGGTGGCCTTTTTCGAGGGCCTCTACGTGAAGACCGGCAACGAGGAGTGGAAGCGCATCACCAAGTTCTGGATGAAACTCTTCGGCATCAACTTCGCCATCGGCGTCGCCACCGGCATCATCATGGAGTTCGAGTTCGGCACCAACTGGTCCAACTACTCCTGGATGGTGGGCGACATCTTCGGCGCCCCCCTTGCCATTGAGGGCATCTTCGCCTTTTTCCTGGAGGCCAGCTTCTTTGCCGTGATGTTTTTTGGCTGGGATCGGGTCTCGAAGAAAACACACCTCTTTTCCACCTGGATGGTGGCCGTCGGCAGCAACCTTTCGGCCCTGTGGATCCTAGTGGCCAACGGCTGGATGCAAAACCCGATCGGCATGAACTTCAATCCGGACAAGGCCCGTTTCGAGATGGAGAATATCATGGAGGTGATCCTGTCGCCGGTGGCCATTGCCAAGTTCACCCACGCCACCAGCTCCGGCTTTCAGCTGGCCGCGCTCTTCGTGCTGACCATCTCCTCCTGGTTCCTGCTCAAGGGGAGGCATGTGAAGATGGCCAAACGCAGCATCGTGGTCGCCTCGATCTTCGGGCTGTTCTCCTCGGCCTTCGTCGCCTTCACCGGGGATGAGGCCGCCTTTACCACGGCGAGCACCCAACCCATGAAGCTCGCGGCCATGGAGGGGCTCTACGACGGCAAGGCAGGCGCCGGCCTCGTGGCCCTGGGCCTGCTAAACCCGATGAAAAAGCCCGACAACAACGCGGACCCCTTCCTATTCAAGGTCGAGGTCCCCGGCCTCCTCTCCCTGCTGGCCAACCGTGAGGCCGGCACCTTTGTCCCCGGCATTAACGATTTGGTAAACGGCAATGGTCAAAACGGCATCATGGGCGTGCAGCAGAAGATGGCCGAGGGCCGCCAGGCCATTGATGAGCTTGACCGCTACAAAAAGGCCCGCAAGGCTGGCAGCGACGCCGCCGCCGAATCGGCGCTTACCGCTTTCAACCAACACAAGGAGTTCCTGGGGTACGGCTATCTGCAAACCCCGGTGGAGGCGGTGCCGCCGGTGGCCACCACCTTCTACAGCTTCCATTTGATGGTCGCCCTGGGCACCCTGTTCCCCTTGATCTTTCTCGCCTTTCTCTATTACACCAACAAGGGCACCATCAGCAGCCAGGGTTGGTTGTTGCGGTTGGGCGTCATCTCGATCTTTCTCGGTCACCTGGCTAGTCAGGCAGGGTGGGTGGTGGCCGAGGTCGGCCGGCAACCGTGGAGTATCCAAGGGCTGTTGCCGGTGAGCGTGGCCCGCTCCAATCTGACCACCGGGGCGGTACAGACCACCTTCTTCATGTTCCTCATTCTCTTCACCGTGCTCCTCATCGCTGAGATACGGATCATGCTCAAACAGATAACAATCGGACCGGAGGGCAACTGATATGTTCGGCAACATGGAATTGTCACAACTTCAACAGTTTTGGTGGCTCATCTCCTCGGTGGTGGGCTCACTCTTCATCTTTCTCACCTTTGTGCAGGGAGGGCAAACCCTGCTCTGCTCCGTGGCCAAGAGCGACGAGGAGAAGGCCTTGGTGCTCAACTCCCTGGGCCGCAAGTGGGAGTTGACCTTCACCACCCTGGTGCTCTTCGGCGGGGCGCTGTTCGCCGCCTTCCCACTCTTCTACGCCACCAGCTTCGGCGGCGCCTACTGGGTGTGGGTCTTGATCCTCTTCACCTTTATCATCCAGGCGGTGAGTTACGAGTACCGCAAAAAACCGGATAACCTGCTCGGCGCCAAGACCTACGAGACCTTCCTCTTCGTGAATGGCAGCGTCAGTCTGTTGTTGATCGGCGCCGCGGTGGGCACCTTTTTTACCGGCTCCAACTTCTCGCTGAGCGAATACAATCTGGTGACTTGGCAACACCCGTTGCGCGGGCTGGAGGCCGCCTTCAACCTCTTCAACCTCTCCCTGGGGCTGTTCCTGGTGTTCCTGGCCCGGATCCTGGGGGCGCTCTACCTCACCAACAACATCGAGCACCAGGAGTTGAACGCCCGCACGGCTAGGGCCGCCTTCATGAACCTGCTCTACGCCCTGCCCTTCCTGCTCTTCGTGCTCTATAGCCTGTTGACCATGGATGGTTACGCCATAAACCCAGAGACCAGCGAGATCTTTATGGAAAAGGGCAAGTACCTCCACAACCTCCTGGCCATGCCGGCCTGTGCCCTGATGCTGCTGCTCGGTCTGGTGTTGGTGATCTGGAGCACGGTGTCCACCACCTTTCTCGGCAAGCGCAACGGCATCTGGTTCGGCGGACTCGGCACCGTGCTGGTGGCCCTGACCATCTTTTTCCTGGCCGGCTACAACAACACCGCCTTTTATCCTTCCAAGTTCGACCTGGGGAGCAGCCTCACTATTTTTAATGCCTCATCCAGCCACTACACCCTCACCGCCATGAGTTATGTCGCCCTGGCCGTCCCCTTTGTTCTCGGGTACATCGCCTACTTCTGGTTCTTGATGGATGCCCGTAAGATCACGGTCGCCGACCTGAGCGGCGAAGCAGCCGATGATCTCTACTAACCCCGGCGAGCTGGTGACGGACGGACGCGGCCACGGGGGATTTGAACTCCCCCTGACTTGGCGCGAGAGGGTCTTCACCTCCCCATTCACAACAGACAATCAACCAACAGGAGAATATCCATGACCGCATTTTTACTGATCGGCTGGGTGGTATTAGTGTTCGTATCCTATAAGGCCGCAGCCGCTGCCCTGGCCAAGATGGGCCTGCTGTAAAACCAAAAAGCCGGAAGGGGGATGCCCCTTCCGGCTTTTATTACATGGCTCCACCAAGGCCACGGGGCAGGCAGCAATCATATCCACCTTCTTCCAGACCGCCACTTTTATGGCGCAGTGCCTTTTTAGCGAGGGCACAAAGGCATCGCTAAAAATGAGGTTCAATCTCACCCATGCCATGTCACCTCACCTGTTTCGACCCGCTCAATAGTCTGCAAAAATGACTCAGAGAAATCAGGATCAGCTGAGATTGTTTCTGTCGAATCTCTCTCCCTCAGCCGCTTTAGCTCCAGCACAAACGAGCAGATTACACGCACGGCTTGCGTCGTTTCAAAATTTTGATGGAGGTTTACGGGATGATGGCCATTACCTCCCGGGCGCAGCAATATAGGCATCCCGCAACCGCCAAATCGCGGGGCTGTCCAGTTTTTCCCCAGCAAAGATGATTTGGCGGCTGCCCTTCTCCTCCCGCTCCTTGAGATAACGCGTCACATTCATCCAGCGGATGGTCTCGTGGCCGCTCATCTCCTCCTTTTGTCGGATAACGAGATAGACATCCACCGGCTGTTTGATCCAGTACTCAAGGTAGCGCTCGTCCTTCACGTCAAAGACCTCGCAGCCGTCGCCCTTGCGGGTGCGCAGGTAGGAGTTGCCGCTCTTGAGCTGGACATAGATCTTCTCGCCGCTGGCACGGCCATGATTGTCCTTGAACTCCACTTCACCGTCAATGCCGTGGTCGAACATCGCCACCGGACGGAAGATCTGGTTGGCCTCGCCGCACACGGCCATCATATGGCCGATGAGGATCTGCTCCAGGGCCTGATTGTCCAGTTGCCGCGTGGCCGTAGCCTCCATGGCCAGGATACGGCGGGCCACGGGATCGCTCTGTAGGCGCTGCTCGATAAAATCAATGAGTTTCACCCTGTCATCGCACCATTGGCAAGTGATGAACTCTCTCTTGGCCTCAATGCGCCTGCGCACTGCGGCAAGGTCCAACACCGGCTTGCCGCACCCCTGGCAGACATAACGCCGGTCCCGGGTCACCTCGCAGGCATACCGCGCTAAGTGGCGGTGGACATATTCGATGAGAATCACCTTCAACTCATCCGGCACCTGGCGGTCAAAGTAGAGGGCGATGGTGGCCTGGCCTTCCCCTTGCCTGTTCTCAATCTTCAACCCCAGCGCCTGCCCCCTTGGTGATGCAAACTCCGCCGCGTTGCGCCACAGCTCCCGGTGCGCGAACTCCTGGCTGTACCACAGACGCACCACCAGCGTGGTCCACACCGTCTGCCATTCACCGCTGAAGGTGTAGGAGACAAAGATCTCCGGGTTGGTGGGGATCTCCTTCTCCCGTCGGTATTGCGAGGGGAAGACCAAATGCCGGCCCCGAGGTGTCTCCTCGGCAATGCAGAGGGAGTTGTCAAGTAAGGTTTGCACCATGGCCCGCAGCAAAAGCTCCTCATCCGGGCGGTACAGTAGGCGTTCGACGCCGGTGAAGTCGAACTCCTCCTGGTAGATCGCCGCCTCCGGGACGCAACCGATCTCGTCCTGATGGGCGCGCGCGGCGCGGATGATGGCTGCGGCGTAGCCATTTAAGAGGTCGGGCCGCAGCAGCAAGAGATCGCCAAACTTCAGGGGCCGGACCAGCCCGTGGTTGGCCAGCAGGGTCACGGCAGTGCGCACCTCGGACTCACCGAACTGCTCGCCGGGCAGGGCCTGCTCCAGCCGCTGGGCCAACTCCGCAAAACGCAAAAGGCGGATGTCCGCCTCATCGCGCATGGCCACCACCGCCTTTTTCAGCGCTGCTAGCAGCCGCGGGGTGCTAGTCCACGGTAGCCTTGCCCACGGGATGCTCGCCGCAATGAGCTGCTTCAACCGTGAGGGCTGACCGCCGTTCGCCTGGTCCGAGCAGTTTTCACCGCTCTTGGCACTGGTGTCAAGCCAACCGGCAAAGCCATGCTGCTGGCAAAAGCGCTCGATCTTGGCATTGCTGACCTTGATGCCGCCGACATCAATCTGTGAAAAGACCAGCAACCGAGCCACCTCCGCCCTCCCCTCATGCCCGCTGGTAGCACTCATCAGGGCCTTCAGCCAGTCACCGGCCTCGGCAAAGGGGTCCTCCCGCTGCGGATTGATCAGCAGCAGGGCCAGGGCGGTGCTGGCGCGACGGGTG
>CAYSFY010000235.1:0-6159 GCA_964430285.1 uncultured Desulfobulbia bacterium
GCCCTGGCTACGTGTTGTCTGCCTTCCTGGTCAATGGCGTCGACAAACTATCCAGCGTGTCCAACGACCAGTATACCATTACCAACATCCAGGCCAATCAGACCGTTGCCTTCAACTTCGCTCCTCCCCCCATCTCCTATAGCATCACCGGCTTCAGCGACGCGGGCGGTTCGGTCACCTGCGACACCCCGGTATTTGTCAACAATAGTTCGCTGTGCACCGTGTCGCCGGCCGCCGGCTATCACCTGGGGGGCTTCCTGGTCAACGGCGTCGATAAAAAGGACGGCGTGAACAACAACACCTACACCGTTACCAATGTCCAAGGAGAACAAACGATCACCGGCACCTTCGTCACCAACACCCCGCCCGGTGCCCCGGCCTTGGGCACGACCTGGGCTGGCAACGCTCAGGCCACCCAGGCCTTTACCGCTCCCGGCGATAGCGGCGGCCTTCCCCTCACCAGCTACACCGTGACCGCCAATCCCGGCGGGCTCACCGCCACCGGCACCAGCAGCCCACTCACTGTCACCGGCCTTACTAACGGCACCTACTACACCTTTACCGTAGTCGCCACCAACGCCCTGGGTGATGGTCCGGCCTCGTCCGCCTCCGCCCCCCTGTTGGTCTACGACCCGCAGGGAAATGACTACGACGTTGACCTCGTCCTCAACACCGTGGACAACTGCCCGTTAATCGCAAACCTCGACCAACTGGACAATGATCAGGATGGCAGGGGCGATGCCTGTGACCCCCAGCCTCTCGTCGCCACGGAGTGGAAAGACACGGATAGCGATGGTGTTGGCGACAATGCGGATAATTGCGTGACAACGGCCAATCCGTCCCAGGCCGATACCGACCGGGACGCCATCGGCGATGCCTGTGACGGTGATTCAGCCCCCAATTTCGGTTCGGTCCTTGATGCCCCCCACAATCAATCCCATGGGGTCGCCTGCTCCGACTGCCATAGCTATTCCATGTGGTGGCAACACTCCCCCATGCAGAGCACCGACTCCGCCTATGGCCTGAGAACAGATGCCATTTGCCTGAAGTGTCATGGCCTTGGGCTCGGCGCCATCACTGCCGTCCACTCCAGCGCCGCCATGGGCACGGCCCACAATCCGGCCCTGGGGGAGTGGTCCAGCAAATGCGTTGACTGCCACCGCCCCCACAAACAGCCCCAGATCGAATGGCGGGGCAGCGAATCCGCCGCTCTCTATCTGGTCAAGGGCACCATTGTTGACGGCATAACGGTGACCGGCGGCCAAACCACCTTCAACTTCCAGCTCCTTGATCCCGCCAACCCGGACCATCCGGAGTGGAACGACCCAACGCGCTGGAGCAACAAGAGCAACCGTGAGCCCGCCTCCGGCCTGATCCTGGTCGAAGAGCTGAGCACCGCCCTCAACACTTACGAGGTGGTCGCCGCCACCGCCACCACCATCACCATCAAGGGCGGCCTGAGCCCGACGGCGGCAGGCCGCTCGTTCGGCCTGATCTATGGCCAGATGATCACGGCACTGGCCCCTGGCGGCAAGAGCGTCAAGTTTTTTGACCCAAATCGCACCTATGACTCCGGCGCCATCGGCGGCTTCGCAGACCCGGTCAACACCACGGCTCCGCAAGGGATCTGCCAGGTCTGCCACACCACCACCCAGCACTGGAAGAGCGACGGCACCGGCAACACCCATGCCGGCAACACGGTCTGCACCACCTGTCACAACCCGCGGCAAGGGTTTAAGATGTAATCGCCTGGGAAAAGCAGCTGTCCACAAAAAAAGGGCAGGGCCTAAGTGGCCTTGCCCTTTTTTTGTGGAAAACCGGCAACGGAAACCCGCCGACAGTGCGGGGGTTCCCGTAAATGCCGGCCAACATGGCCCGCGCGGTCTGACTGACCTCTATTGTAGCACACTCCCTGCCCATCACCTCGGGCCGGAAACCACCGGAGCCATCATTGACAGCAACCACCACCGCCTTTTCCGACCGTGGGGATTCTGAAATTGCCGATCGAAATAGATGGTCATCACCCGGTTGTCCGTCGTCCTGATCTCGTACCAGTGCTTGCGCACGTATCGATCCCTGCTGCCATGCCGGCACCCCGAGCTGCTCTTCCACTTTCTCAGGATGAGACGGATTTCGATGATCTCTTGCCGCCACTTAAATTTGCGCGGGATTGCAGGTTCCCCTGGCGCCGAAGCCGAGTAGTCGAACTCCTCGGCCAAGGGATGAATCTCTTCGCCAATAAAATGTGCTTGCATGGCCCCTCCATCAGCACCAAAACGTGCACCGCCACCTCCCGAACTCGTTGCCGGGGAGGTCGATTAAGGCAATTTTTTCCCTCGCCTTGCCATGGGGCGGATACGTAACAATACTATTTATACACATTATACACACAACTCCCACGCCACGGGAAGCATGGGGCCGTGAACGTGCCACGCTGATGAGGCTTTAGACGAGTGAGACCATATGGCTTTTATTGATCTGCCCAATGCACAAGGGAAATTATACGTCCCTGAAAGACCCGGAGACGCGGCGCAAAAGCATCCTTGCCCGGACTGCTTCTCCTGCCAGATGTGCAGTGATGACCGTTGCCGGAGATGCCGGGGCCGATGCGAGAAAAAGCACCCTGCGCGGCAGGAAAAGGAAGAGGAACCGGGTGCGCAAGAGCAAGAGCACGGGCGAATCGAGCCGGCATCATAACTGATGGCAGCGCAAAAAGTCGTGAAGCTGACCATCTGCCCATGCCATTTCAATGTGTTCCGGGGCGTGCCAGCGGCGGTTGAGCGATTTTTGCGAAACCGTCATAATTGACAGCCATGCCGCTTCATGGTAACCGATAGCCATGTCGCCCTTTCCCCTTGCCGAACTTGACCCCCTCTTCGCCGAGGCCCTGCGCCAGGGAGTCTTTCCGGGCGCGGTATTCGCGGTTAGTTGCGGGCCGCCGTCAGCCCGGCGGACGATCACCAAGGCCTATGGCCGCCTGTGGGCCGCAGGCCACCAGGGGCCGGACAATCCGCTCATGGATGAGGAGGTGGTCTTTGATCTCGCCTCCCTAACCAAGCCCCTGGCCACGGTCCTGGCCTTGCTCTCTCTCAAGCAACAAGGGCTCCTTGGCCTGAGCGACCGCCTGCCGGATCTCCTGGCCCAGGTGGTGCCGGCGGACAAGAGCGCCATCACCCTCACCCATCTCCTGCAACACAATTCGGGGCTACCGGCCCACCGTCCCTATTACGAATCCCTGCGCCATCTGCCTGCCCACGGACGGCGGGAGGCCCTGTTGCGGATGCTGCTGGACGAGCCCTTGGAGGCCCGGCCCGGCGCCAGGGCAGTTTACAGCGACCTGGGCTTTATGCTGCTCGGCCTGATTTGCGAACGGCTCGCCAACGAGCCGTTCAATCGGTACCTGGATCGCTGCCTATACTCCCCCCTCGGCCTGGGGGGGAAGATCGCCTATAACCCTCTGGGCGGTCCGCTCTTCGCGGCAAATACCGTGTTTGCGCCCACCGAGGAGTGCCCCTGGCGCGGCAAGGTCCTGCACGGGGAGGTCCACGACGACAACGCCCATGCCCTGGGCGGGGTGGCCGGCCACGCCGGGCTCTTCGGCTCGGCCAAGGCCGTGCTGACCCTGGCTTCCTTTCTCCTCGATCTGGTCAAGGGCCGGACCACGCATCCCTTCCTTACGGCGGCCGACCTCCAAGGGGCAGTCCGTTGCGCGCACACCCCGGCGGACAGCAGCTGGGGTCTGGGTTTCGACACCCCCTCCGCAAGCCACTCCAGCGCCGGCGACCTCCTCTCCCGCCTCAGTTTCGGCCACCTGGGTTTCACCGGCACCTCGTTCTGGTGCGACCCGGAGCACGACTTGGCCGTGGTCCTGCTCAGCAACCGGGTGCACCCCTCCCGCCACAACACCCTCATCCGGGCCTTCCGCCCCCGCTTCCACGACGCCGTAGCCCGCATGGTCCGCTATAACGATCAGCGGCCGATGCATGGCCCGCACAACCAGGCCCGAGTCTCCCGATAGGGCCGATAGCTGGTCAAAGTGGTGGCGTACGGGCAAGACTATCCTCTCTGCCAACTCCATGAATATTTGATGGAGTCGCAAAAAGTCGTGAAGCTGACCATCAGTCAATGTAATTTCAATGTGTTACAGAACATGCCAGCGGCGGTTGAGCGGTTTTTGCGAAACCGTCAAAGTTTAAATGTTAAGGGCGTCCCCTTGTTGCTCCTGTCACCTCACCTCTTGAGGCGCCCCTTCATTCTCGTAATTCTCGAAAAAAATAGGGTTATTCCCTCATTACCTTCCAGCATGGTTTTCACTAGACTGAGAGCAGATAAACATTCCCCATGATGGGGTCCCGCCACCTCTACCCCTTGAGGAGTCGCTCTCATGAAAAAACGCCTCATTTTTCCCCTGGTCTTTTTTACCGCCAACGCGGTTTGCTGCGCGACGAGTTTTGCGCAAAGGCAACAAGCCGTCGGTGCCGGCATCATTCCGCTGGAGGCCACGGGTCAATTGCATGGGGTAGACATGTCAGCTTCAGGAATCACCGGCACTTTGAGCGTTGGGGTCCCCGGCGGCCCGGCAACGGATATCTTTACCCTCAACAATCCGCTTGCCCCCGGTCTCCTTGCCGTCTCCACCGGGGCCTCAAGTCAGGGCAATATCACCTTCAACAGCAGTTCCACCGTGTTTGGCGACATAGGGATAACACAACCCGCGGGGCCATTTTTTCTCCACATCGACGCCGGTGCCGCCGGCACCACGGTTGATTTCCTGGGATCGGTCTTTGCGACTACCTTTGCTGTCAACGGGACGGGTGTCGCGAGTTTCAATAGCGGATCCACGAATATAACGGCCACCAACTTTGCGGCTGACGGCACCATCGCTCTTGGTCCCCATACGAAAGCCATTGGTGCGCTCACCACCACGGCTGGGGCCAATACCGGCACCTTGGCGCTTGGCGATGGCAGTGTCCTGGATGGCGCAGTCGGTGGCGCCACCGGACTCAAGGCCATCAACGTCGTCGGGGGCAGTAATCTCGTTGGGGTGGACGCCTCCATCACCGGCGCCGCAAACGCATATTCATTTTCTCTGGGCACGAACACCTTAAATATCGGCGGCGCCCTGACGATCGCCAGTAGCACTCCTTTCGGAGTAATCAACACGACCCTGGCCAGTCCGACTCTCTATGGCAACATCAGGCCGGTGGGGGCCACTAATCTTGGAGCATCCCTCCTGGTCAACGTCACCATCCCCTCGACGGCCTTCATCCCGGTCGGCACCCAGTTCAATATCATCCAAACCCAGACCGGGACGGCGCAAAGTGGTACCACGGGCACTAAGGTGACCGTCCAGAATCCCCTCAATCCGCTGTACGCCTTTGCCGCCGTGCCTACCGCTGCCGGCGCCGTGGATGTCAATGGTCTGGCAGCCCTGCAAGCGACCGCGACTCCCTTGGCGGCAACCGCAACGGCCGACATCCCGCTGATAGCGATTAAAGCGACCGCCATCCCCTTACTGGTGCCGCTCAAGCCTCCCCCTGGAGCAGCCCTGCCGCCGACTCTGCCCATAGCCGCGACGGTAGCCCCAGTCTTACTCGCCATCGCTCCGACCACCGATCTCGTCAGCGTCCTGGCGCCAATCAATGCCTTCGCCGACCCGGTTCCGGTCGTCAATGCGGTCGCCCAGCTTGGCCCCTCGGCCCCGGATCTGGTGGCGCCGTTGGTGACCTTCCAGGTGAGCAGGGAGTTCCAGGATCTATGGCTGTCTCGCCTGGACAATCTCCTGTGCGGCCAGGTCAACCAAGATGACAAGAAAAGCTCGGTCTGTCGCGAAAATGACCGGCGCAGCGGTTGGTGGCTGAACAGCTTCGGGCATTACGGGACCCAAGACACCATGGAGGCCTTTGCCGGGTATGACTCGAGAAATCTCGGCGCCATGGTCGCCTACGACACGGCGCTTGGTCGCGACACGCGCGCGGGCCTTGGGGTCGGCTATGCGCGCAGCACCATGGAAGGGAAGAACAAGAACAAGGGGATCAAGAACAACAACAAAACGGAGCTCCTTCTGATATCGAGTGACGTGTATGCTATTCTGTATTGATATGAGCTCGTTTGTTTGTCTTGTTGTCGCGTGAAAGAAAACAGACAATTGGTGTCTCA
>CAYSFY010000236.1:0-4814 GCA_964430285.1 uncultured Desulfobulbia bacterium
GCGGGTTCCGGTCTGGGCAAGAGTTCACCGCTCTACACCTACCCCCTGTTTTTGACCGGGGCCTTGGCGCCCTGGGTCCTCATGCTCTGCTCTCGTCCGCGGGAGCGGCTACGGGCGATGTGGGCCGTGCATGAACAGCGCTTTTTGTTGATCTTTGCCCTGCTGCCGGTGCTCCTCATGTCCCTGGTCTCGGAAAAACACGGCAAGTACCTGCTGCCCGTCTTCCCATCTCTAGCCCTGGTGCTGGGCAGCTGGTGCCATGACTTCTACCAGGGGATGCTGGCCAGCCACCCCGGTCGCACCAAAAAATGGACAGTTGCCGCCGTGGCCCTGCTCCTGGCCGGACACCTCCTCTTCCAGGTGGTGATCACCCCCCGGATCTACGCCTACCGCTTTTCCGCCTTGAAACCCCTGGCCGCCACCATCAACCGACTGGCCGGCAACCGGCCTGTCTACTCCCATAAGGAGGCGGTCATCCAGCTGGTCTACTATGCCAAGCGCCCCTTGCCGGTAAAGACCACCCCGGAGATCACGGCGATGATCAACGCCGGGGAGAGCTTCTTGCTGGTGGTCGCCAACAAGAGTTGGCCGGAGTTGGATGCCATGCCCCTCTGTCTGATCCAAGAGTATTCACCGTTCCTCAAACAGGGGCGCTCGGCCAGACTCCTGGGGATGGGTGATTTCTGCACTGAGGCAGGGCCATGAGACTCGCCTTTTTGATCTTCAACTACTTCCCCTACGGCGGTCTGGAGCGTAACTTTCTGCGCATCACCGCCGAGGCCGTGGCCCGCGGTCATGAGGTGGATGTCTATACCATGGGGTGGCAAGGGGAGCGGCCGGGCACCGGGGTCACCATCCATCTCCTGCCCGGGCGGGGCCATACCAACCACGGTCAGTGCCTCTCATTTGTGGAGGCCATGGGGAAGATGGGGTTGCGCGACCATGACCTGACAGTGGGCTTCAACCGCATGCCGGGTCTGGATCTCTACTACAACGCCGATGTCTGCTATGTGGCGGATATCCGCAGACGGCGAGGGCTCCTCTCCCGCCTGACCCCCCGCTACCGGGTACTCGCGGCCTTTGAACGGGCGGTGTTCGCCCCGGAGGCCAAGACCCACATCATGTACCTCTCCGAACAGGAGAAAAGGCGCTACATCAAGGAATACGGCACCGGGGAGGAGAGGTTCCACCCCCTGCCGCCAGGCATCGACCGCCAGCGCATCCTTGCGGCCATCACCCCTGATGCCGGCCGGCTGCTGCGCCAACAGCTGGGCCTGGGGGGGGAGAGCAGGGTGCTGTTGGCCATTGGTTCGGACTTTGTGCGCAAGGGGGTGGAGCGCACCATCCGCGCCCTAGCCGCCCTCCCTGCCGCCGAGCGGGCTCGCACCCATCTGCTGGTCATCGGCAAGGGCAAGGCCCGGCCGCTGCTGCGCCTGGCGCACAGGATTGGCATCCCGGATCACCTGCACATCATCGGCGCCAGCGACCAGGTGCCGCGCTATCTGGCGGGCTGCGATCTCTTGGTCCACCCGGCCATCAGCGAAAACACCGGCAACGTCATCCTGGAGGCCCTGGTAGCCGGCCGACCGGTACTGGCCACCGACACCTGCGGTTACGCCCTGCATGTGACCAAGGCGGGGGCAGGGCGGTTGGTCGCCGGCGACCCCTTTTGCCAAGCGGAGCTGGACCGGGCGTTGCTGGAGATGGTGGCCAGTGACCAGCACCCGCTATGGCAGGAGAACGCCCAGCGCTATAGTGAACAGACCGATCTCTACAGCCGCCCGCAAGTGGCGGTAACCATTATGGAACAGTTGGCGGCAAAACGATGCAGGGATTAAGCGGCGAGATCAGAACCCTGGAGGTCAAGGCGACCGGAGAGAAGAGCCGGGTGGTGGTCAACCGCTTGTATCGCCCTCTGCTCATGGCGGAGGGGCTGCTCACCTTTGCCGATTTTTTCCATTATGCCGACGGCGAGTTGATCAAACGCATCCCCGACCGCACCGTGACCCGTATCCAGCTGGGGGATCAGGGCGCGACCTTTTTCCTGAAGCGGCATCTGCTGGAGATCCGGCCTCCGTGGCAAAGGCAACAGCCCCTGTTGGGCCGGGGTGGGGGTGAGATAACCGACTCCGAGGGGGCAGCCGAGTTCGACAACTACTCTCTCTTCCGCCTGCGCGGCTTGGCCACGGCCGTGCCGGTGGCCATGGGCGAACGGCAGGTGGAGGGCGGGGGCATAGAGTCTTTTCTGCTCACCCTGGACTTCGCGCCCCTGCTCTCCCTGGAGGATATCATCCGCTACACCCCTGAACTGCTGGCCGGGCACGAGCACACGGAGCGCCGCCGGCAGCTGTTGGCCTGCGCTGCCGACTACGCCAGGCGCATGCACCATGGCGGCTTGAATCACCTGGACTTTAACGCCACCCACATCTTGCTGCTGGGGCCGGGCAACGCGCCCTATCCCCTCCCCCCCCATGGCGCGGTCTTTGACCTGCAACGGGTGGCCACCAATATCATGACCTCCTGGCGCTGGCCGGTGAAGACCCTGGCCGAACTGAACTTCACCCTGCCGCCGGAGCTGTTTGACGACGAGGACCGTCTGTTCATGCTGCGGACCTATGTGGCCAAGGAGAGATTAGGGATCCAGGATCGCCTGCTGTGGCGAGCGGTCCTCGCGAAGAGCGCCAAGATCGCCCGGCACACCAAAAAACGCAGGGCACGCCGCAAGCTGGAGAGGGAGAGAGGGAGGATGGAGCACCAAGGCCCCTGCCACCTGCTGATCCATGACCAGGATGGGGGCGGCACGGAGCCGGTGACGGTGGAGAGGGTGCTGCGCCAGGTGCCGGGGAGCCGGGAGGTGTGGGCCGGGACCTGGCGGTCGCGGCCGGTGATAGTCAAGGCCTTCCACGGCCAGCGCGGGGCACGACAGGTTAAACGGGAGTGGCAGGGACTGAAAGGGTTGTTGGCGCGGGGCATTGTGGCCCCGAGCCCCTTGTTGCGCGGCGAAGACTCGCTGGGACGGCAGGTACTGGTGGTGGAGGCCGTGGACCAGGCCATATCGGCGGCCGAGCACCCGGCCCTCCACACCCTAGGGTCGGAAGGGGACGATCTGCGCTACCGTCTCATCTACGCCCTGGCCGAGCAACACCTGCGGGGGGTGGAGCAGAGGGATCTGCATCCCGGCAACTTCCTGCTCCAAGGCACGAGGCTCTTTGCCATTGACCCGGCGGAGATGCGTTTTGTCGGTGGTCCCCTGGGTCAGGGTAGCTCCCTGGCCCAACTGGTGGCCATGGGGGCCTTGTTTCCCGAACTGGGGGCAGAGAGGTTCGCGGCCCTGGCCCAGGCCTATGCCCGGCTCAGACAGTGGAATTTGAGTACCAAGACCATGGTGCGACTGGAGAGGAGACGGCAGGAGGCGATCGCCGTCAAGATCAAGAAACGGCTGCGCAAGTATGGTCGCGCCAATACCCGGCATCAAGAGGTGCTGAGCCGCAACTACCGACTGCTCATCGACCGGCAAAGTGGCTGGCTGGTTGATTCACCGGACGAGTTGGCCGCCTGGCTGCGGGAGGTCGCCTCGGCACTGCCCTCCTCGGCGACAGAAGAACCGTTTCCCTTCACCTGGGGCGGCAGGCAACTAGCCGCCTATCGCATCCCGCCCAGGGGCATCCTCTTCCGGCTGCGCGAGGCCCTTTTCCCTTGCCAGCAGAAGGCCATCCAACTCTGGCGTCAGCTCTACCGGCAAGAGGCCTGCTCCCTCCCCGGCCAGACCCCGGTCGGCCTGCTCATGCCCTGCTCAGCGTGGCCAGGGCTCTCCGCCTTCGTCATCATCGACCCCAAAAAAACGTCATCGCCCCAGTAGCCCAAGGGCCTCCTCCACCACCTGATCGCTGCTGATACCGGTCATGCACTCGAAATCGGTGGGGCAGTTTGCCTGCAGACAAGGCCGGCAGGGTAGGGTCCGCTGCACCACCACGGCCCGCTGGGAGAAGGGGCCGGTGGCCACGGCGTCGGTGGAGCCGAAAATCGCCACCAAGGGGGTGTTCTGGGCCGCCGCCACATGCATCAGGCCGGAATCGTTGGTGATGAACAGCCGGCAGCAACCGATCAGGGCCATGGCCCGGGCCAGGGTGGTCTTGCCGGTGAGGTCAACGATTGAACCCACCTCGGCGCTAATGGCTGCCGCTGCCTCCCTATCGGCCTCGGTACCAAAGACCAGCACACTCCCCCCGCCCAGACGCTGCACCAACTTCCGCGCCGCCTCGCCATAACGCTCCGCTGGCCACCGTTTGGCCGGGCCATAGGCCGCCCCGGGATTTAGCCCGATAAGCGGCTTAGGCAGCTGGGCGCAAAACTCCCGGGCCCAGCTATTGTCCTCCTCCGCCAACAGCAGATCGAGCCGGTCAGGGCCAGGGGTGAGACCCAACTCGGCCAGCAGCTGCTGGTAGTAGAAGACCTGGTGCCGGCGCCGGATCTCCTTGGTGATGGTGACCCCATGGGTGAGCAACAGACCCCGGGCATCGCGCTTGTAGCCGGCAATGGCAGGGATACCGGCCATGCGCGCCAGCAAGGCCGCCTCAAAGGCGTTCTGCAACAGGATGGCGAGATCAAGCCCTTCCGCCTCCAACTCCCGGGAGAGCCGCCACATGCCCCGCACGCCGGCATGCCGCCCCTTCTTGTGGTAGAGCAGCACCCGATCCACCATGGGGTTGGCGCTAAAGATATCCGCCACCCACGGCTGGGCCAACACGGTAATCCGGGCCTCGGGGAAATTGGCGCGGATGGTGCGCACCGCTGGCAGGGTCATGATGGCGTCG
>CAYSFY010000236.1:4824-6053 GCA_964430285.1 uncultured Desulfobulbia bacterium
AACGGATGAGAATGGAGATGGGTTGACCGGCGAATTGGCTGGGGAGGTTGTAGGGCGGCATTACGGATGATGTCGAAAAGGGGAATATGGTTAACACGGAATGCGGGAATTGATAACCGCGAACATCTGAGGCTTGTCCGCAGAATGTTATGGTTGATCTTTTTTTCAAAAATCCTCTTTTGACCCTTAAAATGGAGGCCCTCTACGCTAGAACCGAAGCCGATGCCCAGATGACCTCATATGCATCGAGTTTAAGCGCTGCAATCGAATCAACCCGTACTATCTCGGCAGGCGCACGTTTGGCAAAGTCCTTGAGAGACTGAGTAATCGTCCATGCCTCATGTTGGTTAATGAAGATTGCCCTGTCATGTAACGATCTGGCTGGGGCAAGGCGAACGCTCAGTGGTCGACTCGTACCGTATTGGGTAATCCACTTTTGTGCAGCTGGTTGCAATGTCGCTTTGTGGTCATTTGCATCTGCCAACAGCCTAAGCGGTACTCCCTCGGGGACAGCAAGACCAAACTCAATGAGAGCAGCCTGATCCATTTAGGGATCAACGATCATTACATCGGTCGTTGCAGTAGCAAAAATTTTCGAGAACGCTGCAAAGGCGTCAAAGCTGTTGCCCACAGGGACAAAAGATCCCGCTGATCCTGCCGGCAAATGCAGTTCGCAGTGGCCCAATGCACGGTAAAGGATCTGAAATACTTGTTGGACACCTGAAGACCAAGCCGCCGATCTCATTCTGTCCACAGCGGTAGAGAACGTAATTGCGTCAAATCCTATGCCGACATTGACGGCCTTTACCAGTGCATGACCTCTACCAAGCCATTGAAGCGCCACAGGCTGAACACAAGCTTGATAAGTTGACAGGTCTGGAGGGGTTTCGAGCAATCTGCCAAGTTGCTGGTATAGCATGTTGTAGTCTGTTGCCGTCCGGAAACTTTCCTTCAATGTCCTTACCAGAGGTAGTAGGTTGGGTTGAGCCCAGCGAAACCCAACACATTTTGTGGCGGTATGCAGAGTGTGGTGCCGTTTGCAAAAGCCGTGAAAGTTGGGTTTCGTTCATCAACCCAACCTACCGGGCTGATGATCCTCACGGCCCTGGCCGCGCTTCGGGTGGAGCGGATGAGTCTCTCGGAACTGTTGTCACCGAAGTGCACCAAGGCCCCAATGCCGAAACCCAAGTGCCGACTGTGCGGGGGCGAATTGCGGTATCTCTTCAGCG
>CAYSFY010000237.1:0-6040 GCA_964430285.1 uncultured Desulfobulbia bacterium
CTACAACCCGCCGGACACGAGGATCGCCGGCCACCACCGGGTCAAGACCATCCAACACCCGGACGGCCTGCTGGACACCTTCACCTACGACAAGGTGCAATTTGCCTACGCCGCCGACCCCGGCGCCGGCACGGTCACCCCTGGCGGCGGCACCTTTTTGCGCACCACCATCACCCACGGCACGGTGCAGGCGCCCGACGGCATCCCGTTTAAGAGCAGCAGAGAGATGACCATTGCCGACTGGTTCGGCAACGAGGTGATGAGCGAGGGCCATGGCCACACCGGCAGCGGCTATCAGCGGTTGGCCTGGTCGGTGAAGCACTACGATGAGCGGGGCCGCCTGACCCGCAGCCACCAGGCCAACGGTCTGGTGACGGAGACGGAGTGGGACTGCTGCTCCACCACCGCCACCACCGATGGTCAGGGGATTACCACCAGCTACAGCTACGACCCCCTGCACCGGGTGCAGGCCACCACCAAACAGGGGGGCGCTGGCCAGGCGGAGCTGGTCACCACCTACACCTACGACGCGGCCGGTCGCAGGGTGCAAGAGACGGTGAGTGGCGGCGGCTTGAGCCTCGTCAGCAGCAGTGAATACGACCTGGCCGGCCGCTTGCGGCAGAGGGTTGACCAGGCCGGTCTGCTGACCAGCTATCGCTACGAGCTGGGTGGCAGGCGCACCACCATCACCAGACCGGGCGGGGCCACGGAGATCAGCGAGCAGTACTTGGACGGCCGCCTGAAGAGCGTCACCGGCACCGGGGTGGTGGCCCGGTTCTACGAGTATGGGGTGGATAGCTCCGGCAATCAGTGGACCACGGTCTCCACCGGGCCGCAGCTCGCCGGTTCGCCACGCTGGGAGAAGAGCAGCAGCGACCTCGCGGGCCGGACCATCCTGGTGGAGCGGCCAGGTTTTGCTGGGATCGAGACCACCCGCCATGTCTACAACCAGCAGGGGCGATTGATTGCCACCGCCACCAGCGGTCTGGCCGATACCCTGATGGAGTATGACGCCTTGGGCAGCCAGATCAAGAGTGGCCTGGATGTGAATGGTAACGGTGTGCTTGAGGCCGATGGCCCGGACCGGGTCTCCGAGACGGAGAACCGGTACCTGGCGGATGGCGATATCTGGCAGGAGTCCATGAGCCGGCAGCACGGCGAGGCAGCGGATGGCACCCCCCTGCTGGCCACTACCTCGACCCAGCGCATCCGGTTGACCGGGCTGGGCCAGCCCGGGGGCTTGGCCGCCTACCCCAACGCCGTCTTGACCAGTCAGTCAGTGAGCCGCGATATCCACGGCAACGAGACCACCACCAAGGTCTATGCGGACCGCGGTGCCAAGGCCGAGGTCCACGTCACCGACTACCCGGACGCCACCACCGAGGCCATGACCATCTCGCTCAACGGCCTGCCGGCTTCATCCCGCGCCAAGAGCGGGGTCACCACCACCTTCCGCCATGACGGCCTGGGCCGGCGCACCGAGGTGACCGACCCCCGCACCGGCACCAGCTTGACTGCCTACAACGGTAAGGGGCAGATCGAGTCCAGCGAGGACGCGGCCGGGAACCGCACCACCTTTGGTTATGATGCGCTTACCGGCCAGCGGATCTGGGAGAGCAACCCCCTGGGCAAATTGACCCGTTACGCCTACAACCCCCAAGGCCAGATCCTCCACACCTGGGGCGATGCCGCCTACCCGCTCTCTTACGAGTACGACGACTTCGGGCAACGGGTAACCATGACCACCTACCGGGGAGAGGATGATTTCTCCGCCGCCACCTGGCCGGCGGCCATCAGCGGCCCGGCCGACACCACCAGTTGGCACTTCCACGAGGCGAGCGGCCTGTTGATGAGCAAGGAGGATGCCGCCGGCCAAGCGGTGAGCTACACCTACACCTTCGGCGGCAAGCTGGCCAGCCGCGCTTGGGCTAGGAACGACGAGGCGGGCCAGCCGCTGTTGACCAGCTACCAGTATGACCCGGCAACCGCCGAGTTGACCGGGATTGACTACTCCGACGCCACGCCGGACATCACCTTTACCTACGACCGCCTGGGCCGGCAACAGCGGGTGGCCGATGGGGTGGGGACGCGGGAGTTTGCTTACAACAACGACCTGCAACCGACCTCCGAGACCATCACCGGGCTCTATACTATTACCCAGACTCGCGCCTATGAGAGTCAAGGGGTGGTGGGCCGGCCCGCCGGGTTCACCCTGGACAACGGCTACAGCGTCCGCTACGGCTACCAGGCGGCGAGTGGACGTTTGGCCACCATCGCCTGGCAGAGCGGTGGTGTGGCCGGGAGTGCCGCTTACTCCTACGTGGCGGACTCCGACCTGCTCCGCCAGTTGACCACCAACGCTGGCCAGGAGACCACCTACAGCTACGAGCCACACCGCAACCTGCGTACCGGAATAGCGAACCAATTCAACGGCCAGACCATCTCCCAGTATGAGTATGTCTACGACAGCCTGGGCCGCAGGCAAGCCGTGGCCAACAGCGGCCAGGCCTTTAGCGGAGCTGGCGCCGGTTTTAATCGGTACGGCTACAACGACCGCAGCGAGTTGATTCGCGCCGACCGCTACCAGGGCAGCGACCCGGCCGACCTCACCCATCCGCTTTTGGCAGAGGGGCGCGGTTATCATTACGACCCCATCGGTAACCGCAAGGACGCCACCACCTGGAATCCGGCCCAAGCAGCCCAGGAGCAACTGACCTACACCGCCAACCGCTTGAATCAGTACGACCTGATCAGCAGCGGCCTGAGCCCGGACCACGCCCTGCTCTACGACCAGGACGGCAACTTGGCCAGTTATAACGCCAAGGTCCTGACCTATAACGGCGAGAACCGTCTGGTCGCCGTTGCGCCGCAAACCGTTTCCATGCATGACAGCAAGGTGGAATTCCTGTATGACTACATGGGCCGCCGGGCGAGGAAGAGCCTCTCCACCTGGGACGGCAGCCAGTGGCAACCCGCCGGGGTGAGCTACTTTGTGTACGACGGCTGGAACCTGGTTGCCGAGTTGGATGAAGGTGGCGCAGCCCGGGCGGAATATGTGTGGGGCCTGGATCTCAGCCAGAGCCTGCAAGGGGCCGGCGGGGTAGGCGGGTTACTGACCAGGGTGGATTCCGGTGCGGGCAAGGTCCATTCGTATTTTTATGATGCGAACGGCAATGTCGGGCAGTTGGTGGCTGAGGATGGTGAGTTGGCCGCGGCGTATGCGTATGATCCGTACGGGAATTTGCTCAAGGCTGACGGTGCCTATGCCGAGGTGAACCCCTTTCGCTTTAGTAGCAAGTACTTTGATGACGAGACTGGGCTGTACTATTATGGATACCGTTATTACTCGCCGGAATTGGGGAGATGGGTTAGTCGGGATCCGATTGGGGAAGAAGGTGGGTTGAATCTTTATGCATTTGTCCAAAATAGACCTGTTGGGCTCATTGATCCTTTGGGTAAGGCCTTGTATGCAATTGATGGTACTTGGTTTGATATAGAAAAGGGGATTGGAGGGACATACTCAAACGTCCATAATTTCCATGTTACTTCTACAGAAGAACCTAATAAATATTATGGTGGTCCTGGTGCAGGTGTAGGTCCTGTCGGCAAAATAAGTGGCGGTGCTTGGGGGGCTGGAGCTAATGGGATTGCTAATGACGTTTATCAAGATGTGTGCAACGGTTTAAAAGTAAGCTGTGAGGTGAATTTAGTAGGTTGGAGCAGGGGAGCTATTATTGCTCTCAAGGTAGCACATCTTCTCAATACCAAAGGGTGTGGTAAGCAAAAGCCTGTTCCTGTGAATTTTCTTGGCTTGTATGATGCTGTTGAGATGATGCCGGGTGGTTGGCCGGGTAGTGTGCCTCCGAATGTTAAACAGTTTGCCCATGCAGTTAAGACCGCCAAACAACCTATCTTCCCTACTCTTCGATGTGGTGGTAATGAAAAAGCGTTTCCTCTGCTTAGATCAAGAACTGCATACCGGCTTGAGAGCGGGGATTCTGATGAACCTGATTTAGTGCCATATCAAACTTTTGAGTCAACTCATGCTGATATAGGTGCAAGTAAAAATACTACTGATGCCCATATCTGGATGAAAGCACAAGCTCAATCTGCGGGGGTCGATTTCTGATGCATGCTATCCAATCTTTGAAAGCTTTTTTGTTATTAGTGTTATTTATGACGATTGTTTTCTCTCTATCCGCATGCTCGACAAACGGTTTTTCTGAGCCTTTGAGGAAAAGTATTGTGGGTTACAATAATTCAGCTAACAAGATAAGTGTCACGTCTGTCATAGGAATTCAAACATTTGCTAAAGGTCGTGGCCCTCAAAATCTTCTTTTTGGAAACTTAAAAGCGACAGGATATAAATCAAAGGAATCAAGGGGGTATCTTTATATTGATTATCCTGTACAAATTAAATGGGTAAATGGCTTTTTAGATGATCCCAGACCGGATTGGCCCACACCTTTGGTGCAAGAGATTAGAACCGTTCATGGGCTGGAGGAAGGCCGGACTGAGATTAGTGAAGATGCGAGTTTGATTCTAGTTTTCAATGGTAAGCAGTGGGTTGGATACTATGCACCAAAATCAAGTTTATTAAAACAAGATATAAATTCAATTATTGAATCATATCAGTAATGCCAGAAACCCGTGTCCCTCGCAAAAAAGTCCATCCGAGCCCAGCGAATTCGGGGAATTCGGGGGACATCTTACTGAATTCCCCGGCCAATGAAGAGTTCACCGGCGCAGACCGGGGAGAGTCGAGGGTGAGAGTCGAGGGTCGGACCATGCTAAGCATTTGGATGTATTGTGAATGTAGCTGAGTGGCGCCTGTTCTTGAGCCTATATCGTCGTTTTTGAGCCCCAAAACGACGATATAGCCAAGTCCCCGTAAATTTGGATGAAACGCACATGCATCGATTATGTGACCACCATTGCAGGCGGTTGAAGATTCACTCTTTAACCGCCTGTCCCATTTGCACCATCAGCGGGACATACTCAACACCCCCTCCTCATCGTGGCTAAGGTATGCGTCGTTCCTCCTCGCCCTGCTGCTTCTCCCTGCCCTGGTCCAGGCCAGCGGCGGCACCTTTTTCAAATACGGCACCATCGCCACCAAGGGTCTGGTCCTGGACGATAGCGGCCACCCCATCTGGGTGGAGTACGACCGGGAGGGCAAGGAGGTCCGGGAGATCGAAAAGGCCCAGGGCCTGAGCAACCTCAAGGTCATCTCTCCGGCGGCCTACCGTTTCGAATTCGGGAACCGGCCCGGCCTGGTGATCCCAGAAGAGACCAAGGCCCTGCTGGTCAACAGCGACACCGGCGAGGTCCTTGCCCAAGCCGCGGTCAACATCGGCTACCGCACCGCCTTCTACTCCAGCGCTGACCCCTCGGACACCAGCGGCATCCAGGGCTTGGTGGGCTACAGCCGGGAGCAGGACACGCTCTGGGGCCCCATCTCCGGGGCCAAGGTCTGGGTGAGCGGCTGGGAGAGTTACGCCACCCTCTCCGACGCCAAGGGGAACTACACCGCCAAGTACCTCATCACCCCCTGTCCCGGCTTTACCTTTGAGTATAACTTTTGGATGTTCGCGGAGATGCGCTTCCAGAAGTTCAACCCCAAGGGCAACTCCCTGGGCAGCTACTACGACTACCGCGAGTTCAAGGAGTTCTGTTCCGGCGTCTCCGAGGGGTTCAACCCCAGGAGCCTGGGCGGTCTGGTGCAAAAGAGCGAGCTGCAGATGCTGGAGGCGGATGCCGGGGCCAATTTCAAGGAGTACAACTACAACTTCGCCATCAACATGGCCATGCTCTCGGGGGAGGCGGCGCTGTGGGACCTCCGCGGCGACACCCCCATCCCCCTGGCCCCGGCCACCGAGTACGGCTACTCGCCCACGGCCTTCACCGATCAGGCCCCCGACCACCTGGACCTGGACGCCAACGGCAGGCCCGACCCCACCCGGCTCAACGCGGACGGCACGGTGAGCGTCTGGCTGGGCGACTCCGACCCGGCCACCGACCCGCCGGACATCACCCGCCT
>CAYSFY010000238.1:0-1882 GCA_964430285.1 uncultured Desulfobulbia bacterium
CGAAGGACTTATGTCAGCCCATGTCTATGCTGAAAGTCCGACAGGCTCCTAGAGCGGATCATTGCCGAGCTCAAATACCTGAAAGAGCGAGGGGCCCGCGACGTCTGGTTCGCCGACCCCAATTTCGCCGCCTCCCGCAGCCGCTTGACCGCGCTGCTCACCGCCATCATCGCCCAGGTGCCCGGCATCACCTTCTGGTGCCAGACCCGTTACGACCTCATGGACCGAGAGCTGGCCCAGCTGCTCAAGGCGGCAGGGGCCCACACCGTGGCCTTTGGCCTGGAGTCCGCCGACCCGCGGGTGCTGACGCGCATCGACAAGCGGTTGGACACCGGGCGCATGGCCCAGGCCATCGCCATCGTCCAGCAGGCGGGCATGGAGGTGGAGTTGTTCACCCTCTTCGGCCTGCCCGGGGAGTCCTTGTCCCAGGCCTGCGCGACGCTGGATTTCGTCAAGGCCAACCGGGTGGCGGTGGAGGGAAACTCCATCTCCCAGCAACTCCACCTCTTCCTCGGCACCCCCATCAGCAACGCCCCAGAGGCCCACGGCATCAAGCCCCTGGCGGTGACCAAGCCGGCCTACCTCTCCGTGGCCCGCGACTTCGAGACCCAGGCCATGAGCCAGGAGGAGATCCGGCGCATGGGCCTGCTCTGGCGTCTGAATCGCACCGATTTCGCGGCCGACATCAACTCCGGCCGCAACCTCTTTACCCGGGCGAACTTCATCACCAACAATATCGAGGCCCTGGCCGGCAGGCCGGAGGCCGATCTCTTCCTGGCCCGGATCTTCCTGCACCTGGAGGAGTACGCCCAGGCCGCCCCCTTGCTCTCCCGGCTGGCCACCAACCACGGCCATCTCCCCCAGGTGCGGGCGTTGCTGGCCGGTCCTTTTTGCGGCTTCAAGGGTGCGCGCCGGGCCGTGGCCGCGCCCGGATGCAAGGTGATCTTTGACTGTCAGGGGATGATCGACGGCCAGCTGGTGGCAGCCACCGAGGCCTGCTACCAGGAGGCGGTGGTGGGGGATGGCACCCTGCTCCCCGACTTTGACCAGGGGCTCGCGGGCATGCGCGGGGGCCAAGTGGGGCAGTTCGCGGTGCGTTTTTCCGAGGATTACGGCAACCGGGAGCTGGCCGGCCGCGCCGCCTCCTTTTTGGTCACCCTGCACCAGGTGCTGGAGCCGGTGGAGGTCAAGTCGGCGGCCGAGGTGGCGACGCTCCCCAGCAACAGGTACCGCTTCTCCGATCTCGCCGGGCTCAAGCAGCACAACGAGCGCTTGTACTAGCTGGTGCTCAAGGAGATGGTCTTCCGCGATCTCCACCACGAGATCAACGACTTCATAGCCCTGCTGAACTTCAAGGTAAGGCTGGGGTTTATCGAGGAGGCCCGGGCCATGTGCCAGGCCATGCCCCCGGGCTCGGAGGCGGCCCGCTACGCCGGGCGGCTGCTGTTGACCGCGGGCCGGGCCAAGGAGGCCATTGAACTGCTCGCCCCGGGCAAGCCCAACCGCGAGGCGGCCATCGATCTGATCAAGGCCTACATCCAGAGCGAGCGCTTCCAGGAGGCGGAACAGCTCGCCGCCTCACCGCAACTCACCGACGACATCCAGGCCTTGGACCTCAGGGTCGGTCTCGCCTCCTACCTCCGGCTGCCGGTGGCCACCTATCTCGAACGCATGGAGGCCCTGCTGCACCACCAACGTCAGGCCCTGCACGCCCGATACTAGGCTAGGCGCGGGGCGAGGACACCCCGCGGCCCGGGTCTCCCTGGCCCAAGCGCCTAAAGGCGGAGGCCTTGACCGCGGCAAAGAGTTCACTCCCGGGCCGGATATCCAGCTCCGCCACTGCCTGGGCCACCACCTCGGCGATCAGCCGCTCGCCCCCACA
>CAYSFY010000238.1:1892-5701 GCA_964430285.1 uncultured Desulfobulbia bacterium
GGAGCTTGCAGAGGATGATCTCCCGGGAGGAGAGTTCAAAGAGCCCCTCCCCGCCGCTTGCGCCTTCGCTGGTGAGCAGCAGTTCGCCCCTCCCCCACGGGTAGCGGAAGAGTCCCTGCTCCGCCCTGCACCCGGACAACCGCAGCAGGTTCACATACCCCAGCGGGCTATGGCGCATGCGTTGGCGCGCCAGCTCCTCCACCGTGCAGCGCCCGGTCACCCGTCCCCCTTCCACCACCGCCACCTGTTCGGTCATCAGCTGCATCTCCACCAGGGAGTGGCTGATGAACAGGAAGGGGATGCGGAAGGTCTCGCACACCCCCAACAGGTAGGGGATGATCTGATAGCGCAGCCCATCGTCCAAGGCGGAGAGGGGCTCGTCCATGAGCAGCAGGCGCGGGTGGGAGAGCACGGCCCGGCCAATGGCCACCCGCTGCTGCTCCCCTCCGGAGAGGCGGTTCACCTCGCGCTCCAGGAGCGCTTCGAGTTTCAGGATCGCGCAGAGCATGGCCATGTCGATGGCCGGCCGCCCCCGGGCCAGACGCTTGTGCCCGTAGAGCAGGTTGCCGCGCACCGAGAGGTGGGGGAAGAGGTGGGGCCGCTGGAAGACGATGGCCACCCCCCGCTCCTCGGGGGGCCGGTTGATCTTGCGACTGCTCGCGAAAAAGGGTTCGCCGTCCAGGGAGATGGTGCCACTGTCCGGGGTGAGCAAGCCGGCCAGCATGGCCACCAGGGTGGACTTGCCGCACCCCGAGGCCCCGAAAAGCCCCAGCCGCTCGCCGCTGAAGGAGAAGGCAAACTCGCAGGCCAAGCGCGGAAACCGTTTGCTGACCGAGACCTGGAGATCCATGCTACTCCTCCCTCCGCAAGTGGCGGGCCAGGTACTCATGGAGCAAGAGCACGCCAAGCGATATGGCCACCGCCACCAGGCAGAGCCACAGCGCCGCCGCCTCGTCGCCGGGTGAGGCGGTGTAGTCGTAGATGGCCAAGGGGATGGTCTGGGTGATCCCGGGGATGTTGCCGGCCACGATGATGGTGGCGCCGAACTCACCCAGGCTGCGGGCGAAGAACAGGGAGGAGCCCGCCACAATGCCGCGAGCGGAGAGGGGGAGGACCACCGAGCACAAGGCATCGAACCAGGTGGCCCCCAGGGTGCGGCTCGCCTGGATGAGGCCCCTGTCCAACTCCTCCATGCTCACCCGGATGGAGCGCACCAAGAGGGGAAAGCCCACCACCATGGAGGCGATCACCGCCGCCTTCCAGGTGAAGAGCAGATGGATGCCGAGGAGGTCCAACAGCGGCCGTAGCCAGCTCTGCTTACCCAAGAGCAGCAGCAGGAAGTAGCCCACCACTACCGGCGGCAGAGTGAGGGGGAGATTGACCACCGCCTCGGCCAGCACCTTGCCCCGAAAGGGGACAAAGGCCATGAGATAGGCCACCCCAAAGCCGAAGGGGAGCGCCAGCAGGGTGGCGGTGGCTGCCACCTTCAGGGAGAGGAGGATGGCGCTGGCATCGGCCGGGTTGAGCATGGGGGTATCCTTTCAGGGTAACGGCGCGGGTGGTTTATGCCATGGGCTAACGGCTGCTAGAGCTAGCTCTCGTGAACTCCCCCAACGGTCACGGCGGGGCAAAGCCGTAACGTTGCAACACCTCGCGGGCCTCGGCCGAAAGCAGATAGTGCATGAGTTGCCGGGCCTCCTCGTTGTTGGCCCCCGCCAGGGTGAGGCCCAGGGGATAGCGGATGGGGGGGTGGAGCTCCCGGGGCACGGTGAACAGGATGCGGACCTCCTTGGCCAGCAAGGCATCGGTGCGGTAGACAAAGGCACCGTCCACCTCCCCCCGCTCGGCATAGAGGAGGGCGCCGCGCACATCCTTGGCCATCACCAGTCTGCCCGCCATGGCTTGGGCGATGCCGCTCTTTTCCAAGGCCTGCATGGCATAGTCGCCGGCCGGCACGCTCTTCGGACTGCCGATGGCAACCCGTTGCAGCTGGGCCACCTCGGCCAGGCTTGCGGCCTGGGTCTGCTCGCGGCCCACAAAGACCAGGGTGTTGCTGGCAAGGGTGGCGATGGAGCCCTGGTCCAGGAGACCTTGTTCCCCGAGGTAGCTGACCCACTTCTGGTCGGCGGAGACAAAGATGTCCGCCGGTGCCCCGTTTTCGATCTGCTTGGCCAAGGCCCCCGAGGCCCCGAAGTTCTTGCGGATGATCACCCCCGGATGGCTGGCCGCAAAGTGGTCAGCGACCTCGGTGAGGGCATCTTTCATACTCGCGGCGGCGGAGAGGGTGATCTCCCCCGCTCGCGCCTGGACCACGGCCAGCCACAGGACAAGAGAGGTCATGGCCAAGAGCATGGTGATTCTTTTCATCATTGCTGCGCTCATCACGTGAGGGGTTGGGTACTAAGCCCCAACGGACAATCTCTTGCGGCAGAGGCCATGCAAGAGGAGGCCAAGCACCAGCAGCGCGGTGCCCGCGCGGAGGTCGGAGGTGAGCAGGGGCACCCCCATGGCGGCCAGTTGCAGGGGCACCATGCGGCCCAGAAAACGACCACGGCTACTCCTTTGTGGCGGCGCGGTGTCCACGGCGAGCAGACCCAACTCGGCGTCATACATGCTGGTGGAGCTGCCGGCATGGACTTCCACCAGGTAGTGGATGACAATAAACATGCCCACGCTAATCATGATCACGGGAAAATAGTCCATATCCTGCTCCTCCTTGTCCGTTCATCCGTTTGATGGTGATGGCCCTGCTCTCTCCGGGTGAGCACCGCGCACCATAACGCCCCGCCCACCAAGCATGACACACCGCCACTCCTTCCTGGTTGCCCAAGAGAGCAGATGCCATGCCACGGCACTCGGCAGAGGCCGGAAATCCTGGCCAAACCCCTCCACCAGGCCCTGTAGCCCTCTTCGTGACAGGGCACTTGCCAAGCCATGGACCTACCTTTTTGTCGCATTTCCTTCATTTTGGAGGCGTAGCCGACAAGGACACCACCTCCCGGCAACAGAGGCCGCGCCCGGCCTCGACCCACCCCCGGCCCACCCCCGCCAGGGCCCCTGCCAGCCCAGGCGGCAAGGATGATTATCCCTTTTCCGCTTATATGTCAATATTGACAGAGATCAACCTTGCCGGTTTCGAAAAACAGCTCAACCGACGCTGGCAGGCCCCGTAACATATTGAAACTGCATTGACGGATGGTCAGCTTCACGACTTTTTGCGCGTCCAGCAGATTTGCCAGAGCTCTTTGAATCCGCCTTGCTAAACGGTGCGGGATGTGGTCGGATGGAGGCCTGAATAATAGAGGAGAACCGCTTTAGCCATAGGGCTTACGCCCTAGGCCACCGTCACGGAGAACAGGAGATGACCATTGACAGCGCCGGATTTGTCATCCGGTCCAAGATCTGGATTGAGGATGGGGAGGGCAAGGCGGTCTTTGGCTCCGGCCGCTACCGGATACTCGAAGCGGTGGCGCGCTTGCAGTCGCTCCAGGCCGCTGCCAAGGAGCTGAAGATGAGCTACCGGGCGGTGTGGTGCCGCATCAAGGCCTCGGAGCAACGGTTGGGGAGGGCGCTGGTCATGCGAGAGGGCCGTGGTTCGCAACTCACCCCCTTTGCCCGGGAACTCATGATCATGTTTCAGGAGGTGGAGGACAAGGTGCGCGCCGATGCCGACACCGGCTTCGCCCTCATCATGGGGCCATCGCTTTAGGGCCTCGGCAAGAAATAAGCGTCCAAAGATTGCGCCGGATTCCGGTTCGTATTCAAGGCGTAGCAAGGGGCGCATAGCAGCGCTATGTAACCCTTGCTGC
>CAYSFY010000239.1:0-4257 GCA_964430285.1 uncultured Desulfobulbia bacterium
ATGATCTGTTTGATCTCCTCGCTGCCCAGCACCCGGTCGAAACGGGCCTTCTCCACATTCATGATCTTGCCGCGCAGGGGGAGGATGGCCTGGATGGAGCGGTCACGCCCCTGCTTGGCACTGCCGCCCGCCGAATCACCCTCAACGATGAAGATCTCGCGCAAGGCCGGGTCCTTGACCTGACACTCGGCAAGCTTTCCGGCCATGAGCAGATCCATGCCCGATCCCTTCTTCCTGGACAACTCCTTGGCCTTGCGCGCCGCCTCCCGGGCTCGTAAGGCATCGATGGCCTTGGCCAGGATCTTCTTCGCCTCCTGGGGGTGCTCTTCCAGATAGGCGGAGAGCTTGTCGTTGCAGATGGACTCGACAATGGACTTGACCTCGGAGTTGCCGAGCTTGGTCTTGGTCTGCCCTTCGAACTGGGGGTTGGGCACCCGCACCGAGATGACGCAGGTGATCCCCTCCCTGACATCATCGCCGCCCAGTTTCTCCTTGAGATTCTTGGGGATGATGTCGTCACTGGCGTAGCGGTTGATGCACTTGGTCAGGGCGCCACGGAAACCGGCCACATGGGTGCCGCCCTCCTTGGTATTGATATTGTTGACAAAAGAGAAGAGGCGCTCGGAGTAGCCGTCAAAGTACTGAAAACAGGCCTCCACCTGGACATCGTCCTTTTCGCCTACGATCATGATCGGCTCTTGGTGGATGGTGGTGCGATTGCGGTTCAAGTACTCCACATAGGAGACAATGCCCCCTTCGAAGTGATACTCGTCGCTAGCCCCGGTGTGTTCATCCTTGAGGATGATTTTGACATTCTTATTCAGATAGGCCATCTCCTTCAGCCTGGTCTGGATAATTTCGTACTTGAACTCCGTGGTCTCGGTGAAGATCTCGGGATCGGGCATAAAGGTGATGGTGGTGCCGGTCTGGTTGCTCTCACCGATGACCCGGACCTCTTCGGTCTTGATCCCCCGTTCGTAGCGCTGGGTGAAGACCTTGCCCTCGCGCCGCACCTCGGCCACGGCCCAGACGCTCAAGGCGTTGACCACCGATACCCCCACACCGTGCAGGCCGCCGGAGACCTTGTAGGTGGAGTGGTCAAACTTACCGCCGGCGTGCAGGGTACACATCACCAGTTCCAAGGCCGATACCCCCTCGGTGGGGTGCATGCCGGTGGGGATGCCACGGCCGTTGTCTTCCACGCTCACCGAGCCGTCTTGATGAAAGACCACCTTGATTTTTGAGCAATGGCCGGCCAAGGCCTCGTCAATACTGTTGTCTACCACCTCGTAGATCAGGTGGTGCAGACCCTCTTCCGCCGTATTGCCGATGTACATCGAAGGTCTTTTGCGCACACCCTCAAGGCCGACAAGAACTTTGATATTGTTGGCACCGTATTCCTTATTTTGTTCTGTCACTCTTTTTCCCTTTGCATGATATGTTTGAAAGACTCTTCCGTTTTCAGACTATCGCCAATAAAGAGGCCTGCTCGTCATACTTCGGTATGCGACAGGCCAAAAAAGATCCTTAATTTTTGTGTAACTTCTTGATAGTACGTAGGCAGATGGCCAGGGTTGGGATTTTTTGCGATTCCATCAATTTTTCGCTGTTTTGCTCACGGCGAAGATCCCTGTAAGCAGGGACTTCATATTTTCATGGGCATGATGATACTGGTGAAACCGGGGTCATCATCACCTTCAATCAGGCACGGACTTTTTTCGGTATTGATGTAAGCCTTTATCTTTTCACTATTCATGACCTGAAGGGCTTCAACAAAATACTTGCCGTTAAAACCAAGGTTTAAAGGTTCGCCACTATAATTGATTTCAATATCCTCTTTGGCGTTTCCTATATCCATATTTTGGGATGTAAGGATTAATTTATTATCAGAGAAACTAAAATGAACAGAGTTATAGAGATCTTCAGTAAAGAGGTTTATTCTCTTCATGCACGAGATAAATTTAAGTCGATCAATTTCTATATGGAAATTTTTATTAATAGATTTAAATATATTTCTATAATTAGGAAATTCTCCATTTAACAAACGAATAATGATAATAGTTTTATCTGATTTAAATATACCTTGTTTATTTTCAAAACCTAATTCAATAAAATCATTATGCTCGCAGAGCTTTCTTATTTCCATAATTCCTTTTTTAGGAATAAGGATAATTTTATCAATTACCAGTTTTGAAACATCAGTATCAAAATCTCTTTCGAAGAGCGATAGCCTATGACCGTCGGATGAGACTAATCTGAGATAATCTTTATCATCTCTACTTTCCTTTTCGAATAACACACCCATGAGATTAAATTGATTATCATTTTCTTGGGCTATGGAAAAATTTGTTTTATCAATTGCTTCCGCAAGAATATCACAGGAGATGGTGCTTAATGAGTCTTTATTAAATTCAGGGAGAGAGGGATACTCTTCACTATCGGTTCCCGATATATTGTAATTTCCTGATGCCGTAGAAATTTTCACCCATTTATTTTCAAATACTTCAAGGTGGATATGATCGTCGTTGATCTCTCTGATCATCTCGAAAAATTTTCTTGATGGCAGGGTAATGGAACCAGGAGTCAATATTTCAGCCGCTATCTCTGTCCGTATCCCTACCTCTAAATCGGTGGCGGTGAGGGTAATGGAGTCTATCCCTGTTTCAATCAAAATATTCGCGAGAATAGCGATGGTCCCTTTTTTGGAGGTCACATTTTGCAGGGTTGATACATGAGTGTATAACTCGTTTCTGGAGACATTAATGATCATATGAGCACCACCTACCTAATGAGTAGTAAGATATTAGTTTATTAAACTTATTGTTTATTAAGCATGTTACTCTGTTAACTATCAAAGTAACTTTATGAAATTTATTGATTTTTTATGAATAACAACTTTATTCTTTTTCTTTAAAAAAGAGGAATCTTTTGTTTTCAACAGATTGTCAAACCTGTTTAGAACAGGTTATCCAGGTCCTTATCAACCCGTGAGGGGATGGCTTGAGATCAGGATGGCCACCGTCTGAAACAGGGAAAAGAGGGCTATCCATGCTTCCATCTCAGCGACCCATACCAAGGTTTGCACTCTAGTAATAAATGAAAAAAATTTCAACTTAGATTTTTTGCGTTTTCCAGTATTTAATTACTTAAAATTATTAAAAAAAATATAGATAAAGGCTTATTGGATGGTAAGGGCACAGACGAAAGGACGGTTCAGTAGCAACAAGGTCGGTGCCAGGGGGAAGATTAGGCGGGAAGAGGTGAAATGGCCGATCATCCCGGTATGGAGGTTTCCCTGCAACTGGCTAAGGGTGATCTCGGTGAAGCCCAGGAGGGGTTGACAGCAAATGGCCTTGCGCAGGGCCTCCTTGGCGGACCAGATGAGGGTGAGCAGGGTGGCCTCATCCTGACCATGAAGCCCAGGGGCTGCGCTGATAATGCTCCGTTCTTCGCTGCTGGCGAAGCGCTCGCGGACCGAGATCACCTTGGGGGTGATCCGTTGCAGGTCAAGCCCGCAGGAATGGCCAGCCACCGCCACGGCCCCGGCCATACCGTGGCTGTGGGAGATGGAGATCGCCGGCAGCTTGGCTTGCGCTCCGCGCATGCACCAGAGGTACGGTCGCCCTGATGCCTCGGCCTCAATGCGGTAATCCGCGCAGGATGTCGGCAGGCCGGCTGTTTTGCTGGTTACGCTCAGAGCGGCCCGTTTCGCGGCCATCCTGCCGCCCAGCCATTCCAGCTGCCGCTTGGCAAAGGAAAAAGAGGAGAAACGTTCCAACTCGACTTGATCAAGGTAGGTGGTGGTGATGGCCTGCTGGGGGGCCGTCAGCGCGGTCTGGAGAAGGCAGAGATCGATAAAGGTGAGAGCCACTTCCGGTGTCTGCCCCGGAAAAAGGGTGCGGCAGGTAGAAAGCTGATGGGCGGTGAGAAAGCCATTGGCCAGCCAGTCAGGCGCATCCGGGGAGGGAAAGGGCTTGCTATTTTTCATGAAACCGGAAATGATTGACGGGCAAAAATATCGGCGGGTCTATCTTTATTCCATCATTACCCGAGACGTCACCCCGGGTCAATCTAATCAACGCTGGAGTCCTTTATGACAGCCTTGGATATCGGTGTCATTGTCGTGATCGCCTTGTTTCTTTGCCGGGGGGTATGGATCGGTTTTGTCCGCCAGATTGCCTTTATCCTGGCCCTGTTTTTGGGGTATGTGGCGGCAGGGACCTACTATCCCGAGTTCTCCCAACGGCTGACGGCCAT
>CAYSFY010000239.1:4295-5617 GCA_964430285.1 uncultured Desulfobulbia bacterium
GTCCTGGGTCTGGGACTCAAAAAGGTGGTGCAGATCAGCTTTCTGGGCTGGTTTGATCGGATGCTGGGCGGTCTCTTTGGTCTGGGAAAGGCGGTTTTTATCGCCACCATGGTGTTCATGGCCTTGACCGGAATCTTTTCCAGCAACACCCCATTTATCGAAAAGGCATTCTTTACCCCCTATCTCATGATCTGCTCACAGACGGTAACCTCGATCATTCGGGATGGTGACCTTCAGGCGCAGTTGTTGCCCAAAAAGCCGGCCATCTCAGACCTGCTGTCCAAATCGGTACCAATCAAGAAGATAACGGGGCGGGACACCCGCTAGATGTCCCACCAGGATGGCCTGGTTGATGAGGGTCGTGCGCACGACCCCCAGTCGTTGCCAGCGTCGGCCTGAGGTAATAACGGACGAGGGCGAGATGACGATGCGGCCCAACCCGTTGAGGCGTTTGACCAGTAAAAGGTCCTCAAGGATCGGTTCTTCGGGATACCCCCCCACCGCGATGAATTGTTGGCGATAGAGGAAGAGGGCTTGGTCCCCGTAGGGCATCCGCAGCAGGGTGGAACGCATGTTCGCCGCCCTCTCCACCAGCCGTACGCCTCGCCCGGGCAGGTCGATGGCCAAGCGGAAGGCCCCGGCGATGACCCCTGGTGGCCTCAAGATGGCCGGGATCTGGGTGGCAAACTCCCTGGGTAGCCGGGTGTCGCCATGGAGAAAGAGGAGGATCTCCCCTTGGGCCAGGGTCGCGCCCAGGTTCATTTGCCGAGCCCGTCCCGGGGAGGTGGTGATGACCCTGGCCCCCTGTTCGCTGGCGATCTCGCGGGTGCCGTCGGTGCTGCCGCAATCCACCACCAGGATCTCCCTGACCGTGGGGTGTTGAGCGCGGGCCACCGTGTCGGCAATGGTGGCGGCCTCGTTACGGGTGGGGATGATAATCGAGATGGTCGAGGTCTTGTGGTCGGTCGATGTCATGGAGAGTGGGCAACTGGTGGATAGTTAGGGCATGGGCCTTGGCCAGGGTTTGTTGGAGCACGGACTCTCTCCCCCAGGCAATGTCCTCAAAAAGAGAGGGGTGCGGCCGGGTGAGGCCGATCAGGTAATAACCGCCATCCATGGCCGGTCCCAGGACAAGATCGCGGCTCTCCAAGGCGCTAAAGGCAGCAGCCAGGATCTCGACGGTAATGCCGGGGCAGTCGCTGCCGATAATCACCACCCGCTTCTTCCCGGCCCTAAAGGCCTCGCTAAACGAATGAGCCATGCGTTCGCCCACGGTGCCATGGGTTTGGGGTGTGAAGGTATGTGGCCCCAGCCACTGGCGC
>CAYSFY010000240.1:0-5578 GCA_964430285.1 uncultured Desulfobulbia bacterium
GCGAGATAAAGGGTGTCCTCGATCTGCTGGGCCGTGATCCCCAAGGAGGCGGCCCGGTCGCGGTTGATCTCGAAGTTCAACTGCGGGTTTTTGATCTGCAGGTCGCTGGTCACCTCCTGGAGCATGGGCAGGGCCCGCACCCGCTTCTCAAAGGCCTGGGCCTCGCGGTAGAGCTCCTCGCTCTCCGGGCTCTGCAGCACGAACTGATACTGGGCCTTGGACTGGGTGGTGTCGAGCTGAATGGGCGGCGGGTTCTGCATGAACATGGAGATCCCGGGGATGCTCATCACCTTGGGCCTAAGCTTCTGGATGATCTGGTCGGCGGAGAGGGTTCGCTCGTGGATGGGCTTTAAGCGCATGAACATGAAGCCGCTGTTGCTCCCCACCCGGCCGCCGGTGGCCCCCACCGAGGACATGAAGGCCTCCACCTCCGGCTCCTTCAGCACGATCTCGGTAAGCTTCAACTGGTTCTTCTTCATCTCCTCGAAAGAGACCCCCTGCGCCCCCTCGGTGATGCCGCGGATGGCGCCGATGTCGTCGGGGGGAAGCAGCCCCATGGGCATGCGGGTGAACAACCATACCGCGGCAATGGTGGTGGCCACGGTGAAGAGGATGGTGGTACGGCGGAAGCGTAACACCAGCTGCAAGGTGTGGTCGTAGACCCTGAGCATGCCGGTGAAGAACCCCTCCATCCAGTTGTAGAGCCGGCCGTGGCGCTCGGTCTTTGCGGCCCTGAGAAAGCGGCTGGTGAGCATGGGGGTCAGGGTCAGGGAGACCACCCCGGAGATGAGGATGGCCACGGTGATGGTCACCGCGAACTCGTGCAGCATGCGGCCCAGCATGCCGGCCATGAACAGCACCGGGATAAAGACCGCTACCAGGGAGATGGTCATGGAGACGATGGTGAAGCCGATCTCTTTCGAGCCGATCAGCGCCGCCGCCATCGGCGCCTCGCCCTGCTCCTGGTGGCGGACGATGTTCTCCAACATGACGATGGCGTCGTCCACCACAAAGCCCACCGACAAAGTCAGGGCCATGAGGGTGATGTTGTTGATGGAGAAGCCCAAGGCGTACATGGCGGCAAAGGTGCCGATCAAGGAGATGGGCAGGGCGAGACTGGGGATCACCGTGGCCGAGAGCTTCCTGAGGAAGAGGGAGATCACCAGGATCACCAGGCCGATGGTGAGCAACAGGGTGAACTTGACATCGGCCACCGACTCGCGAATGGTCAAGGAGCGGTCGAAGAGGACATTCAAGGCCACCGCCCCGGGCAACTGGGCCTGGAAGAAGGGGACCTGGGCCTTGATGCGGTCCACCACCTCGATGGTGTTGGTGCCGGGCTGACGTTGGATGGCCATGACGATGGCCCGGGTGGATTGGCCCTTGCTGTTGTACCAGGCGGCCACCTTGTCGTTCTCCACGCTGTCGCTGACTGTAGCGATCTCGGAGAGGCGGACCGGCCTGTTGCCGCGATAGGCCACCACCTGCCCCTTGAAGGCTTCGGCGTTATACAACTGGCCGCTGGCCTGGAGGGTAAAGGCCAGCTTTTCCCCTTGTAGACCGCCAGTGGGCAGGTTGACGTTCCACTTGGCCAGGGCCGTGGCCACCTCCTCCAAGCCGATCTTGCGCGAGGTCAGCCCCTGGGGGTGGACCTGGACCCTGACCGCGTACTTCTGCGAACCGAAGACCTGGACCTGGGCCACCCCGTTGATCATGGAGATGCGGGGGGCGATGACGGTATCGGCCAGCTCGTTGACCTGGGACAAGGGCAGGGTCGGCGAGCTCAAGGCCAGGTAGAGGACCGGCGAGTCCGCCGGGTTGACCTTCTGGTAGGAGGGCGGACTCGGCATGTCCTCCGGCAGTTGGCGGGCCGCCTTGGAGATGGCTGCTTGCACGTCCTGGGCCGCGGCGTCGATGTCCCGCTCCAGGGTGAACTTCAGGGTGATGCTGGAGACCCCCTGGCCGTTGGTGGAGCTCATGGCGTCAAGGCCGGCGATGGTGGAGAACTGCCGTTCCAAGGGGGTGGCCACCGCCGAGGCCATGGTCTCGGGGCTGGCGCCGGGCAGGGTGGAGGAGACCTGGATGGTGGGGTAGTCGATGCTGGGCAGGTCGTTCACCGGCAGCAACTGGTAGGCGAAGAGGCCGAAGATCACCACCGCCAGCATGACCAGGGAGGTCATCACCGGCCGCCGGATACAGAGTTCGGAGAGGTTCATCGCCCGGCGGCCCCGCCCTTAGCGCTCGCCTTGGCCGGTCCCTTGGCCGGGGCCGCCTCGCCCTGTGGCCCCTTACCCTTGGCCCCCTTGATCTCCACCTTGCCGCCGGGGACCACCCGCATCTGGCCGTCGATCACCACCTCTTCCCCGGCCGCGAGCCCCTGGTCAATAGCGGTATCCCCCTGATGGACCGGACCGGGGAGCACCTGTCGGACCTCGGCCGTGTGGTCCGGCTTGACCACGAACAGAAATTGTCCCGTCTGCCCGGTCTGCAAGGCCTGGGTAGGGACCACCACCGCCCCCTTTTTGACCTCCAGGGTCATGGTCAGGGTGCAATACTGCCCCGGCCACAAGCGCTTTTCCCGGTTGGCAAACTCGGCCTTCAGCCTGATGGTGCCGGTGGCGGGGTCAACGGCGTTGTCCAGAAAGGAGACCTGCCCCTCTTCCGCGGCACCGGCACTCCCGGGGATCTCGGCCCGGACCAAGAGCGCCTGGTGAGTCAACCGCTCCTTGACCACGGAGAGCTGCTGTTCGGGGATGGTGAAGGTGGCGCGGATGGGGGTGAGCTGATTGATGGTGACCAGGGTGGTGTCATTGGCCTTGACCACATTGCCCCGGTCCACGGCCAGTGCCCCCACCCGGCCGCTGATGGGGGCCTTGATGGTGCAGTAGGAGAGCTGGGTTTGGGCGCTCTCCACCAGGGCCTGATCCGCCACCAGGTCCGCCTCCGCGGTCTCGGCCCGGGTGCGGTAGGCCTCGGCCTGCTCCTGGGTGACGATCCCCGCCTTGACCAGCCGCGAGTAGCGGGCATAGTCCTTGCGGGCATTGTCGCGGATAACGCGGTTTCTGGCCTGGGAGGCCAGGGCCTTGTTCAAGGCCGCCTCGTGGGGACGCGGGTCGATCTCGAAGAGCAACGCCCCCTCTGCCACCTCATCCCCCTCCCGGAAGGCCACCCGGGTCAACTCGCCGCTCTGCATGCTCTTGATGGTGACACTCTGGGAGGGCTCCACGGTGCCGAAGGTCTTGATCTCGATGGGCACGTCGCCCAGCCGCGCGGTGGTTGTCGCCACCAAGGCCGGGGGCTGGGCCTTGCTCTTCTTCTCCTCTTTCTTGGGTGAACAGCCGGGGATCAAGATCAGCAGCAGGAGCATCCCCAGCCACGGGGCCAAACGCAGGGAAGCGGTGTTGATCATCGCGCGCTCTTCAGGTAGAGATCATCCGCCGCCCCCTCGTCCACCCGCACCCGTTCCTTGGCCAGCAGCTCTCCGGTCACCGACCACAGGCGGTTGATGGCCAGGTCGTAGTTGACCACGGCGGCGATGCGGTTGTTCTTGGCCTGGGCCAGATCGTTCTCCACCTCCAGCACCTCCCGGGTGGTGGCGAGCCCCACCTCGTTCTTGCGGATGAAGGAGTTTAAGCGCTCCTCGGCGTAGGCGACGCCACGGTTGGCCACCACCATCTGCTTGCCGCCGGTATCAATGGCGCGGATGGCGGCCTTGACCGCGTTGGTCACCTGCTCTTCCAAGGCGCGGATCCGCAGGGCGGTCTGATCACTCTTGAGCAGGCTCTGGCGGTAGGCGTTCTCGGCCGCGTTGTTGCCCAAGGGGTAGGAGAGGTTCAGGCCGAGCTGCCAGGCCGGATAGCTTAAGGAGCCCACCTTCTCCAGGTCGCGGCCATAGTTGCGGTCGAGCCCCCCCATGTTGCTGGAGGCGACCAAGGCCAGATCCGGTTTGGTCTTGTTGGCGTAGATGCGGCTCTGCAGCTTGGTGATCTCCAGGTTCTTCTTCTGCTCGCGAATGGCGGGGGTGGACAAGGCCTGTTTGATGGCCTGGTCGGCATCCACCACCATGGCGTCGTGGCGGGGGGAGTCAACCGGTGTGATCTTGCCCTGGCCGTGGAGCTGGAGCAAGACCCCCAGGGTGTCGCTCTGGTCCAGCACCGCCTGTTCGGCATCCAGCACCTCCTTCTCCCGGGCGGCAACGCCATACTCGGCATTCAAGATCTCCATGGCCGGCAACACCCCGGCATCGACCCGGCTCTTGGTCTCGGCAAGGATCTTTTGCGCCAGCTCCAGGGAGACCTTGCGCACCTCTCGTTGCTCGCGCAGATTGTAGAGGGTGAAGTACTGCCGGTGGACCTCGGCTACCGTGCTCAGCAGGCGGTCGTTAAACCGCTCCCAGGAGGCGGATTTAGAGAGCCGGGAGATGTTGATGGCGGCCTCGGTGTTCTCCCTGCCGAACCCCTTGAGCAGCGGCTGGCTGATGGTGACCCCCAGGCCCGTCTGCCAGTAGTTGTGAAACAGGGTAGAGGAGTTGTTGCTGTACAGGGCGTTATCAAAACCGACGCTGGCGATGGCGCCGGTGGGGAAGAGCCGGCTCAACTCGGCGTTGACTTGCCAGGCCTGATTCCTGATGGGGTCCGGACCCAACAGGGAGGGAGAGCCGTCGGTGATATCCGTGACCCCGCTCTGGGCGCTGAAGATCGGGTCGTAGATGGCAAGGTTTTGTTGGATCTGGGCCTCGAATTGGGCCGGGTTATAGAGTTCGGCCCGCACATCGAGATTATTCTCCACCGCCAGGCGGATCGCTTGCTGCATGGTCAGGGATACCGGTTCGGTGCCGGCATCCGCCAGCGGGGCCCGCAGGGTAAAGGCAGTAATCATGACCAAGGTCAATAATGGTTTGTTCATCGTAATCCTCTCTTGATGTTGATTCCGTGGTAAGCGATGAGAAATTTGCACGAACGATTCTGGTATGGCGTACTTGACACCAATGGTGAATGCGCCCTGTCTGGCCGCATCCCTAAAAGTGTAGGTTGGGTTAGTGCGTTTTTTTGCCGCTCTGTTCAGCACCCCCTTGTGGGGTGTAACCCAACAGCTTGAGTGTCGGGTTGATGAAACGTAACCCGACCTACAGCTGCCCGGCAGGTTGTCCATTCACCCACCCCCAACCCCCTCCCGCAAAGGGAGGGGGAGCACACTGTTGGTCAATCATATACCTACAACCTTGAACCCCGTCAAGTTCTTGCCGAGCCCCCCGGGACAACTCATCCCCGCGCCACGGAAGGCCGTTGAAAACAGAGGATACCACGATCGCGGTTGCCGGTCGCTGATTTTTGGTCTATGCTTTGCGTGTGCCGCCACCCTTACCATTTAAAGCCCTTGACCAGCCGCCATGGACATCATCACCACCCATCTCAATGCCGATTTCGACGCCATGGCCGCCATGGTGGCGGCCAAAAAGCTCTATCCCACGGCGGCAATGGTCTTCCCCGGCTCCCAGGAGCGCAATGTCCGCGACTTCATCAAGCAATCCTCCCTGGTCTACACCTTCCAGCGCCTGAAGAACATCAACCTGGCCGAG
>CAYSFY010000241.1:0-774 GCA_964430285.1 uncultured Desulfobulbia bacterium
GCCAACGGCGATTGAGCGGTTTTTGCGAAACGTCACACTTAGCTCCCCCTTGACTTACACACTGCACGGTGTAAAAATATGTGTAACGGAGGCGCATTATGGCGACCAATCTGGCTATTGACGACAAATTACTTGAGGAAGCCCGCATCGTGGGCAAACATGCCACCAAGAAGGCGGTAGTGAACGAGGCACTTGCGGAGTATATCCAACGCCGTAAACAGTCCGCAATCATCAGCTTGTTCCATTCGGTAGAGTACGATCCCGACTTCGACTACAAGGCACAACGAAAAGAACCGTGAAGATCCTGGTCGATACGTCCGTGTGGTCCATCGCACTCCGTCGGCATCCGCCTGTTGACGGCTCGGTGGTGACCGAATTGAAGGAGTTGATCACGGAGGTGCGGGTCCAGATGATCGGCCCGGTTCGTCAAGAACTCCTCTCCGGCATCAAAAGCCACCCCCCCAGTTCCAGAAACTGCGTAATAGTCTGCGTGCCTTCCCTGACCTTGAATTGACCCCCCGCGACTACGAGTCTGCCGCCGATGCCTTCAATCTCTGTCGCGGCAAGGGAGTCCAGGGCGCAAACACCGACTTCCTCCTTTACGCCATTGCCATCCGCCACAAAATCCCCATTTTTACCACCGACAACGATTTTACCCTGTTCCAGTCCTGGTTGCCAATAACGCTCCACTGCCCACGCCCGTGAGCAAAACGCCTGGAGGTAATGGAGCATGAAACAAGGCGACTGGATCATTGCCATGAGGTCATAGGATCC
>CAYSFY010000241.1:784-2647 GCA_964430285.1 uncultured Desulfobulbia bacterium
GGAAAATGTTTGTGGATGGTTCTTTCTCGGAGGTATTGCCATGGATTGCATGGCAGTACAAAGTTGTCGGCGTGCATGACCTGCCCCGGCTTGAGGAAAACGGATGCAGCCTTGACGCAACCATCCGACACATCTATAAGAAGAAGCAGGGTCTTGGGCGTTCGTCTCCGCACGGAGGGGGGCGTCTGGGGCGGAGGTGGGGGGGGCGAAAAAAATCGCCTTTTCCACGGGTGAAACGGAGGTCGGTTTTGGAGACGACATTGCTATCAATAAGGAGAAGAGGATGATTGTCGGGGTGCCGCGGGAGATCAAGGTCGAGGAGTTCCGGGTGGGGATCACCCCGGCCGGGGCCAGGGAGCTGGTGGCGGATGGTCACCGGGTGCTAGTTGAGACTGGTGCCGGAGTGGGTAGCGGCTTTAGCGACGGCGAGTACGCCAAGGTCGGGGCCGAGCCCGTGGCGCGGGAGGAGGTGTTTGGCCAGGCCCAGCTGATCGTCAAGGTCAAGGAGCCGCTCCCCCGGGAGTACCACCTCCTCCGTCAGGGGGCTGCCCTGTTTACCTACCTGCACCTGGCCCCGAACCCCGAACTCACCCGGGAGTTGCTGGCCCGCCAGGTGACGGCCCTGGCCTACGAGACCCTGGAGCGGGACGGCCGCCTGCCGCTGCTCGCCCCCATGAGCGAGGTGGCCGGCCGCATGGCGACCCTGATGGGGAGCTACCACCTGCAGAAATTCAAGGGCGGCTCCGGAGTCTTGCCCACCGGGGTGAGTGGGGTAAAGCCGGGCAAGCTCCTGGTCCTGGGTGCCGGGGTGGTGGGGAGCAACGCCGCCCGGGTGGGGGTGGGGCTGGGGATGGAGACCGTGGTCCTGATGCGTAACGCCGCCGAGTTGCAACGCTTGGATGAGCTGTTCCGCGGCCGGGTGAAGGCCCTCCCCATCTCCGCCCATGCCGTGGATGAGGAGATCGTGGACGCGGATATCGTGATCGGCGCCGTGCTGGTGCCGGGGGGCAAGACCCCCATCTTGATCAGCCGGGCGATGCTGGCCATGATGAAACCGGGCGCGGTGATCGTCGATGTCTCCGTGGACCAGGGGGGGTGCGTGGAGACCAGCCGCCCCACCACCCACGATGACCCGGTGTTCGTGGTCGATGGCATCGTCCACTACTGCGTGGCCAATATGCCGGGCGCCTACCCCCGCACCTCGACCATCGCCCTGACCAACGCCACCCTCCCCTATGTCAAGCTGCTGGCGGCCTTGGGGGTGGAAGAGGCCATTGTCGCGGACCCGGTGATCAGGAGCGCCCTCAATACCCACGAAGGTGAAATTGCAAACGCGAAACTCGCGGCCTCCCTGGGTTTTAGCCGTTTGTGATGGTTGTGTTGCCTGCTGTAGGGGCGAGGCGGTGCCTCGCCCATTGGGGTTCACCAAAAGGGGTGGGGGAGGGCGACCCAGCGGGTCGCCCCTACGGGCGAGGGGCAGGTTCGAAGTCGGACCTTGGAGTTTTCATTGTGGTAGGCTTGCCGGAATATTCCCTTGCCTCGAACAGGGTCAAGGCTTAAAGTGAGGCTTGCCGTAAGCCTTAGCTCCCACAGTGACGGGGGGAAGAGTTGATGCAGGCTCGGGGGCGCGGCAACCGGTTCATCGCGTAACAATTATTTCAACCCATCCGTAATCAGGAGATCACCATGAAGAAACGTACCCTCATCACCGCTCTGTTCTGCTCCGCCCTCCTGCTGCCCGTCGCCCGGGGGTGGGCCGGCCACGACATGGCCACCATGGATCACGACATGGCCACCATGGAGATGCCCGGCAAGGACGCCAAGACCATCTCCCTGCCGGCCGCCCACCAGGACGGGGTCATG
>CAYSFY010000241.1:2657-5555 GCA_964430285.1 uncultured Desulfobulbia bacterium
TGAGCTGCGTCCGCCCGCGCGGCGCGTTCTACGTCATGGCCAAGGCCGACCTGCACGATGTCCGCGAGGCCATGGCCAAGCACGGCATGAAGGAGACCCACCATCTGATGGTCATGTTCACCGACATGAAAGAGGGCAAGCCCTTGACCGCGGGGGCCGCCGCCCTCAAGGTCACCCCGCCCGCCGGGAGCAAGGGCGCACCCCTGAAGATGATGCTCATGGGTGATGGCTTCGGTACCGACGTCGATCTGTCCGCGCCTGGGAGGTACGGCTTTGAGGTCGGCACCAAGCTGGACGACGGCAAGAAACGGGTCTTTACCTTTACCCACGACAACAAGTAGGCCAGCGGCGTATGGGCCACCTTGTCTTGGCCGGAGGCGGCCACGCCCACCTGATGACCCTGGCCGGCATCTCCGCCCTCATCGGCCAGGGCCACCGGGTGACCGTGGTCGCCCCCTCCCCCTGTCACTACTACTCGGGCATGGGCCCCGGCATGCTGGGCGGCACCTACCGCGCCGAGGAGATCCGCTTCGCTACCCAACAGGTGGTGGAGCAACAGGGGGGGCACTTTATCCTCGACCGGGTCACCCGCATCAAGGCCAGCGAGCAGACCATCCTCTTGGCCTCGGGCCAAGAGATCGGCTACGACGTCCTCTCCTGCAACACCGGCAGTCAGGTGAGCGAGGAGCTCGCCCCGCCGGGCGCGGCCGACATCTTCCCGGTCAAGCCCATCGAACGGCTGGCAGTGGCCCGTGATCGGGTCTTGGAGCTGGCCGCCGCGCGCCCCGTGACCATCGCCATTGCCGGCGGCGGCCCCTCCGCCGCCGAGATCGCCGGCAACCTCAGGCAGTTGACCCGTCGCCCCGGCCTCCACCCCCCGCGGATCATGATCTTTGCCGGCCGCCAACTGATGGGCCGCTTTCCCGCAGGGGTCAGGAGCAGGGTGCTGGCCTCCCTCACCTCCCGGGGGATCGAGATCGTGGACCAGCGGGTGACCGCCATCCGGCCCGGCGAGGTGGTCACCGCCGCTGGCGCCACCCGCGCCGACCTCATCTTCCTGGCCCCGGGGATTCGCCCCAGCCCCCTCTTTCACGCATCTGGCCTGACCATTGGCAGCGACGGCGGCCTCCTGGTCAACCGCTTCCTGCAGGCGGTCGATCACCCCCGGATCTTCGGCGGCGGCGATTGCATCTCCTTTGCCGAGCAACCCCTGGATAAGGTCGGGGTCTACGCCGTGCGCCAGAACCCGATCCTCAGCCACAACCTCGTGGCCGCCCTGGCAGGCGAGCCCTTGCTCCCATTTGAGCCGGGGGGCAACTACCTCCTGATCTTCAACCTGGGGGAGGGGCAAGGGGTGCTGCACAAGGGGTGGCTGACCATGGCCGGTGCCTTGGCCTTCCGCGCCAAGGACCTGATCGACCGCCGATTCATGCGCCGCTTTCAGGCCATGGAGCGCGAAGAGCGCGGTCGCTAATCCCATCATTTAATCCTAACCACCATTGTCCGCGAGACCCCCTCGCCTAACCCTTACCCCAAGGTCCCCCATGCGCTACGCCATCGTTCTCCTTCTGCTGCTGGCCTCCGCCTGCGTCCGTCAGGCCGCCCCCCCGGAAACCGACAACCTGCCCCAGACGGTGGGGACCATCGCCGTCTTGCCTGCCGGGGTGATGAGCGACAGCGGCGAAGCACCGCCCACGCCGCGGATGCGCAAAGCGATGGCGGATGGCGTGGCCGCCTTGGACCAGGTCGTGGCCGAGGCCTTAAGCGCCAACCCCAAGGTCCATCTGCTGAGTGCCGAGGAGGTGGATGTCCACTCCAAGAACTACAACGCCAGCCCCATGGCCCAAGCCCTGGCCATTGGCAAGGAGGTGGGGGCCGAGGCGGTGATGGTGTGGGGCCTCTCCCGTTATCGCGAACGGCAGGGCGGCGACTACAGCGCGCAGAGCCCGGCCTCCGTGGCCTTCCAATATCGTCTGCTCCATACCGCAACCGGCCGCACCCTCTGCTCCGCCTCCTTTGCGGAGACCCAGAAAGCGGGCACCGAAAACCTGCTGACCTTGAACACCATGGCCAAACGCGGCTTCAAATGGGTTGAGGCCCCGGTCCTGTTGCAGGAGGGGGTCGGCAAAAAGCTGCCGGAGTGTGAGTACCTGCGGGTGTTGCCTGGCCAAGAGGGGGGCGAGGCGAAACCGCTTGCCCCTCCGGTGACCGAGGAGGCGGCGCCCCCGGTGGCCACCCCACCCGCGCCCCTGCCGGTGGCGCCAGCGGTGGCCTCACCTCCGGACCAGGCTCCCCCGCAGAGGGCGGCAACGCCTCTCCCGGACCAGGCCCCCGCGCACTCTGAAGAGATTGTCCGTTTCTTGGACGAATGGCGTAGGGCCTGGGAGGCCACGGCCGGTCCCCGGGGTGACATGGAACACTTCGGGGCCTTCTATGCCGCGGATTTTAAGAGCGCCAGCCGGGACCGCAACCGCTGGCTGGCCGACAAGAGGAGAATCAACCACGGTAAGCAGTGGATCAAAGTGCGGTTCGTAAAGCCTACGATCACCAAGTCCGCGGCTGGTCCGCTGCTCACGGTCCGCTTCTCCCAGGTGTACACCTCTTCCAACTTCTCCGAAACCACCGCAAAATCCTTGGTCCTGCGCAAAAACGACAACACCTGGGAGATCGTTGCCGAACAGTGATCTCCCGCTCACCGTTGGGCAGCGCCACAGTCGCGCGGAACACTCCACCTCGGCCAGTGAGCCATGTTTTTGTCTTGACCAATGGGCCTGCCAATGTATGTTGGTGGATCTTACCCACAGAACCCAAGTCGCTACGACAAATTACCTTTGTCGGTTGCGCAAAAACGGCTCAACCGACGCTGGCACGCCCCGTAACACATTGAAATTACATTGG
>CAYSFY010000242.1:0-5509 GCA_964430285.1 uncultured Desulfobulbia bacterium
TGGGCGGCAGAGGAGGGCATAGCGGGTCAGGAAGGTGGTCATGGTGAGGCCCTGGGCCTTGGCAATGGCCATCTTCACCGAGGGGATGCCCAATTCGTGGGCAATGGATTCCAGCTCATCCATGGTGGTGTTGAGATCGGGGCCCATGGAGTAACGCTCTTCGATATAGGGCTTGATCGCGGCCATGAACCTGGTCATGGCCGCCCGTTTGCCGGGTCCGTGGGGGGGGTAGTCAATACCGCATTTCGCGCCATCAATCGGCAGGCCGCAGATCCGCATCTTCATGGTCATGTTGTGGGCCATGGCCATGACATGCTCCCGGGTAAGGCCCGGTTGTACGCGCATGCCGCCGGCGCACAGGGCGTGCTGAGTGCCGTCGATCACCAGCCAGCCGTTGAACTGCTCCTCGGGGTCGGTGTAGGCAAAGACCATGGTGGTTGAACTGGGGGCGGCTTTACTCATGGGGGCTGGCGGGTCTCTGTCTGATGCCGGCATCAGCAATGGAGCCGGCAGCCATGGGGGCGATAATGGCGCGGCCAAGGTCGGGATCCTGCTGCCGGTCAAAGATGGTCTGCTGCACCTCGGTCGGTTTGGCAAGCCCCCACCAATTGTTGGTGATCTTTAGATCCCAGAGCTGTTTCGCCCCGAGCTTGAGATTGTAATCGCTATTAACGCGGATATTATTGGCCGAGATCTCCAGATGGCCCTCATTCCAGGGTTTGCCGGTGCGGCCTGGCTCAAAGAAGTCGACGATGTTTTGGCCGGAGGGCACCAGAAAGATCCCTATCTGGTTGTCGCTGATCTCATTGCGCTCAATCTCCACCGGTCCTTCCATGCGGGTGAAGCGGACGCCGATATGATTCTGGGTGATCTGGCTGTGGCGTAGGGTCAGTTTCGCTCTGCCAAAGCGGAGGCCCTCATGGTTGTTGGTGAACAGGCAATTACTGATGTTGGCAGTGGAAAAGTGGACTTGGAGGCCGGAAAAGGCGTCATGAAATTGGCAATATTCCAGGGTGGTTATCTTGCCGGAGGTGAAGATGAGGAGGTATGACCAGTCCTTGGGGGCGGGGTTGGCCTCAGCGGATTTGAAGACGATGGGATGCTCTGCCGTGCCTATGGCGGTAAGCCTCCCGAGGACTCGGAGCTCCGAGTCACCGATGCCGTCATGGTTCTGATCGCGGCGCTTGAAGAGGATGGTGGTGCCTGGTTTGATGGTTAGGGTGGAAGACCGACCGACCACGACCACCCCATCAATGGTGACGGTGCCTGACCATGCCGTGTCCTGCTGGAGGACACGGTTGCCAATGGCGGGTGCTGCCGCGTATGTTGCTGACGGGGTAAGTAGCCAGCAGAGCAGGGCCATGATCAAGGAGAGAGCAGGGGGGGGCATGCGCGTCTTCGCAATAGGGAAGAGGAGTTGATGGGGCCATGTCCGGGGACTAGTGGCCTGCGACCAGCGCATGGGGAATGGTGGTAGTCCCGACATTAACATGTTTATGGGGGTTGGCGAGCGCATCATCGTTAACAGGTTAGGGCATGATCGGTTCAACGAGGAGATGAATGCCGCTGAGGCTCTCCCCGCTCTTGACCGTCAGGCTGTGGTTGGCGTTCCCTTCATAGATCCCGTAGTTCTCTTGGGCGTTCGGGGCATCGCCAACCTTTTCGCGCGCTACAATATAATAGGACCCGGGCTTGAGTACTAAACGAAAAAAGCCATTCGCGTCGGTCCTGGTCAGGTAGTCCGACTTGAAGCGGAGGATGTACATCTGAAAGAGCGGCAGGTCGTCGGCGGGGTAAGCGGAGACAATCAGGCCGGGCATGGGGATGTCGTCAAGGGTGGTGACGCGCCCGGCAATAATGGAGGCAGGGCCTTTCTCTCCGTTCTTGCCGGTCTGCTGCATGGAGGCATGCTCTAGGGAGGCATCACGGCGCGCGGTCTGTTTTTTTCCTCTTGGATCTTGGGCATCCTGGCTCAGATAGCGGTCCAGGTTGTCGCGGGGGTAACAGAGCAGGTCGACTTGGCAGGCATTGGCCGGAGGGACCGCAATGGGGTTGGCCGCCGAGTAGCAGAAGAGGTCCCCTTTTTTGAGCGGTCCGATGGCGGCATTATCTTGCCGTTGGCGGGCTACGACCACATAGTTGCCCGGGGCCAGATCAAACCAGAAGCTGCCATCCTCGGTAATGCTGTTGGTCAACACCCCCATGCCGCGGAAGGGTTCATCTTCCAGGGTGTACACCGACACACTGCCGCTGGTGACGGGTATGCCTTTGTATAAGATTCGGCCGCCGATCCCCTGGAATCCGGCCTCGCATTGGCTAGAATGCACGGGTAGGACAAAAAAGGGAATCCATTGCCGGGTGTCGGTTATGGTGATCGGATTTAAACCGTGGTATGCAAAAAGGGGCTGACCGTGCTCAATGCTCTTCGCGACCAGATAATATTTGCCGGGAGGAAGTTCAAGCGTGTACAGTCCTGGTTTGGCACCGGGGGTAGAGACAATGGCATGGGTCTGCTGACGAAGATCGGTAAAGGTAGGGTAGGCCTGCACCAATGGGGTAGTCGCCGGACCTTTGTCGGTCAGAACGATGCCCTCAATGGTAGCTGCCTGGGTGGGGACAGCCACCCCGAGGCCGATGAGCAAGAGCACGATGATCGTATAACGATGACTCATGTTGGCGAAGGGGCAGGTAATAGGTGGGTAGGGCACTGGGGTGGATACGGTGGCATGGCGGGGCAGTGGAAAGAGTCGTCAGTGCCAAGCCATAAACAAGATTCAGCAGTTCAATTATCGGCAGTGCCGTTCAACCTGTCGCAAATGTTGATTATGGGTAGAGCATCCTGGGGTAACGGGGCGTTATGCTGCCACACACTCGATTGTCAAAAACAAATAGATTAAATGATTTGAACAGGTAATTCAAGGTCTTTGATTCCTTCGAAAAATGCGCGTATTCTGGGGACCTCCGGGTCAACCATGGAGATGATGAACATAAACATTCGGCTGTCGCCCCCCAGGATGGTGTCCAGCTCCGTCGGTGTGTCGCGCAAGAGGTCATGGCTCCAAGCCACCCGGTGCATATGGTAGTTGCCAACCAGCCTGACGCCCTGGGTCTGCAAGGTCGTGAGTGCGGTGTCGAGTTCCGCCGCTTCCGCCACCCAGCCCCGTTGGTCGAAGGGGGTCTCCGAGGGGATGGCGTGGAGGTGCATGGCGCTATCCACAACGCACTTTTGATTACCGCAATCGCGGGCATTCTTGAGTAACGGAATAACACTCTCGATGGTCATGACGGCGCCGGCAACCTTGCCGCCGAGGAGGCCAAAGGCCTTGGGCGATTGGCCTTCTCCCGGGAGGTAGTCTCCTTGCAGTTTGCGGCGGCAATGGCAGACCATCTCGTGCCAGATGGTTAGGGGTAAGTGAATTGAATGGATTTGGCCCTTGCGGTAGCGCATATTTAATGATTAGCTATGGTCCTTGGGTGTTGGCGAGGCTGTCCGTGATAATGACGGCAGTGGGACCTTCATGCACTAGCAAAAAATTTGCCAACCGTAATTATGGGTGAATTTTGCGATGGTATAGCCCGTGTACAGAGATATTTGTTCTCCCCAAAAGGACCTCATTAAAAACTTTTTGAATATAGATAAGTTAGAAGCAAATAGCCATAAATTATTAAAAGACAAGGTGGGCTGGGCTGTTCCGCGTCGAGAATTTGGCTGGTATAGATTTATGAGTCAGGTTGGTATCGTGTCGAACTGGCCCTGACTACCGGTTCCCCTGGTTAGCGGTCTAATGACCCATCTGCTGGGTTAAATGCCTATCCCTATAGGTGAGATCAACCCCCTTCAGGCTTTGAGATGAATAATTTTTTTCTCTCCTCTCGGCGATTCCGTGCAATTGTTTTTCATTGTTTTTCTATTTTTTATTTAATTATTTCGACTTGATCGTTGGCGGATGAAGTGATTAGGGGAATTCGCCATCGCCGTGAAGGTCGGTTGATGGCTCGATTTTTGCTTTAAATTAAAAATCTATGGATTTTCTACACTCATCAAGCCGGCATCGCTTCCTTCCTGACCGGTTTTTTTTATGCCTGTCATTCGTAGTTCATAGCTTTTGTTGTAATACATGAATAATTCAAGATTATTATATAATTTTATTAATCAATTAAATATGGAGAGTCATGATGAAGAGACTGCAAACCTTACTCTGTAGCCTCGTGGTTTTGTTCGCAGCGAGTGTTGGTCAGGCATCGGTTATCGATGCCCCGCACAACGAAACCAACGGGATTAAGTGTTCGACTTGCCATAGTTATTCTCTATGGTGGCAGTACTCTCCCTCCACCCAGAGCACCAATCCCGATCACACGGGGATTGTCGATGCGGCATGCATGACCTGTCATAGCGGCTCCGGATCAGGGCCTAAGGCTCTGACCCATTCGTCGACAATCATGGACTCGACGCTGCATGGGACGTGGGGGGTTGGCTGCATGGCGTGTCATAATCCTCACTACCAAGATCAGCTCAAATGGGCGGGGTCTGCCACCGAGCCCTATTTAGTGACCGGTACGGTCTCCGGGGTTAGCTACAACGGCACCCTTGACCAAACCACGATTGACTATGCCAATGCGACGACAAACGTCAATTGGCCGGCGGTTGGCGCCTTGGCCAACGATCCTGACTGGGCCAACAAGAGTGTCTCCCATCCCAACCGCGGCTTGATCCTGGTTCACGATAAGACTGCCACTGCCAATACCTTCCTCATCCTCTCCGCCACTACCACACAAGTCGTGGTTAAGGGGAAACTCGACAGCAATGCCGTGGACCCCAACTACATCAATCCGCTGACTCAAGAACAGAATTCAGCCTCATGCAATACCTTTGGCCTCATTTACGGGGATTTGATTCGGGATAGCATCAATGCCAAGCCGGTAAAGTTTTTTGAGCCCAAGGGCGGATTTGTTGAGGCCGCAGCCAACCCAACAGGCGTTTGTCAGGTCTGTCATACGGCAACGACCCGTTTCACCAGTGATGGCGCCATGCCATCCGGCGCGGATTCGCACACTTCACGCATAAATAGTAATTGTATGTCATGCCATAAGCATCAGGACGGGTTTAAAGGTGGAAGTCATGATGACACGAGCTTTGCCTGGGACGGGAACTGCGCAACCTGCCACGACCCCAACAACACGGTGACAAGTATCGTCATGGAGATCCACGGGACCTGCGGCATGTGTCATGTGGATCCTGCCGGCGGCGGTGCGCGTATGGATGGTGACCCGGCCTACGGTGTTGACGGCAGCGCCATTGGCGCTACCAATGCCTCTTCTTGTGTGGATTGTCATATCACGAAACTCGGCTTGAGCGCAGGAGTGATCCACCATGATTCCAAGAGTGGATACGCTGCGGCAGCTGACTGCGCCCATTGTCATACCGCCGCCGTAGGCAAGCTTGCCGCCAATCATACGGCAATGATACAGGCCGATACGAACTGCGTGGGTTGTCACACTTCGACCGCGG
>CAYSFY010000243.1:0-754 GCA_964430285.1 uncultured Desulfobulbia bacterium
CCCTCTGTTGGGCTTGGTGAGGCCGCCGATCAGGTTGAGCAGGGTGGTCTTGCCGCTCCCCGAGTGGCCCAGGATGGAGAGGAACTCCCCTTGCTTGATGGAGAAGCTGATATCGTCAACCGCCTTAAAAGGGGTGCCGTCGATGGGGTAAACCTTGTTGAGGTGCTCTATCTCGATCACGGTGGGGCTCCTATGTCAATGCGTAATGCGTAATTCCCAATGCGTAATTCGCTACTACTCTCCGCCCCGGATGGCCTCGTAGGGCTCCAACATGGAGGCGCGGATGGCCGGTCCCAGGGCGGCAATGATCCCGGTCAGCAGCGAGAGGAGCATGCAGAAGCTGACCAAGCCCACAAAGCGCATGGTGTTGGGCCACAGATGGGGGATGTTGAGGCTGGTGTAAATGGCATCCTTGAACATGAAGAGGACCCCGCCTCCCAGGCCGATGCCGATAGCGCCGCCGATAATAGAGAGAATGGCCGCCTCCAGCATGATGAGTCGGAAGAGGTGGCTCTTTTGAGCGCCCATGGCCCGGAAGATCCCCAACTCCCGTCGTCGCTCGTTGACAATCATGGAAAAAACCACCCCGACCAGGAGCAGGGCCATGATCCAGAGGATGGCGCTGACCGAGAGCACGCTCTTTAACAGGATAAAGAGTTGCTTGCGCACCGAGGCGATGATCCTGTCGGTGACGATGGCCTTCACGCCGTCTACGTCGGCCTGAATGAACAAGGAGACCCGGTCTGGGGTAAAC
>CAYSFY010000243.1:764-5470 GCA_964430285.1 uncultured Desulfobulbia bacterium
GGAGATGAAGATCGAGTTGTCGATAAACTCCATGCCGGTCTCCTCCAGCATCCCCACCACCTTGAAGGGCTGGTTGAAGAAGGTGAGGGTGAACCCTACTGTGTAGGCGGTGATGCCGCGGCCCATGATCACTTCGTCGGCGGCCAGGGGGCGGCCCAGGGTGTTGGTCAGCCAGGGCTTGATGGTGAAGTCGTTTTCAGGGTCAAAGCCGATCAGGAAGAGATCGCTGACATCGCAACAGGCGTAGGGGGATGTCTTCAGAAAGATCTGGCTGGTAACGCTGCGGACCCCGCGAATCTTGCCGATTTTCTCAACCAGGGCCTTGTCCATGTAAAAGGCGGACGGCTTGCCGGTCAACAGCGCCGTGCGGGCGGCAGTCTCGGACTTGGCCGGGACCACCATGATGTCGGCGCCAAGGCGAGCGGTGCCCCGTTCTAGGCTCTGTTCCACCGACTCCATAATGGTGGTAACGGAAAACAGGGTGGCCGCCACCACCATGACGGCGGCAATGATGGCCAGGCTGCGAAATACCTTGCGCCGCAGGTTCTTCTGGGCCAAGGCGGTAATCTTCCACTCCATAGGGCTCCTCGCATAAAAAAAGGGGGGAGGGATAATTCCCCCCCCCCCTTGCATACTAGCCAGTTAGCAACGAACTGGCAAGCCTATTTCAGCTCGGCGCAACCGGGGCTGACCTTGCCCAGGGCCTGGGCCTTGGTCTCCATCTCGACGCCAGCGGCAATTGCCTTACGGTTCCAGTCGACATCAACGCCGCAGAGGAAAGGACGACCGCCATCCTTCTCTTCAGCGATCTCCACCTCTTGTACACCGTGACAGGATTTACAGGCCGAGTACATCTTGACGATGCGTTTGGTCTCAGTGTTGATGACCACCAGGGCAGAGTCGTCCCGCTCCGGGATCTGGCGGACGCCGGCGATGGCGTACTTGCCGTCCGGAGTAAAGGTGACGTCATGGGGATTGCCGCCGGTGAGAATGAAGTCTTTCACCTTGCCGGTCTTCAGGTCAACGATGGTGATGCCACCCGGGGTGCCACCGGCCGCGGCATAGCCGACACCCACGGCCTTGCCGTCGGCCAACTCGCTACCCTCTGACTGCCAGAGTTCGGAGCCGTCCCTGGTGACTTCGGCGCGATGAATGAAGTTGCCGACGCCGTTGATCTTGCTGACCACCTTTTTGGTGGCCACGTCAACCACGGCGATGAAACCGCCGGGCATATCCGAGACATAGCAGTATTTGCCGTCCTTGGAGAAGTTGATGCCGCAGGTGGATTTGGCAACTTCGAAGCTGTCCACCAGCTTGTGGGTGTTGGGGTCATAGATGTAGACCTTACCGTCCTTCATGTCGGAGACCCAGATGGTGCCGTCCGGCGCGTAATTGGAACCGCAATGTTTCTGGCCGAGCTGAGCCCACTCACTCTGCTTGCCGGTCTCAACATCAATCTCCTTGGCAAAACCATCCAGAGAGAAGTTGTACAGGGTTTTGCCGTCCTTGCTCAAGGTGACCGCGTCCGACGGTTTGCCATGCTGGTATCTTCCCACGGCTCCGGTGGCTAAGTCGACCACGGCAATATGACCACCATGTCCCTGAACGTACGCAACACCGCTCAATTCCAAGGCGCTAGCGGCCTGGGTGCCGGTAAAAGCCAAGGCCATGGTAGCAAAAGCAGCAAAAAGTTTCTTCTTCATGTGTTCCCTCCGTTCGGTATTAGATGAATTGGACATTGGCTTATTGTCTATTCTCACCATGAGATAGTAACGAGTCTCTGCCCCCTTGATAACTAAATTATTACCTGATCCCGCTCAATATTTCTAAAGTGTGGTTGGCCCCTTGGACCAACCACAAAAAATCGTTTAGGTTGAATTGGCATCCGCGACAATTTGCCACATTGCTTTTGCCGTAATCACATACTAAATTGTGCTAAATTGCTGAACAGTGAGCCGGATTTGCAACCGGTACGATCTACACCCACTTCATCCTGGAGGAACTCAAAATGTAGCCAAAGGCATCAATCAGACTATATTTCCAGATGATACTTCTCTTCTCCCCGTGGTTCTGCATCAAGGGAGAGTTCGCCAGAACTTTTTTTCTACCTGATCAAATCGTCAGGGGGTGTTGGTGAAGAATCTCTAGGGGCATTTCCAGCGGGTTGGTGGTCTAGCCAGCGCCTGAGAAAAGTACCACGCCGTGATAGTGTGTTGTACTTAATCCAAAGCGAAATCCCTTGTCAACCAGAAAATTTCTTCTGCCGTAATTTTTTTCTTCTTAGCGAGTGCGAGAGTTCGACTGTGGACTCCCTGACCCAACACTCCCCCACCTTATACTCTTTTCACCAATCTGATTCAAGGGCATAACTCTCTAATTAAGTGTTAAGAATTCTGTAGTTTAATTATATTCTTAAGCCAATTTGTGCCAATTGAATTCTAGCGCTTTCGTCAGCTTGATCCCCCCTCTTTTTCGATTGCCACGACGGGAAATGTCGTTATGATAGGCATGTTCCTTAAGGGGAGGGGACAAGGGGCAGACGCCGAAAAGTCATCCCTGGCCAGGTGGACCGATGGCATGGCTTGTCGGCGGCAGGGTTGGGGGGAATACAGCGGAGGAGGAGGCCATGGAGATTACTTGGTATGGACACGCCTGTTTTTTGATCAAAACCGGTCCGACCACCCTGTTGATTGATCCGTTCTTGAGCGGCAATCCCAAGGCCCCAGTGGGGCACGAACAGGTCGAGGCGGAGTATATCCTGGTGACCCACGGCCATGGCGACCATATCGGGGATACGGTGGCCATGGCCAAGCGTTGCGGGTCCACGGTGGTGGCCAATTTCGAGATCTGCAACTGGTTGGCGCGGCAGGGGGTGACCAAGACGCATGCCCAGCACATTGGCGGAGGGTTTGATTACCCCTGGGGGCGCTTGCAACTGACCATGGCCTTGCATGGTTCGTCCCTGCCCGATAACAGCTATGGCGGCAACCCCTGCGGGCTGCTGCTGACCATTGAAGGCAAGCGTGTCTACCATGCCGGGGACACGGGTCTATTTTCCGATATGAAATTGATTGGCGAAGGGGGAGTGGATCTGGCTATTCTGCCGATTGGCGACAACTTTACCATGGGGCCGGTTGATGCCTTGCGCGCCGTGGAGTTTATCCTGCCACGAATGGTGGTCCCCATCCATTACGACACCTTCCCGGTGATCCGCCAGGACCCGGTGGCTTGGGCCGCCAGGGTGGAAGCCACGACCGCCTGCCGGGTGGTGGTGCTCTCCCCGGGGCAAACGCTGACTCTGTAAGGGGCGGACACGGTGGTCCACCCGTTCACTCCGGCTCCGCACCCTCAGAACATGCGCTTCTTCCACAGGACATACCCGGCCACGCCGGTGAGCGACATGGAGAACAGCAGCACGCCCCAGAATCCGACCCGTTGATCCATAAACGGCACACCCACATTCATCCCCCAGAAGCTGGAGATCATGGTGGGGATGGCGATGAGGATGGTGATGGAGGCGAGCAGTTTCATCACCTGGTTCAGATTGTTGGAGATAACCGAGGTGAAGGCATCCATCATGCCGCTTAGGATGTTGGAGTACATCTGCACCATCTCCAGGGCCTGACGGTTTTCGATGATGGCGTCTTCGAGGATATCCTCATCCTCTTCGTAGAGGGGCAGCAGGTGCTGCAGGGAGTTGTTCTTTCTGAGCCGCAGCAGCCGTTCCAAAACCAGACCGTTGGCGCGGAGCGCGGTGGTGAAGTAGGTGAGACCCTTCTCCATGTCGAGGAGCTGGAAGACCTCCGCATTGTTCATGGATTTGCGCAGATGGCGCTCAATCTCGTCGGTCTGCCGATTGATCTGATGGATGTAGCGCAGATAGACCTTGGCGGTCTTATAGAGGATCTGAAACAGGAAACGGGTGCGCTTCCCGGTGTTGTAGTAGGCTGGGGCACCGGGACCGGCAATGTTGCCGGGCAGGATCTCGGTCTCTTCAAGGGAGACGGTGATGACCTGATCCGGGGTCAGGATGATCCCGAGAGGCAGGGTGTCATACATGTCGGGCCCACGGAGCATGGGGAAGTTGGTGAGGACCAACAGGCAGTTGTCCTCGATTTCGATACGGGAACGTTCTTCTTCGTCCAGGGCCGCCCTGAGAAAGTCTTCCGGCACCTTGGTTGCCAGCGCAATCGAGTGAATTTCATCCGGAGTAGGATTGACCAGACGGATCCATGATTTTGGAATCGGCATATTGTCAGCGACAATCCGCAGTTGGTGGTCAACGCGTTTATACACGGTAAGCATGGCAGTATGCCTCCTGTCCGGGCGGAGTTACGACGAACCTAACAGGCTACGATAGGAGGTCCAGAGGCAACTCCGGCATTATGGGTGCTGTTCGGATGGGTGGGTGAGGGGGGGAGGGCGGTAAGGGGTGACAAGGGATTCAGGGCACGTATCCGCCCCGGACACAATTCAAACCTGTAGAAACTCTTTACCTGGTTTGGGAAACTCGTGTCAACCGAAAAATAGCCGGAACCACTCACCTTATTCGCTCCACGGTTACAGTGCCCAACAGGGATTTCATCTCGCAGCCGCTACGGGCGGCAGGCAGTTGGTCGAGATGTCCGGACCGCCGGGTGCATCCGGCGAAATTCGCTCCACGGTTACAGTGCCCAACAGGGATTTCATCTCGCAGCCGCTACGGG